>NZ_CP009238.1:326511-653023 GCF_000743945.1 Basilea psittacipulmonis DSM 24701 | reverse complement strand
CACAATCACGTCAACGCCCGCTTTCACAAGCAAATCAACACGCTGCTCTGTACCAGCACCCACGCCCACGGCAGCACCAACACGTAACTGCCCTTTTGCGTCTTTATTGGCATTCGGATGAGTGGTATTTTTCACAATATCTTTAACCGTTGCCAAGCCTTTTAGTTCAAAAGCGTCATTTACAATTAAGACTCGCTCTAAACGATTTTCGTGCATCAAGCGTTTAGCTTCTTCCAAGCTACCATCTTCATGCATCGTAATCAATCGTTCTTTAGGAGTCATAATATTTCTTAGTGGCTCATCTAAACGATCTTCAAAACGTAAATCACGGTTCGTAACGATACCCACTACTTTGCCACCTTCAACGACAGGTAAGCCAGAAAAACCGTTTTTGTTTTGCAACTCAATCGCATCACGAACACGCATATCGGGTGTTACCGTGACAGGATCGACGACGACACCAAACTCATGACGTTTCACACGAGCCACTTCTGCCGCTTGTTTTTCACCTGACATATTCTTATGAATAATGCCAATACCGCCCTCTTGGGCCATGGCGATCGCAAGGCGAGATTCGGTCACCGTATCCATCGCTGCAGACAAAAGAGGAATATTTAGGCTGATGTCACGCGTAAGTTGCGTTTTAAGAGAGGTATCCTTAGGTAGGATATTTGAGTATGCTGGGACGAGTAATACATCGTCAAATGTTAGCGCTTGTTTAAGTAAACGCATAAAAGATTCTCCACAGTCACAAAAAATAATTATAACAAAAATTCACTAAATCCTGTAAAACAAATGAGGGGTCGAGTCTCACCTCATATCCCTCATCTATTCTCATTATCCAATCAATACACGAGCATTTTGGAACATACGTTGCCATGGCGTCGCATCGCCACCTGTGTCTTTTGGTCCCCACTTCTCAGGATGCCAAGACATCATCACATTTCGCGTCACTCGCTCGGGGTGAGGCATCATGATCGTAAATCGTCCATCATTCGTGGTAACCCCTGTCAAGCCATTGGCACTACCATTAGGGTTAAATGGATAACGCTCCGTTGGCTGACCTGATCCATCAACATAACGTACACAACGAGCCACTTTTTCGGCATCCCCTTGAAGTCCAAAATTCGCATAGCCCTCACCATGAGCAACGGCCACAGGCATGATAGAACCTGCCATACCTTTAAAGAAAATTGACGCAGAATCCATCACTTCAACTAAAGATAAACGTGCTTCATAACGAGCAGACTGGTTTTGCGTAAATCGAGGCCAGTTTTCCGCACCAGGGATCATGGATGCCAACGCTGCCATCATCTGACAACCATTACATACACCTAGTGCAAACACGTCGGGACGTTCAAACCATTGTGCAAACTGTTGAGACAATTCATCATGGCATAAAATCGTTCTTGCCCAGCCTTCACCAGCACCAAGCACATCACCATAGCTAAAACCACCTACAGCCACCAATCCCTTAAAGTCTTGCAGATGTTGTCGTTTTGCCAAAAGGTCAGTCATATGCACATCATAGGCATCAAAACCCGCTTGGTTAAAGGCCCAAGCCATTTCTAACTGACTATTACAACCTTGTTCACGCAAAATCGCTACTTTCGGACGAGCACCTGTTGCAATATAAGGAGCGGCAATATTTTCCTGAGGATCAAAATCCACCTGACCTTTTAGTCCCGCATGAGACTTATCCAACCACACATCATATTCTGCTTGTGCGGTATGAGGATTTTCACGTCGAGACATAATTTCATAACTCACGCGACTCCATTCTCGTGCTAATTCGGCACGATCAATCGGTTCATATGCACATTTACCATCACGATAAATCTCGATTCTATCTTTGTCATTTAAAGAACCAATCACATGACTATAGGCTGATAAACCAGCTTCTCTCAACATTTGCAATACATGATCGCGTTCACTAGCACGAACTTGAATCACCGCACCTGCTTCCTCATTAAACAAGGCTTTGAAAGAAGATTCATCTCTTTGGACAGTAACTTGCTCAGGGCGAATCTTATAGTCACCCCAATCAGCTACTTGTTCATCAAAAGTCAGCATATCAATATTTAAAGACACACCTAATTGAGAAGCAAACGACATCTCAGCAACCGTAGCAAATAAGCCACCATCAGACTTATCGTGGTATGCCAAAATCTTATTATCTCGAGCCAATGAACGGATTACTTTAAAAAAGGATACCAAGTGTTCAGGATGCTCAAAATCAGGCACTTCGCCCCCATATTGATTTAACACTTGGGCCACAATGGATCCGCCCATACGCTGTTTGCCCAGTCCTAAATCGATCAAAATCAACACTGAGGGTTCATTTTTCAGTATTGGCGTTAAAGTTTGACGAACATCATTGACCGATGCAAAAGCAGAGATAACCAAAGAGACAGGCGATAACACGGTGTGTGTCTGATCATCTTGAGACCAATTTGTTCTCATCGACAAGGAATCTTTACCCACGGGAATCGCCAACCCTACTTCTTGGCACATCTGAGAAACCGCTTCGACAGTATCATACAAGGCCGCATCTTGCCCTTTAGAACCGCAAGCAGCCATCCAGTTAGCCGACAACTTCACACGAGAAATATCATCGATGTCAGCAGCCACCAAGTTTGTTATCGCTTCAGCAATAGCCATACGACCTGAAGCAGGTGCATTGGCCACCGCCAACGGTGTTTTTTCACCCATACTCATCGCTTGACCTGTATAAGTCTCGTAACCGTCTAAGGTCACTGCACAATCAGCCACGGGTACTTGCCATGGTCCTACCATCTGATCACGAGAACACAAGCCACCCACACTACGGTCACCAATGGTAATTAAAAAGGTTTTATTCGCTACCGTCGGATGACGCATCACACTTTTTGCCACGCTCACCAAATCTTGGCTAACTGGATCAAACGCAGATACCGTCGTCGCCTCATGTTCCACCGTTCTGGTCATACGAGGCGGTTTACCTAAAATCACATCAATCGGTACATCTACAGGACGTAACACGGCGGCTTCTTGTGTCGATGTAGCCTCTGCTTCACCAGGCAAGCCCTCGCCCTCTACCACACGCAATACTTTTTCTTTTGTGGCGATGCCCACCACACTATATGGACAACGTTCACGTTTTGCCAATTCATCAAAGCGTGGTAAATCCTTTGGTAAAATCGAAAGGACATAACGTTCTTGCGACTCATTACTCCAGATTTCAGCAGCCGACATCCCTGATTCTTCCAGATTCACACGACTGAGATCAAAAACAGCACCTTTGTCTGCATCATTTACCAGCTCAGGGAAAGCATTAGATAAGCCACCTGCCCCGACATCGTGAATCGCAATAATAGGGTTATCTTCTAACAAACGCCAACATGCATCAATCACTTCTTGGGCACGACGTTGTAATTCAGGGTTGCCACGTTGAACTGAATCAAAATCTAAGGCCGCGGTATTGGAGCCTGAAGCCATACTTGATGCTGCACCGCCACCCATGCCGATACGCATGCCAGCACCACCTAATTGGATAAGCAACGCACCGTCAGGAATCTCATTTTTGTGAGTCAACGCATCATCAATCGCCCCCATACCGCCCGCTAGCATAATGGGTTTATGATAGCCCCAATGCTGTTGTTCTTGCTGTTCATAACTACGGAAGTAGCCTAATAAATTCGGACGACCAAACTCATTATTAAAAGCAGCCGCACCGATCGGACCATCAATCATAATATCCAAAGCACTTGCCATACGTTCAGGTGGCACAAGTGCATTCTTTTCCCACGATTCGGGCAAAGTGGGAATATTTAAATGCGAAACAGTAAATCCACATAAACCTGCTTTCGGTTTAGCACCACGACCTGTAGCCCCCTCATCACGAATTTCACCACCTGATCCCGTTGCCGCACCTGGGAAAGGAGCAATCGCTGTGGGGTGATTATGCGTTTCAACTTTCATCAAAGTATGTGTCAAACGTTCGTGATTCGCATATTTTAAATTTGTATCGGGATAAAAACGTTTAACAGAAGTACCTTCCATAATCGCTGCATTATCAGAATACGCAACTACCGTTCCTTGCGGATGTTTAATATGCGTATCCTTAATCATGCCAAAGAGCGTTTTATCTTTTTGAACGCCATCAATCGTCCATGTTGCATTAAAAATCTTATGACGACAATGTTCACTATTAGCCTGAGCAAACATCATCAATTCCACATCCGTTGGGTTACGTCCCAAACGTTTAAACGAGCTTTCTAAATACTCAATTTCATCTTCAGACAAAGCCAATCCTAACTGAACATTCGCCTCTTGAAGTGCGGACACCCCACGATTTAACACATCAACCTGTTGTAATGGCTTGGGATTTAAGGTTTGGAACAACTGTCCTGCATGATACTCTTCACCGACCACCATCTCTGTCATACGATCGTGAATCAGTGATGAAATAAATTCTTGGGCTTCTTGATTTAAAGAGGCAAACCCGCCTAACAAACCTTTTTTCGTTTCAAATAAAAAACGAACACCTCTTTCAACTCGAGCAATATTAGACAAACCACAATTATGAACAATATCGGTTGCTTTAGATGCCCAAGGCGAAATCGTCCCCATTCTAGGCAAAACTCTCAAAACAAGCGTCTCGTTTTTCTTCCAATCGTCGTCTATATCTAATATCTGTTTTAATCTGATATGTTCTGATTCACTCAATGCTTCATGTGCAAATACATAATATTCGTATTGTGCTCGAATCTGCGTAATCGCATACTGGCTAAGTTTGTCTTTTAATCTTTCGATTTGGAACTGGCTAAGTGCCGATTTTCCGTAGAATGGGACGAATGTGATAGACACGGGTAAACCTTTAGAATAAATGGGTTGACAAAATAGTTGAATATTTTAACCCAATCAAGGCGAAAAAACGCATGTCACACACGCTTTACTTAAAGAAAAATCAAGATAAAATAAGTGCTTTAACCGCCTCATTTTTATTGCTAAGAAACTGAATATATGATGAAACTTATAAATTGTTTCAAAAAACTTAGAAAGTGATTTAATTTTTTGTTACAAGTTATTGCAATTATTGATTTTATTAATCATAACCGTTATAATTTGAGTGTTTGACTTCTTTTTTGTGCCAGTTTACCCGATGAAACGCCTTTTGCCTTTGTCTTTTTGTTTATTGTTTTCATTGACAAATATTGCTCACTCAGCAACTACATCCAAGAAAACCACTACTACAAAACGTCCTGAAATGGTCGTCCAAAAAGTCGCCAACAGCAAAACTAACGCGATCATCATTACGAGAAAGAAGCCGAAAACAACCGCTCAAGCCCTAGCTAAGAAAAAATCTTCTAAAGCAAGTTTAAGAAAAGTCGTCAAGAAATCACGTTCTACGCCGACAAAAAAAGTGGCACAGGTTAATCGTCCAGAAGAAGATCCGATTTTAACCTATACCACTAACCAGCATTATCTGTATGAAAACATGCCTGCTTCTTTGCAATTAGTGGCGAATGAAGCGAATCTGAAAGCCAAAATCGCGTATGTCGTCGATCTTGAAACAGGCAAACCACTTATTGAGAAAAATAGTGATAAGGTTCAACCCATCGCATCCATCACAAAGTTAATGACGGCTTTGGTCGTACTAGATAAGGATCTTAATCTTAACGAAAAAATCACCATTACCAAGGCAGATGTTGATCGTCTAAAAAAATCGAGCAGCCGACTCAGAGTAGGCACCAAGATCACTCGTCGTGAAGCGTTATTGCTTTCACTCATGTCCTCAGATAATCGAGCCGCTCATGCTTTAGCACGCACTTACCCTGGTGGAAAGAAAGCGTTTGTCAAAGCCATGAACCAAAAAGCAAAAACACTGGGTATGAGTCGTACTCGTTTTGTTGAGCCTACAGGACTGTCGCCCAAGAACGTCTCTACTCCAAAAGATTTAGTCAAACTTCTAGTGGCTACCGACAAAAACCCTATCATTAGAGATCTTTCAACCCATGACGGTTACAACATCATGATGTCAAATGGTAGAGTACAGACCTTTCACAACACAAACCGCCTTATTCGCAACAATAACTGGGATATACAAGTGTCTAAAACAGGCTATATTCGTGAAGCAGGCGATTGCTTAGTGATGAAAACAAACTTTGATGGCAAGCCAATGGCCGTGATTATTTTGAACTCACAAAATACATCTAGTCGTTTTACGGATGCGATTCGCCTCAGACAGTTAGTTCGAAACGATTATCCTAATTTATACTAGTTTAACGAGGCGTGACGATCGCTAATTAAAAACCTATTAAGACTGGTAATGGTGGTCGTAAGCCAAATTCGAGAAACGCGTAAATTCGCCATCAAATGCCACTCTAACCGTGCCGACTGGGCCGCTACGTTGTTTACCAATGATGATTTCAGCTACCCCTTTTTCTTTACTTTCTTCGCCTTTGTGATATTCATCACGATAAATAAACAAAATCAAGTCGGCATCCTGTTCAATCGCACCAGATTCACGCAAATCACTCATCATCGGACGCTTGTCTTGTCGTTGTTCCACACTACGGTTTAACTGTGATAAGGCTACAATAGGACAAGCCACTTCACGTGCTAGATTTTTCAAAGAACGGCTGATTTCCGAGACTTCATTAGCTCGCGTATCGCTTTTACGAATCGAAGCCGAGGACATCAACTGCAAATAGTCCACAACGATTAAGCCTAACTGTCCACCGCATTCACGGTGCAATCGCCTGACTTTTGCCCTTAATTCAATAGGATTCAAAGCAGCTGTTTCATCAATATACAAAGGCGACTGGGCCAAGATTTGACTCGCTTCAATAAAGCTTGTCATCTCTCTTTGATTCATCGTCCCCTTTCTTAAAGCACTTTGGTGAATACCGCCCATAGAGGAAATGATACGAGTTGCTAATTGTTCAGCCCCCATCTCCATAGAAAAGACAGCGACTGGCAAGCCCTCTTTTACCGCCACATGCTCGGCAATATTCATCGCAAACGATGTTTTACCTGAACCTGGACGACCTGCCACAATAATTAATTGTCCATCGTGAAATCCTGCCGTCATACGGTCCAAATCCACAAAGCCTGTAGATACGCCCGTCACATCACTTTTTAACTTAGGATCCATTTGATCCAATCGCATTTGCTCATCAGTAATGCTTTTGACCACTTCCTTAATCGAGCGAAAGTCTTTATCCGTACCACGTTGGGCAATGGCCATAATTCTAGATTCCGCATCATCTAAAATCTCTGAAGCTTCACGGCCACCAGGAGCAAAAGCCAGTTCGGTAATATTGTCACAGGTCAGCACCAACCGTCTAAGCAAATAACGATCATAAATAATGCTGGCATAACGATGAATATTGGCAGCCGACATCGTGCTGGCCGCTAGATTCACCAAATATTCACGTCCACCACAATCTTGCAGTTGTTGGTTTAAATCCAAGGCATTGGCTAGCGTGATCACATCAACTTCTTTTTTTAGCTCAAACAGCTTAACCATCTCAAGCCAAATAAGTTGATGCTCACGTTTAAAAAAGTACTCTGCCTGCAAAGTGCCAGCAATCTTGTCATAAGCATAATTATCAAGCAATAAGCCCCCTAGCACAGACTGTTCTGCTTCTAATGAATAGGATGGCGTTCTAATATGTTCAACGGCTTGATCGACTTGCATAAAATCTGTCATTCTACTTATCCTAGCTTACGACATTGGTGATAACGATGATTGGGATCGAATAACAAAGATTGTAGACAATAACCCTCATTTTTTTCAAGATGCAATTTATTTAAAGCCTAAAATGAAAAGCATTTGCTCATTCACCTATTACATTTCATACTACTTTAACAAAAAGACAGTCATTCTATTAACTTATCGCATCTTCCCCAAAATTTCACTCAGTTTTATCACAGATCACTGACCCAAAACACCGCAACATACGATCAAAAATATCCTAAATTTTTAGGTATTTATACGGTGCAAAAGTCGTTTGGGAATCATCAATATCCACAATGTAAAAAATCGTAAGATTTAGAAACTAAAAATCTAGAAAGTAGGGGTTATTATTCATCTTATCCTTTTAAAATGGATTACAACTTATTGATATAAAAGGATTTTATATTTATCCGTAAAAATGCTTACTTTTTGAGCAGTTTAACTTGCTCACTGTAGTATTACTAAACTTTTTTGAATTGTCCACAAAGTTTTCCACATTTTTTGTGAGTTATTCACTTACCTAAAAAATTAAATTCTTGTACAATAAAAAAATGTCAAAAATAAACAACATTCTAACCCCATTCTTCCAAAGCGTATGGCAAAAAAAAGGGCTGATTAGTACGCTTTTGCTTCCCTTCGCCTATCTTTATGAATGGGCAGGAAAACAACGGGCCAAACAACCCTGCGTCCCGCTGAAATGTCCTGTTATCGTTGTCGGTAATATCTATGTGGGAGGCACTGGAAAAACGCCGGTTACCATCCAACTCATTAATGATCTCAAAGCCTTGGGTTTTCATCCAGGTGTCGTCAGTAGAGGATACGGAGCCACTGAGATAAAAAATGAACCTCATTTATCAGGACATACTCCCTTATCGCCTGAAAACTTTGGTGATGAACCTTGTTTATTAGCCCAATATGCCCCCATTGCCGTGCATCCTAATCGCGTATTAGCCGCCCAAAAGCTATTAGCAGTTTATCCAGAAATTGATGTAATTATTTCTGATGATGGGTTGCAACATCGCCGACTCGCCAGAGACATCGAAATAATTGTTCAAGATTCTCGAGGCATCGGTAATGGACGCGTATTACCTGCAGGCCCTTTAAGAGAGTCTGCTGATCGACTAAATACCGTTGATTTTGTTTTACAAAATTTTTCACCGCTTGAAGATCCAGATACCATCAAAAAACAATACCCCAATGTTCCATATGGATTCAACTTAAAACCTGTTCATTTCAGACATCTGGTCACACAAACCACACAACCCTTAGAGGCATTTCAAGGAAAAACGGGGCTTTGTGTTTTGGCAGGCATTGGCAATCCTCAACGCTTTTTTAACACTTTGACACAACATGGTATCACCGCTCAGACCTATCTTCGCTTTCCTGACCATTATGCTTTTTCGACAACAGATTTTGATAAAATTACGCAAGACATTATTTTATTAACGGCAAAAGATGCGATTAAATGTCCAGCTGATCCTCGCATATGGGTGCTAGAAGTCCAAGCACAGTGGATTCCAGGAGATTTTATTGAGGCACTTCTTCGCCAATTAAACCATAAACGGTCGAACCATGAATCAAATATTTAAAAAACTCATCTGCCCTGTTACGCACGAAACGTTACAATACGACGAACAAAACAAAGAACTCATCAGTCTGGGTGCTAAATTAGCGTATCCGATCAAAGACGGCATTCCTATTTTAATTCCCGAAAAAGCCAGAAAACTTGATTAAACCTAACACATATCACCCATGAAATACACCATTATTATTCCTGCTCGCGAAGCATCCACCAGACTTCCTGGCAAAATGCTAGCCGATGTACACGGTTTACCATTGATTTTACGCACCGCTTTGCAAGCTCAAAAATCATCTGCACAACGAATCATCATTGCGACAGACAGCCAAGCTATTGCGGATGTCACAACGGCTCACGGTTTTGAAACCATCATGACTGATCACGATCACCCCTCTGGAACAGACCGCTTAGCTCAAGTTGTGACACAGTTAGATCTACCTGATGATGAGATTATCGTCAATGTACAAGGTGACGAACCTTTAATCGATCCCGACTTAATTCACACGGTTGCACATCAATTATCGCTGCAAGCTAAAGCAAGTATTGCCACTTGTGCCTACCCTATTACCGATGTACATCGTTTTCTGAATCCTAATGTAGTCAAAGTGATTCGCGATACACAAGGTTTTGCTTTGACTTTTTCTCGTGCACCTATTCCTTGGGATAGAGCGGGATTTAAACAGATCACCCAAATCGATCAGTTAAAACCTGATTTTCCTGCTTTACATCACATTGGGTTATATGCTTATCGTTGCCAATTTTTAAAACAATATCCTTTATTAAACCAAACACCGCTTGAAAAATTTGAACAGTTAGAACAACTGCGAGCATTGGAACATGGGTACTCGATTTTTGTGGCCCTAACCAAACAAGCCCCTCTTTCGGGAGTCGATACGCAGGAAGACTTAGATAATTTGCGACATTATCTTAGCCAACACCCTACGCTTTGAATGTAATAAAACGTTCACCTCCAGCTGGTCACGAAACAACCGCGTTCCTACATAAAACGCCCGTCTAAAAAGATACCTGACATCGTCTAGACAAATATCGCATCGCTTCCAGCTGGTGGTATTTTGAAAATCAGCAAAAAATCTTTTTATGTCCTCGCATTATCATTTAAAATAGTGAGGTTTAATCTTTATCACAAAGGGATTCGTTATGCGTATTATTTTACTTGGCCCTCCTGGTGCAGGAAAAGGCACTCAAGCGGGCTTTATCACAAAAGAATGTCACATTCCTCAAATCTCTACAGGCGATATGCTTCGAGCAGCGATTAAAGAGGGAAACGAACTTGGCCAAAAAGCTCAAGCCATTATCGCAGCAGGACAATTAGTATCCGATGATATTATCATTGGTCTTATCAAAGACCGCATCCAAGCTGCAGACTGTAAAGATGGTTATCTTTTTGATGGCGTACCCAGAACAATCCCTCAAGCTCAGGCATTTAAAGACAATGATATAAAAATTGACTACGTCATCGAAATTCAAGTACCCGCAGATATGATTATCGAACGCATGAGCGGTCGTCGCATCCATCAGCCTAGCGGTCGTACTTATCACGTCAAATTTAACCCACCAAAAGTAGCTGATAAAGACGATGTCACTGGTGAGCCACTTATCCAGCGTGAAGATGACAAAGAAGAAACCGTTCGCAAGCGTCTAGAAGTGTACGAATCACAAACTCGTCCCTTAGTCGATTTTTATCAAAATTGGGCAAAAGAAGATCCTCAACACGCACCTACTTATATCAAAGTCTCTGGTGTGGGTGATGTAGAAACGATCACAAAAAATATCTTTGCCGCACTCAAAGCATAATATCTAGGTCTATCCAAGTGGATAGACCGATAACATCATTTTTATGAAAAACTTATTCAAATCCCTTGCTAAAATTAGTGGGCTCACCTTGCTGTCTCGCATTAGTGGACTAGCCAGAGACGTGATTATCGCTCGTTCATTTGGGGCTGGCCCGATGACCGATGCGTTTTGGGTAGCATTTAGAATTCCCAATCTATTACGCAGATTATTTGCAGAGGGTGCTTTTTCACAAGCTTTTATCCCCATTTTAAAAGAAATACAAAAAACAGAATCAGCCGATCGCACGCAGCAACTCATTGATCACACGGCTTTGGTACTATCCATTAGTCTGTTAATCCTAACTGCTATCGGCATCATTGGGGCACCTTGGTTTACCCTTGCCGTCGCAAGTGGCCTAACTGAAAACGATAATTTCGAGATCGCCACCACCATGACACGCATCATGTTTCCATACATACTTTGTATGTCATTAGTGTCCTTTGCATCAGGTATTTTAAATACGTGGTCTCGCTTTGCCATCCCTGCTTTCACCCCGATTTTGCTTAATCTTTCCATGATTGCGTGTAGTTTATTGCTCGTTCATGTCGTAAACGTCCCCATTTATGCCTTATCTATCGGTGTGATGGTCGGTGGCGTACTTCAATTAGGGGTGCAGTGGATGGCTTTAGCAAAGTTAGGGCTTTTGCCTCGTTTTTCTTTGCGTTTTTCGGCAGCATTTAACGATCATGATGTAAGAAGATTGCTCAAAAACATGTTGCCAGCTATTTTGGGGCTATCTGTTACACAAATCTCTATTTTAATTAACACCAATATTGCCACTTACCTTGAACACGGCAGTGTGACTTGGCTATCCTTTTCAGACCGTTTAATGGAATTTCCATCCGCTTTATTAGGCATGGCACTTGGCACAGTACTACTACCCAGCCTATCAGAAGCATATAGCCAAAAAGACTCAAAAACGTATAACGCCTTAATGGATTGGGGCATCAAACTCATCTTATTATTTGGACTACCTGCTTGCATTGGAATGGCACTATTGAGAACAGGCTTAGTCAGTGTATTATTTAACTACGGTGCTTTTAACGAGTTAGACGTAGAAAAAACCTCATCTGCTGTACTTGCTTATAGTATTGGATTGATTGGTATTTTAAGCATTAAAATCTTAGCACCCGCCTTTTACGCTAGGCAAGACATCAAAACCCCCATTAAGATTGGCGTCATCATACTTTGTTTGACTCAGGCATTAAATCTAATTTTTGTGCCACTATTACAGCACACAGGACTGACCTTATCGATCGCATTAGGATCTTTATTTAACGCCTCTTTGCTTTATGTTTATTTAAGAAAACATCGCTTCTATCAGCCTAGCGAATCGATCATTAAATTTTTAGTCAAACTACTGCCCGCCCTAATCGTATTAACATTGTTTTTGTACCTTGTCCAATCCCCTTCAGACTGGCTCAATAGCTTAAACAACCATGGCATTACTTACTGGACCCAGCAGCTTTTAATGAACGTTGTCACGGATCCATTAAAATCTTTCCAAATCAGCCGTATTATTTGCCTGTTTGGACTAATATTCGCCAGTATTCTGTGCTATTTTGCGACATTATTCATCTGCGGTTTTCGTATAAGAGATTTTAAACGTTATTCCCCATCTTAATCACTTGTTTTTTATGGTATATCGTTTTATAATTAAGGATTAACTCATATTAGATAGAAAAAGGATATTTTACTAACATGGCTAATACTGCTCAAGCTCGCAAACGTGCACGCCAGAACGTTGTTCGTAATAAGCATAACTCTAGCTTGCGTTCTATGATGCGCACTGCTATTAAACGTGTTTACCAAGCATTAGAAGCTGGCGATAAAACGAAAGCGAATGAAATTTTTCCAAAAACAGCAAGCATCATCGACCGCGTTGCTGACAAGAATGTCATTCACAAAAATAAAGCGGCTCGTCTAAAAAGCCGTATTGCTGCGGCGATTAAAGCGGCTGCCTAATTTTGCACACTCCCACCTAAGCGTGGGAGTTTCTCTCACCCCTTTTTATAAGGCAGGTGCGAACTCATCTACCTCCATCTAAACAGCACTTCCTAAAACATCGATAACTCTACTATTGAAGCCCTCATAACCTTTCTGAACCTCCGCACTTCCTTTTGCCCAAAGCATTAAGATACTCATAGAAACCTCACTAACCCAGCACCAACATATCCAAAACATCCCATTCTACACACACATGTCCCATTACTAAATGCTGAGGCACTCATACATCTTCTGAACCTCTACACTTCCTTTTGCTCAAAGCATTAAGATACTCATAGAAATCTCACTAACTCAGCACCCTCATATCCAAAACATCCCATTCCACACACATATCCCATTACTAAATGCTGAGCATCTTCTGAACCCCTACTCACCCCTTTTTACTCAAAGCATTAAGATACTCATAGAAACCTCACTAACTCAGCACCCTCATATCCAAAACATCCCATTCTACACACACATGTCCCATTACTAAATACTGAGACTCCACCACCTTTTCAGATAAAAAAAACCTTACTAATCGAAAGACTAGTAAGGCAATTAGAAAAGCAGCAGTATAAATAAACTGGTAAAAAATTAATTACGTGTCAATTTAACCGATTTAGGGGCTAAATATACTTTTGGATACAATACAGCCACAGGACTATTTGCACCCGGTAACAACACCTCATCTTTGACCAACCAAACAATATCATGTTTTAAGCTAGATTCTTGGCTCGTTGTCAATGGCATGCCAACCTTAACCTTACCATTCTCTTGTAAGGCAAATTTAACACCTTGTTCCATCATCGACTTGATTTCGGTCTCTAACACATTAGGAGACATATTCGCTGATGCGTTTTTGCGCAACTGTTTTAGCTGTTCTGCAATAATAACTTGTTCAAAATAAGCATCACCTAAACGAGCAAGTACTTGTTGCGGGTCGATAGATAACAACTCAAGCATATAATCGCTACCTAACCATTGACGGTATTGTGTGTATTTTGGATCAGTTTGAATTTCATATCTTCCATCTGAAGAAGAAATTTCAAAAGGTCTAGCACTCATATTACCGATAAGGTTTTGGGCAGTTAGCTCGATTTGAGCATTTTCTTCTGCATAACTAACTGACAATTCCTTAATGCCAGTTAAGCCACCAATGTTATTTTGTTCCTCTTCTGACGTTTCTTCATTCGGAACATTCGAAAGATTCACTTGTCTAGAGACCAATAATTTTAATGCCTCGTTTTCTTGCTGTGCATCTACTCTTACTGCGTCTTGGGCGACAAAACGTTCAGAACCATTAAATGTTACGGCAACGTTATTCTCATCATGATTACGAGTAGAAACATGCAATGCTTGGATAACGCCTTGTTCGTTATCAATACCATCATGAGAAGTTAAATTCAAAGATTGACCCGCTTGGATGGTACCCGCATTCACGATTTTACCAGACTGACTATTGATAGATAAACGAGCAGATGAACGGATCAATTTCTCATTTTCAACCGAATCTTTTGCCGTTATATCCATATCTGCATTAGATTGAATGGTGCCTTTGTTTACCACCTTACCACCAGCTTTAGCAACCAACTTGCCTGAAGTCTGGATAGTTTGTTCATTCACCAGATCACCACCCGCCGTCATCTGCATATGACCAACAGACTCAATCTTACCTTTGTTATGAATTTTGCCACCTGCTGTCACGCGAAGCGTACCACCAGAACGAATATTCTCTTCGCTTTGTGATGCACTGTTTGTCACGTCTCCAGAGACTTTAATATCCAAATGATCTTGGGCAATCAGTGTGCCTGTATTGATCAAATTACCGTTTGCATCAATCGTTATCTCATTACCTCTGATGTCGCCAGCGTTGTTCACCCCAGCCCCACGATCAGTGGTCACTAATGTGATTTTGTTCGCATACATGCCACCTAATGCCTTAGTATCGATACCTACTGTGGCACTTTCCGCATTCGAGCGTTTTACAACTTGTCCTGATGGATCAACTTCATTTTCTCCCGCTACAACACGAAGATCTTTCGCTAGCACCTTACCTCTAACTTCTACGGCTTTTGAGATAATATGCGTATAATCGCTTTTTTCGGTATCTAAGGTGCCACCCTCTTCAATTTGGATGGTACCTTTAGCAACATCGTAACCTTCGATATTACCTTGAGCATTCAACTTGGGAGCCCCAGTTGTCAAAGTTACTTTGCTTGCATTAATAAATCCTGCATGATTAACCTGAATACCTGATTCGTTCGCAATCACGACATCAGCACGCTTACCTGCGACCTCTATATAGCCATTTAACTCAGATGGTCGATCACTATTAACCTGATTAATAATAATTTTCGCTTCAGCTCCTTTTGCCAAAGCTTCATTTCCTGCTACCCATCCAGCTAACTCCGTTTGAGAAGCCACGGCACTATTATTCAAAATCAAATTATCTTTTCCGACATTAAATGTCTTGAACTGGTTAACAGACACGCCTGACGCTGTGGTCTGAGCAATATTTACTTGAACCACACCGCTATCTGTTTTTAATAGTACAGGTTGCTGATTGACAGAAGCCGATTTATCTACCTCAACTGCTGTTAAGTCTGCTGCATATACCTGGTAAGCGACACTCAACACACTTACAAGTAAACTTAGTTTTAGTGTTCTTTTCATTTTCAATTCATCAAAATAATTGATATCTCTTTTATACGCAAATTATAGCTAAAAGATTAATGAGGTACTAAAAAATATTACATAATTGTTACGAGGATAATACTGAGGTTGTTTTAATGACTTTCCTACAAACGCATCGTACTGCCATTGCGTATGCCAAATATTCACCGCACCTTTCAGTCCTACCGCTGCCCCCATCAATTCATCCCCTAATATTTCTTTTGTACTGGGTCCCCATAACTTACCATAGTCCAAACCTAGATATAATTGGTGATTTCCATAATATTGATAATAAATCGTATTTTTTGATAACAAAGCATGTTCTGCCGACAAGGTCATTTCATTAGAGAACCCTCTGACGGTCAGACGATCCCCCATTGAAAATTTATCTTGAGCAAATACGCGGGTAAATGAGTACTGTCCCTCTAAATGTGTATCAAAATAAAATCGTTGCTTAGCAACAACAAAAGGCTGTAGCCAATTTAGGGTTAATAAAATTTGACGCATTCTACCCGTGCCGCTGTTTGAAATTTCATCAGATACAGGTTCTGCACCAAACCACCTCATTCCTTGTTTATAAGAGACTTTGCCAGAAAAAATGCTTTCTCCCCAATACTCACGGTCTTCCAAAGAAAGCGTAAAACCACTCGTACGTCTGCGTTGCACCGTTAACTCTGCATCATTAATATAGCTAGAAGAAGAACGCTGCCAGATTTTTCCTGAAACGTTTAATTTTCTTACTGCATCGCGATATATCATATAAGAGGCCGACAAATCTTTCACATTTGACCATCCATGATAATCATAGTAGTCATTAAGCCCTTTGAATACCTGATGAAATTCACTTCGATACGCATTCAAAGAAAACAGCCAATTACGATACGGCATTGAAAAACTGAACGCATAAGACTTTGTGCCAGTAGGTGGAATATCTAATTCCTTACCTCCAAGATCGCTAACGTAAGAAAGATATAGCAGATCATTCAAACCCAAGGTGTTTTGAAATAATAAACTCGCACTACCTTGATACAAGCCAGTACCCTTTGAGCCCGCATTACTAGCCGTTAACACCCCCATCACAGGGAATTTTGTTTTTCTTTCATACAAAATATCCGACATCCCAGGCAAGACAGATGGCAAAATCTGGATATCCACATCTTGGTTAGAGAGTCTTTTGATATTTTCTAATGATTGTTCAATATCTCTAATGTTAAGAAAATCACCACTTTGACTAGGTAATGCCGAAAGACTATCTAAGCGTTTTTCACTTTGACGACCATTCCAATTAGTGGTGCGGTAAATGATTTCATGAATTTTTCCTGGCACAATTTCATAACTGACCCGACGAGATTTTAAGTTTTGGGGAATCAAATTCACACGAGCCACCAGAAAACCTTTCGCAATCGCTTGATTCTGAATAGCGGCACCTAATATCGTCAACCCTTTTATGCCTAGACAAACGCCAGGTTGAAAATTTAATTCTTTCAAAGCCTTTTTCAAAGCAAACTGAAAATGAGCACTATCCTGTCCCACCAACAACACTTCATCGATAGGAAAACAAGGCGATTCATTCAAAACCAAAGGCGATGATTTTGGCTGCTCTACTTCCACTGTAACTTTCGGGTCTTTTATCAATTGTTGACGTATGGCCTCTTGCGTTTGCATCGCTTGTTTTTCATGTTCAGCCGCTTGTCTATCCAAATCAGCCGCAGCGGGAATAGGAGGCGGTTCTGGCGGATTAGCCGCTACCGCATACCCTGAATATATTGCCAAAATCGCCCCTAGTATCATATGTTGAGATGAAGTCGCCATATCTTGCCCTTATGATATTAAATAGCTAATGTTCGTTCTAATAACCATGCCTTTGATTTTCCTTCCAATCGAGGCGATAAGCGTTCTTTCACTTCTTGATGATAAGCGTTTAGCCATCTTAACTCTTGCTCAGAAAGTAAGGTTTTATCAATACAACGAGTATCGATCGGACATAAGGTCAAGGTTTCAAAATGCAAATAACGTCCAAATGGCGTTTCTTGATAGAATCGATTCGCTAATAAGTTTTCAATTCTAATCCCCCAAGCTCCCTCTCGATATAAGCCCGGTTCATTTGAAGTCACCATTCCCTCAAACATTTCTGTGTGACCACGACGATGTGCGGTATAACTAAGTACTTGAGGGCCCTCATGGACATTTAAAAAATACCCTACTCCATGCCCAGTACCATGTCCATAATCCAACCCTTGTTGCCACAACGGCATTCTAGCAATACTGTCTAAAAGTGGCGATTCAATTCCCTCAGGAAACACGGCTTGTGACATCGCTATCATCGCTTTAAGCACATAGGTAAAATCAGCCTTTTGTGCAGGACTAATCTGCCCAATAGGTATCACACGAGTAATATCGGTGGTTCCATCGATATACTGACCTCCCGAATCGATTAAAAGCAAGCCATTTCCTTGAATTGTTAGGCAAGTATCCGCATGAGCACGATAATGAGGCAAAGCCCCATTTTCATTAAATCCTGCAATCGTATCAAAACTAGGACTCACAAAACCCTGTTCTTTTGCTCGTTCAGACGTAATCATGTCATGAATATCATATTCACGAATCTTTTTGCCTTGATTCAAAGACGCTTCTAATTCAGCAAAGAATCGGCATAACGCCGCACCGTCTTTTTCCATAGCCTCTCTGATATGTGCAATTTGTACGGGCGTTTTTTGAGACTTCATTAATTGACTAGGCGAAATGCCCGAAACAATCTGTGCTTTTGAGGCCAATAATCGATACACATGAATTGAATGACGGTCAAAGTCCATTAAGATTTTATGAGCATCCACCCCATCTTTTAGCGACTCATCCAGCGAATCATAGGGATATAACTGAACCCCACAAGACTCTAAATAAGCACGGATACGATCATTCAAACAAGACAGTTGTGCAAATAAGCGAGCATGTTTGGCATCTACCCATAAGAAAGCACAAAAAACAGGATTAAAACTGACATCCGAACCTCTTAGATTTAGCAAATACGCAATATCATCTAAACTAGACAACATCACCGCATCACATTGGTGCTTATCCTTAATGTAGGATCGCAACTGCTTTAATTTCTCGGTCACCGATGTACCTGCGTAGGATAGTTCATGCTCATATATAGGGTTAAAAACCTGTGCTGGACGGTCTTTCCAAAGCCATGAAATCAACTCACGTTCATCTTTAAATTCATAACCAGGTAATGATTGTTGCAAAGCAATAAACTGATTCACCGTCACGCAACGCGGATCATAAGCAATCGTGGCACCGGCAGGAACATGTTCAGCGATCCAAGCACTCATACTCGGTGTCTGTTTTTGCCCCGCTTTCATTAAATGGGCCCCTGACACCATTAACTCTTTCTCGGCTTGAACCCAATAGCGACTATCAGTCCATAAATACGCATCTGTTTGAGTGACTAATAAATTACCTGCTGAACCACTAAATCCACTTAACCATTCTCTGACTTTCCAATAATCAGGAATATACTCAGAAATATGAGGGTCACAATGGTACACCAAATAAACGTCAATATGATGTTGACGCATTGCATCTTGTAATCGTTTCAGTGGATGGCACTCGTTCATCTTAATCTCTAAAATTCGTAAAGTTCAAAGCAATGTCTTTTACCTCTTTTTTCAAAAAGGCAATCACTTCTTGCAACGTATCACGCTTAGGTCCCGTTACTCTAATACTATCGCCATTAATCGATGCTTGAACTTTAAGTTTGGTATCTTTTATTTGTTTAATGATTTTCTTAGCCGCTTCTTTTTCGATGCCTTGAGAAATTTTTGCGTTTTGTTTAATTTTGTCCCCAGAAATTTTTTCCTTTGTGCCATAAACCAAGAAACGCAAGTCAACGCCTCGTTTCGCCAACTTTGAAATCAATATATCCTGAACTTGTTGTAATTTAAAATCATCTTCAGCATAAATTTGCATCTCACGCTCTTTATGCTCAATTCTCGAATCCGATCCTTTAAAATCAAAACGATTTTTAATTTCTTTATTTGCCTGATCGATGGCATTATTTACTTCTACTAAATCAGCTTCGCTAACCACATCAAATGATGGCATATTCGACCTCTTACTTAAACGGTTTTAACCCCCTTATTTTAACCTTTGCAACCGTACAAACCAAGAAAAATCTACCTATCACTCATTTATCTATTAATCATTTATTTAAAACAGGCTTCACAACTTGATCTTCACTACCCAACAACATGAACATAACGTTAAAGCAAATATCGTTCCCATCACGCTTAAAATCAGAGGCTAACAAGAGTAACCATCGTGTGTCTGTTATTCTGTGGATGTGAGTAAAACAGGCTTCACGACTTGATCTTCACTATCCAACAACATGAAATAACGTTAAAACAAATGTCGTTCCCATCACGCTTAAAATCAGAGGCCAGCAAGAGTAACCATCGTGTGTCTGTTATTCTGTGGATGTGAGTAAGTATGAGAACAATAAGGAGATACAAATAAAAAAACTGGGGTACAAGACCCCAGTTCTTTATCAAATGAACTTTTAGCAAAAAGCTTAAAATTCTGATGAGCGAAATTAGAAGCCGCCCATGCCCATACCACCCATATCAGGTGCAGCAGGCATTGCTGGTTTTTCTTCTGGTAATTCGCATACAGCAGCTTCAGTTGTCAATAACAAGCTCGCAACAGAAGCAGCGTTTTGTAATGCCGTACGAGTTACTTTAGTTGGATCAAGTACACCTTGTTCTACCAAATCACCGTACTCACCTGTTGCAGCGTTGTAACCAAAGTTACCTTTACCTTCTGCTACTTTGTTAACCACTACGCTTGGCTCATCACCAGCGTTTGCAACGATTGTACGCAATGGAGCTTCAACCGCACGAAGAATTAACTGGATACCTGCGTCTTGATCAGCATTCGCACCTTTCAAACCGCCTACTGCAGCTTTTGCACGAATCAATGCAACGCCACCGCCAGGAACGATACCTTCTTCAACTGCAGCACGAGTTGCATGAAGTGCATCTTCTACACGTGCTTTCTTCTCTTTCATTTCAACTTCGGTTGCCGCACCTACACGAATAACTGCTACACCGCCTGCCAACTTAGCAACACGTTCTTGAAGTTTTTCACGATCGTAATCAGAAGTTGACGTTTCGATCTGAGCACGGATTTGAGCTACACGACCCTCAATAGCTGCTGAATCACCAGCACCATCAATAATCGTTGTATTTTCTTTCGCCACTTCAATACGTTTTGCTTGACCCAAGTGTTCTAAAGTTGCTTTTTCCAAAGACATACCTGTTTCTTCAGAAATCACTGTACCGCCTGTTAGAATCGCGATATCTTCAAGCATTGCTTTACGACGATCACCAAAACCAGGTGCTTTTACCGCCGTTGTTTTCAAAATACCACGCATATTGTTGATCACAAGTGTTGCCAACGCTTCGCCTTCTACGTCTTCAGCGATAATCATCAATGGACGAGAAGATTTAGCAACTTGTTCTAACACTGGCAACAAATCACGGATATTGCTGATTTTCTTGTCATAAATTAGGACAAATGGATCTTCCAATGCAGCGATTTGTTTTTCTTGGTTATTGATAAAGTAAGGTGACAAATAGCCACGGTCAAACTGCATACCTTCAACCACGTCTAATTCGTTTTCTAATGACTTACCGTCTTCAACAGTAATCACACCTTCTTTGCCCACTTTTTCCATTGCCGCAGCAATAATTTCACCTACAGAAGTGTCGCTGTTTGCAGAGATAGAACCTACTTGAGCGATCTCTTTAGTAGTGGCACATGGTTTAGACTGTTTGTGAAGCTCTTCGATAATCGCAGCAACCGCTTTATCGATACCGCGTTTCAAATCCATTGGATTGATACCCGCTGCAACGTATTTCAAACCTTCTTCAACCACTGACTGAGCCAATACCGTTGCCGTTGTTGTACCATCACCTGCATTGTCATTAGTTTTAGAAGCCACTTCTTTAACTAACTGAGCACCAATATTCTCAAACTTGTCTTTTAGTTCAATTTCTTTAGCTACTGATACACCGTCTTTTGTTACCGTTGGAGCACCAAAAGAACGATCTAATACAACGTTACGACCTTTAGGACCTAATGTCGTTTTTACAGCATTTGCCAAAATATTTACGCCACGTACGATACGTACACGAGCATCATCACCAAATAATACTTGCTTTGCAGCCATCTTAGTCTTCCTTTAAATTCTTTACAATACTGATTGATAAAATAATTATTCCACTACAGCCAAGATTTCTTCTTCACGAATTACTAGCAATTCTTGACCATCTACTTTAACGCTTTGACCAGCGTATTTACCAAATAACACTTTATCGCCTACTTTCAAAGCAACAGGTACCACTTTACCGTCAACGGTTTTACCAGGACCAACAGCTAATACTTCACCTTGATCAGGTTTTTCTGCTGCACTATCTGGAATCACGATACCAGAAGCCGTTTTTGTTTCATTATCTAAACGCTTAATGATTACTCTGTCTTGCAAAGGACGCAATGCCATGAATAAACTCCTATTTTGAGAAATCAAATAAATAAAAAAAGCGGTTATCCGCACAGTTATCCTATAAGATAGGGGTTATTTTATAAAATTCAAGAGCAAAAAATATATTTTTTACATTTTTTCTTTTTTTTCTTATTTTCTAATCATCTAGTCACTATCAAAGAACATGCCCCGTCTCTTTTTAACCCGTTTCTTTTTCAACTTCTAGACTTAATCTCATGGCTTTGCTGACTTATCAACGCTATAATATGAGGCGATTGATAACGAGGACGACTATGAAGTTTACGGATTATTTACAACACAACTGGAAAACATCACAATTAGTTGTAGGGCTGGATCCCGATCCACAACGTATGCCTCAAAACGTCAATCTCAAAGATTTCTGCAAAGGTATTATCGACGCAACGGCTGATTATGTTTGTGCATTCAAACCACAAGTCGCCTATTTTTCATCTTTGGGCGAAGAAAACACATTGGTTCAGATATGCGACTACATCCGAAACTACTATCCGCACATTCCAATCATCCTAGATGCCAAACGTGGTGACATCGGTAGCACCGCCAAGCAATACGCAACTGAAGCCTTTGATCGGTATTTAGCACACAGCGTTACCGTTAACCCCTATATGGGTTTTGATTCAGTGGAACCTTATTTACAATGGGCTGATCGCGGTGTCATCATACTATGCCGAACCTCTAATCAAGGCGGATCTGATCTTCAATTTTTAACCATCACCCACCCCAACACTCAAAAACAAATACCTTTGTACCTCTATGTCGCTGAACTAGTCGCTCAAAAATGGAATACGACTGGACAATGTGGATTAGTCGTCGGTGCAACATTCCCCAATGAAATCGCTCAAGTCAGAGAACAAGTAGGCGACCAACTCCCCCTACTTATTCCGGGAATTGGTGCTCAAGGTGGCGATTTGCAAGCGACTGTTTCAGCGGGCAAAAACAAACAAAATCAAGGTATGTTAATTAATTCTTCTCGAGCAATTATTTACGCCAGTTCTCAAGCCGATTGGCAAGAAGCTGCCTCAAAAGCCGCCAGAGCGACTCAAGAAGCCATTCAGCATGCATTAGGTGAATAGAGGATCGGAAACAATGATAGTCAATAAACAACAAGATGTTGAGAATTAAAAAAAACACTTCATCGATTTGATTCATCTGCCTATCCAAGCAACTCTGATCATACTTCAACATATCTTTCAAATATGCTTGAAAACAGATCAGTCTAAGCATTCATGTATGTTTTAGGTCAAATAGCTAAACATCCAGCATCGCCATTTATCTCAAGAAAGCGGACTTAAACACGAGGGGCTTTATCAGAGCTTTTCCAGCATTATTCAATCACGATTTAAAACGATTTTAAAAATTATTCGTGCTTTAAAAATTTAGTACTTTGTAGTAGATATTATCTTTAACATCAATAAACAAACAATATAAATATGATTAATTATTTTTCTTTATTTTAATAAAAATCTTTTGTACAATTAAATTAATTAATATACCAAAATGGTAACTTATTTATGTTAATCACTAAATTTTTTGCGGATAATCTGTATAGTTTTGACAATGCTGAATTAGATTTAACAATTCAGCGTGAACCCAAGCGTTCAATCATCGATGCAGAATATTTAGAAGAACGCCCAAAATTCCGTTTTAAACGAGTGTGCATTTTGTCTGGTGCAAATGCCACGGGAAAAACAAACTTGGGTCGTCTTATGCACAGCGTTCAGCACTTTGTGGTTTCTCATGAAATAGAACCCATGGCAACGTACTTAAAGAAAATCGTCTCAGACGCTTCAAAAAAGGCTAGTGTACAGTTAGAATACGTAACACCTATAGATAATAAATTGCATTTGCTCGAAATAATATTGTTGCCAGAGAACACTTCTAAAGCATTGTTAATTAAATATCGTGCGATATTAATACCTAAAAATGCTACCGCTCAAGCTTCTCGCAAAAAATTGTTAAGTATAGACAGTACAGATGTATCCAGCAAGCAAAACAAAATCTACATTGAGGCAAACCCTCAACAAGACGATATAACATACCTTTCCAAAGTAATAGAAATTTGGAATCAAAATAAATCAGACACCGCCCTTTTTGGTTGGAGGTATTATTTATCCCATACCATCAACAAGCAAGAGATTCAAAAATCTGATATAAAAATTAATGTATTACAGAATATTCTCACTACATTTGATTCATCTATTGAAGAGGTGACAGAAATCTTTACCAAACAAGGAAAGGATAAGGAACCGACAGGATTTTTGATTAAATTTTCTAATTCTCATCAAGTGATTCTAGATATAGCTGGAGAAATGACGAATGGTAGCATGGAACGTTTATCCAAAGGAACCTATGAAGCCATCCATGTCGCAAACTTTGTATCTCGTGTTTTTTCAGACCGTGACTACATCCAATCAAAGAATAACACGATTTCTTTAACATATTATCTTGATGAATCTATGGCATTTTCACACACAGAATTAGAAATTGCCGTTGTTAATTTAATCGTACAAAAATTACCAAGATTTGCTCAATTTTTCTACACCACCCATAATCATGATATTTTAGAAATGGCCTATCCTACTCATACCTATGCGTTTCTAGCAAAGAAAAGAGATGGGAAAACTCATTTTATTCAACCCGAGCATTTATTTAAAAGAAATGATCGCCAATTAATAAATTATGTAAAAAATAACGTTTTTCATACACTCCCCAAAACCACAGGTATTGATAAATTACTTGATTATTAGATCTTAAATTCCCGCTTTTTTATACCTCACAACAATCCCACCAACTAAAGTTGGTGGGATTGCTTTTTATAAAGTAATATTTAACGCTGTTAAAATATTTTTCTGCATTTTGGTTAGTGGAGCGGTGGTCGATCTCAGTTTTCCTTTATAGGTGTTAATCTTTTTCAGCTCCTTAATACTTCTTTTCAATCCTATATTTTTAGTTAATTCATGACTCGATAAGCAATGAATCATGTGCATTCTAAGGATTAATGCAATAAACCCTATAAATAACTTACCTTCCACTCTATCGCCTGAGTGAACACGTAATCGACTAAAGTCTAGACCATTTTTTAAATTATCAAACGCTTTTTCGATAAGCCCCTTTTTTCGATACACGTGTAATGCCGTTTCCGCATCCAATGATGGATGATTGGTAATGAGAACAATAAATCCTAATCGACTTATCGCTAGATCAATGGCTTCATTATTGGGCTCATACGCCAGATCGAGGTCTTTAGACTGTGTGACGTTAAATAATGCCGTCAATCCTGGTCTAACGAGTTTCTTGGTTTTTTGTAGTAGCTTTAATTCCTGTTCCTTTCTATCTAGGTCGTTATAAAAACTAACCAGTTGCTGATTGAATAAATCCTGATCCTTAATCACATGAGCTTTTAACTTTAACCCTTGAAGCGTGATATCAAGCGTTTTCGCTCTTTTTTGTGGGTTACTGAGTCTATCGACGTGCTTAAAACCTATGGCGTTACACTTATCGATTAAATCATCATACGTTTTTAAATTCGACGGTAAAAGTGTCAGAAACTCAATGCCTCTACGTTCAAGATCTTTAAATGTCTCGCTTCGATGAAACCCTTGATCCATCACCAAACTGATTTTTTTATCAATAGTATCCTGCATCATTTCAATCGCATAAGGCAGGTAGGTTTTATCATTCAGACTGCCTGAATACCAATCATACAGTAATGGTAAATGAACATTACGATCTAATAAAACAGAGAGATTAATCTGCCTTAACAGCTCCTTATCTCGGTTATACCCCAGTTCTAGCTCATCAATATTCTCACTGTAAGATGAAATGCTGGTCACATCATAAGCGTAAAACGCTGAATTAAAACATTTAGAGTTTGACCACTTGTTTTTAAACTCCTCAATGTCGACAGGCATAATACCTTCAAAAAATTCACTTAACCTTTGTGAATTTTTTTGAAATCTCTCAGGTATTCTATGGTCTTGTGCCCAGTCCTTAAACCCCTCCATAACATTGCCTTCAGGCACCATATAACCAGCCAGATGACTAATTAATTCGGCCTCGTCTCCAAATATATTTAAAAGAATATCGCTAATCCCAAGTTGACGAAAAATGTTCATATAACAACTCACATATCCCGTCGAATACTCGTTAGATAGTTTGTGTGTCTTAGGCATTGGCTTATCAAAAATAACAAAATAATTTTTATTGGGAATGAGAAACCCTGTTTCCTCATCTAACTTCCCAATCAACGTGTCATTCGTTCTTTTAACTTTTTTATTCTCATCTCGATAACACTTTCCTCGTTTATAGAGGTATATGCCACTTTTCGTTTTTTGCTTTCTTAAACCAACATCAGGTAATGGGTACAGTTGCTTAATCATCTTTATTCTGTATGGTAGATATTGAAGTTACAATTTATTATATATTGTACCATACTAAATAAAAAAAATAAAAGATTTTTTGTTAATATTCATAACAAAAAATCTTTTTGATACTGAAGTATGGTATAGAATTACGGGAATTTAAGTTAGATAGTGAGGTATTAATGAGTCGCCATCGTAAACAATTATTTATCGTTGAGGGAGAAACTGAAGAAGTATTTTTATCAGAAATACTAGAAGTACCTGGCAAAATTGTCATATTAAATTTATGGCAAGAAAATCTGAAAAAACATATAGCCAAATACAACAAAAGTAACACATTTGTCGTATTTGATGTAGATTCATTGGATCCACGAAAAATAGAAACAATGTGTAAAAACCTGCAGTTACTCAAAGAGATGAAGCTACTTGCAGGTTTAATGCAACAGACTGAAAATTTCGAAGAAGAACTGATTAGATGTTGCCGTCATATTAAGTCTGCTCAAAAATTATGTGACGTATTTGGAGCAGTCTCTTTATCAGAATTTAAAAATAAATTTATATCAACAGGAGGAAAGTCCATTAAAAAGTTAAACGATCATGGATTTAATCGAGAGCTTTTGTGGACGGGTCAATTAATTCCAGAACTTAAAGAATACAAAACTTACCAAGTTACACACAACCATCTAAAAAGGAAGAAAATAATATCCTAATTTTTTGTGACAGCGGAATTTCGTGAAAACTTCGTGAAAACTTTTTTTTAAAAAATACGATTTTACTGGATAAAAAAACAGCAAATCAAGTTTTTTTTGGGGGGGGGGGATGAAAAAACCTGTATTTTCAAACACTTATTAAATTTATAGCTGTTTAAAAATACAGGGTTCTAAAATATTGTGGTGGGCTGGCCGGGACTCGAACCCGGGACCAACGGATTAAAAGTCCGCTGCTCTACCAACTGAGCTACCAGCCCAATCGCTTAAAGACTGTTATTATGAACCTTTATTAAGCACTTGTCAACACCTACTGCTTTTTTAAGGCTAGAGTGTTGTAAAAACCACTCATTTCATTCTTATTAAATCGTTCACTTTCTTTTTTTCTTTGAACGTTTCTGCATCAGCAATAGTGCATTTTCTTTAACTTTTGACGATCGTTTTGGAGGCAATGCATCGACATCAAAATCAAAACCTTTATGCTGACGTTTTCTAGACACTGTAGAAGTACTGACATCTTCAACCTCACTTGTGCGATATTGAAACAAAGCAGGTAAGGTATTTTTATTTATTTTTTTCGTTTTCTTATCCTGTGTTTTAAGCACTTTGGCGGTTGTGTTTACCTCTTTGAGAGTAGAAACGCGTTTATTTTTTGCTTTGACACCCTCTAATTTTTTATGAGATGTTTTTGAATGCTCGGTTTTAACAGCTTTAATATTCTTTTTGCTTGTTTTAACCGTTTTCAACTCAAAGCCCTGCTTCACTTTAGCGACCGCGGCATCGTGAGTCTTAGCAGCTTTCTCAACCGTTTTCAACTCAAAACCCTGCTTCACTTTAGCAACCGCAGCATCGTGAGTCTTAGTGGCTTTCTCAACCGTTTTCGATGTTTTTTTCTTCACATCAGTTTTATTTTTTCTTGCGTTTTCTTTAGGCTGTGTACCTGCATGTCGGCCTTTGGATGTTTTAATGGATTTTGAGTGCTGTTCAGGATTAAGCAAACGCTCAATCATCGCCCATTTCTTTTCATCCGTAGGTGTAATCAAATTCAGTGCAAAACCATTAGCTCCAGCCCTTGCCGTACGTCCAATACGATGCACATAGTCTTCTGGACATTGCGGTAAATCATAGTTAATCACGTGATTGACATGAGAAATATCCAATCCTCTTGCAGCAATATCAGTAGCCACCAAAATCGGAAATTTTCCTTTACGATAGTTTTCCACCACACGTTGTCGTTTACTTTGAGGCAAATCACCATGTAATGCAAACGCCTTATAACCCTCTCTAAAAAGACGTTGAGCCATTCTATCCGCCCCGTTTTTCGTACGTGTAAAAATGATCATACTCCCCTCACGATTGGCCAACTCATCCAACAACGTGTCAAATTTTGCACCACTACTGATGAAACGATTTTCTTGTTCAATTTTCTTTGCCACGGAGGAGACTGGATCGACGGCAATTTCTTTTGGTTGGTTTAAATATTTTTTTGATAATTCCAAAATCGATTTAGGAAATGTCGCTGAAAACAATAAAGTTTGATGTTTAGGCAAGTGTTGAATAATCTCATCAATCTGAGGAACAAAGCCCATATCCAGCATTCTGTCTGTTTCATCTAACACCAAATATTGTGTATCAAACAACTTCAAACTACCGCGTTTAATGTGATCATTGACACGTCCAGGCGTACCCACAATAACTCTGGCTTGCCGTTTTAACTGCGAAATCTGTTTGGGCATCGATTCTCCACCGATTAATAATGCGGTCGCGATCTTAATTTTTTTACCCAAAAACTTTTTTAACTCATCATGAACTTGCAAAGCCAATTCGCGAGTGGGTGTTAGAACCAATGCCGTTCCTGTTGGTCGTTTCATGACATAACTAACCAAAGGAATACCAAAAGCACCTGTTTTTCCTGTTCCTGTTTGTGCCGAACCGAGTACGTCATGCCCTGCCAATACCAAGGGAATAGCTTGTGCTTGAATAGGAGTTGGCTGAGTAAATTTTATGTGTTTTAAATTATTTAATAAGGCTTCTGGCAGCCCCATGCTTTCAAATGATGTCATGTCTTTCCTTGAATACACTATTTGATAATATTAGATTTATTGTTAGTGATGATTATTAGGACAATAAAGATATGAATAAATAGTGTCAAATGATAAAAAAACTCTATTGTTCCCTATTTAACAAAGAATAGCAAGCGACTATTATTTTTTTTATATTTTTCAACAATTTTTACATCCATTCAGTAATAAAAAGCAACATTTGTGTATTAATTTTACTTCCTAAGTTCTCAATAGCCTCATCATTGACCCAATATAAAACCTCGCACTCTTTAAAAACAAAAACCATTCTTATAAAAAAGAAGACATTTCAATGAGACAAAAAATCATTTAAGTCACAGCACTTTTCATACAAACATAAGAGGCAGTAACCCACCCTCTTCAATAGCAACAAGGCAGATACACTTTTGTCCATCGTTCACGATGGCATTAAGTCACCGGGCACATCCAGCATTTGTATCGGAATATTCAGTTGTTTTAAAAGTCGATAAAGTTCCTCATACATTGGCTCTCGAAATAGGGAGTGGTTCAGTTGAAGGCTGTAGATTTTAGTATGAGGAAAACGATGTACATTAATCGCGGCGGTACTAGTAAACGTAAAAATCTCGTATTGAGTAGTCGGATTAGTTTTAAGTTCTTGCAACAACCAATCTTCAAATATCAAAGGTGTTTGAATAATATCTATATTTTTCAATGATATGGGGGGGGTAGTAACAAAGAATGATGCGGAAAATAATGATTTATTTTTAAACTATTCATCACAAATTCCGCTAAACGCAAATCAAGTGTATTGTTTTTGAAAATAGGCTGTCCCAAAAACAATGATTTAGTCACTGCGGATCGCTCACTTTGATCTGACTGACTTTCTTCTGAAGTTGGCCATAACTCGATAGCCTGAGTTCGTGGCGTAATATTGGGCAAATCTGGAAACAATGTATGATGACATTGAGATAAGTTACGCAGATCCTGAGTTTGATAACGAACACCTTGACGCAAATTTCTCAAACTATTTATCAATAATTTAGGTTCATAAAAACAGCTTTTTGAAACTAAATTAATCGTACCATCATCGAACGTCTCTAAACGTTTAAACTTAATTTTACTCAGTGGATACTGAACATGAATATTGTCAATGCTAGCCACTAATACCACATCGTATCGAGAACGGAAATTTTTAAGTACACTTGATAAATATCGACTCGGCTTCAGCTCTTTATTAGGCGTAACAAAGAAATGATGCTGCCGACACAAAGGTTTCAACTTATCAAAATATTCTTGGAATTTTGTACGATTTGCCAGTGGATAACAAAACATTAATAGATCTGTCTCATAATGAGGATTGGCTTCAATCAAATGCTTTGCAATAAGTGCTTGCAGCGGGGTATGACATATAAATAAACGTGTTGGCATTAAAATCCACTCTTTTTATAAGATGCATCCGTATCTAGTGTAGATAAAGATAAAACTTTCCATTTTATCATTCAACGCTTTGAATACTTACTCATTTAAACATGAATACAGAAAATGATTACCGTTTTAGCAAACTCGTCTGCATAACATTCTCTATCAACCTATTTTTCATCTTCCCTCGTCCCCTAAAAAAATCCTAGCATGCACCCTCATATCATCAACTATCCAAATCACCTAAAACCCCCATCTTCTCAAACGATTCATCCCTCAAAACACCAAAAGTTGTTTAGCATTGATTTTTTCTTCTTTAACGGGCACTTCACCTAATAAACACTGCATTTGAGCGTATTGTTTTTCAGTTACTTCCAAACATCGTATTGATCCCTCTTCTGGCAATGCTTCTTTTAATCGTCGATAATGTTTTTGTAGCACATCCCTACTTCTAACAACACTCCCTAATCTGTACGCCTCATCCAAACGCTCTAAAACGTCACTCTATCCTCTCCAGAAACCCTGTCAAACACCATTTTCTCATATCATTTATCATGCACATGAAATTACAAATTAGTAATAAAATGGGGATACCCATAATATCGAGAACGATTATGCAAACATTTGAACAGGAATTTTTCACGCACAAACGCGTTAATTGGCAAAGTTTGATTCCTTTTGGATTTAAGTTGCATCAAGGAATCTATGAGTATCGTGAACAGTTGATGAAGCATCCGTTCGAAGCGATTATTCAAATCGATCCCAACGGCGTTTTAACAGGGAAAGTATGGGATACCGAGATGCAAACGGAATACATTAATTTTCGTTTACCTCAGCAAGTCGGGGCCTTTGTTGCAGAGATTCGCCAAGCCTATAGTGAGATTTTGAAAAAAATAGCAGAACACTGTTTTACCGAGCAATACGGCACTTCCTTACAGTCACAGCGTATTACCGCTAAACTTCCCGCTCCCGATCACCCTTTTAAAAAGTATCCTGAATTTGTCGCTTTTCGTTCGCCTGTGAATCAAAAATGGTACGGCTTGCTGATGACAATTACTTATGAACAACTGGACTTTACCGCCAAAGCAACGCCTATCCACGATCGTTCACAAAAAGTGGATGTGTTGAATGTAAAAGTCAATCCCGATTTAATTCCAAAATGCTTTAAACAAGCGGGCGTTTACCCCAGTTATCACATGAACAAAAAACATTGGGTCAGTCTAACATTAGATGATCAGCTCAGCGATGAAGAGGTTTTTGAGTGGTTAGCTGAAAGCAAAAAAATGGTTGAATCATAAAAGAAGATACTTATTACCGTATCTTCTTATTATCACTAGTTCAAATCGCCCTATTACTCAACTTTGACAGCACCTGTTTTCACTAAATCTTGAAAACCGCCTAAATTCTGCACGTGCGTGTAACCTGCTTGTTGTAAAGCGATTTGGGCCAGCTCTGAACGGCGACCACTACGACAATACAACAAAATTCGATCAGCCTTATCCAAACCCGCTTCTTGAGCTAATGTCACAATATCTTGATAAGGCATGTTGGCTGCATTCACAATATGTCCAGTTTGATATTCTTGTGCCGTACGCACATCAATCCATATCGTCTTTGACCAAGCTGGAGCTGCCATCAATAACAAGCCACTAAACAACCATGCTTTCATCTTTACACCTCAGTTTGATCAGATGGTTTGAGCTGTGCATAAGCATCCATCACACGTGCAGAGTACACCATGGCGGCTCCTGCATTCATGGCAACCGCAACACCTAAAGCTGCTGCAATTTCTTCTTCACTACATCCTGCCTGAATAGCTGCTTGTGTATGCACATCAATACACCCATCACAACGTGTTGTCACCGCACAGGCTAAAGCAATCAATTCGCGCGTTTTGGTATCCAACACGCCATCAGCATTCGCTTGTGATAAAGTTTGGTAACCTTTCATCGTATCGGGAGATAAACGAGCAAAAATTCCTAAACGTTTCGTCAATTTTGTTTTATAGCCTTTCCAATCTAACATTTTGACTCCTATCTAAAAAATATTGTTCATTACTAAACATTAAGCTTATCTTTTGATATAAAATGCTTCAAATGAAATCATATCGAAAAAATGCTTTTTTGGCTATACCACATGATAAAAAATAGACCAAATCATAAAAACAAAGGAAATATGTATGTTTTTAAAGTTCTTCAAACAATTATTTGGATCCCAATCATCAAATAAAAATATCGATCAAAAAAGTTCACCAGCCACCCAAGAACAAACAAATAGGCAGTCTGAATCGATTAAAGAAGCAAGCAAAACAACTTCCACTGCAAATGAACAAGCAGCAAATGATCTTTACGATCGTGGGACCGAATATCTTAATCAAGAAAACTACAAAGAGGCCCAGCAGCACTTTAAACTCGCTGCCGATTTAGGGCATACCGAAGCCAAAACGTTTTTAGGTTTAATGTATGAACAAGGTCTTGGTATTGATCCCGATCCTCAAAAAGCACTACATTATTATCAGCTTGCTGCGGACGAAGGCTCAGCGAAAGGACAGTTTTTATTGGCTTGTACTTATGTGGAAGCCACGATCGTTTCTCAGGATTATCAGAAAGCTATAACCTATTTTCAACGCTCAGCCGACCAAGGATATCCTGATGCACTATGCAATTTGGCATGGATGCATAGCAAAGGTTATGGCGTGGAAAAAGATGAGAAGAAGGCACTACACTACTTTCAGCAGGCTGCAGATAAAGGCTCAGCAAATGCACATTTAAATATAGGGCTAATGTACACTTATTCTGACATCATTGGGAAAAATCCTGAGCTGGCCTTACGTCATTTTCAAATTGCAGCCGACCAAGGTAATGCCAGTGCTCAATCAAATCTAGCAGCTATGTACGGGAATGGGACGGCGGGTCATGTTGATTATGAAAAAGCCTTACATTATTTTAAATTAGCAGCTGATCAAGGCGTGACCGCCGCCATATTAAGTTTAGGCATTATGCACCAGTCAGGCAGTGGTGTTGAGATCGATGACCAAAAAGCCGTTGAATATTTCCGTGTTGCGGCCGAGCAAGGTTCTGCCGATGCACATTTTAGATTAGGCACCGCTTATGAATTCGGAGAAGGTGTCACTGCTGATATTAAAGAGGCCATCCAACATTATGAAATTGCCGCCGATTTAGGACATCCAGAAGCACAACTTGAACTCGGTTACAAGCATTATAACGGCTATGGTATGCCCATTAATCTTGACAAAGCAGTAAGTTATTTCACACTTGCAGCCGATCAAGGTGTGGCAGAAGCTCAATTTGGTTTGGGAAGACTATACTCAGTAGGACGAGGTGTGTCTCAAGATTTTGAGAAAGCTCTTTTTTACTATCACTTGGCAGCTGAACAAGAGTACTTACCCGCTCATATCAATCTTGGATATATGTATCATAATGGTGAAGGAGTTCCTAAAGATTTTGAAAAAGCCTTTCAATATTGGAAAGAAGCGGCCGATCGTGGTAATAAAGTCGGCCTACACAATGTCGCCAGTATGTTTGAGAATGGAAAAGGCGTGACACAAGATTTACAAAAAGCAGCGAAATACTACCACCTTGCTGCCGATCAAGGATCAGGATCTTCACAATTTCGTTTAGCCAAAATCTACCATGAGGGTCGTGGCGTGGCTCAAAACGATAAGATTGCTATCAAATATGCTCGGCTCGCTGCTGATCAAAAAAATGAAGAAGCCATCGCTTTCTTAAAAGAGCTAGGCATATCTCACTAATTGAAAAAGGTTAGGCTTTACGGCTTAACCCTTTGCCGCCTAATAACACAGGCAAAAACATTTGCTTCGTATCTTTTTTATTAAGTTTAGAGATGGGTTTAGCGGGTGTTTCTTTCGGGCTTTCACTCGCCTGATAAGGACGGTAATAGAAGTCATCAATCGGTTGTTGACGAGCAGCACCGCGATAAAAAAAGACAGAGGGAATCGTTAACTGTGTCAACGGTATCTCTTTACCAATCACCCGACACACCTCTGAAAGTGAGGTTTTATCAGCTTCATCAACTAATGATATAGCAATACCTTTTTCACCAGCTCGTCCTGTTCTACCAATACGATGAACATAATCTTCTGGATTCAAAGGCAAATCAACATTAATCACGGCAGGTAGCTTAGCCACATCCAGTCCTCTAGCTGCTACATCCGTGGCTACAAGTACTTGAATATCACCCGTTTTAAATCCATCCAATGTCTTTGTGCGTTCTAATTGACTTTTATCACCATGAATCGCTTCACATGAAATCCCTTCCTGCTTTAGTTTTCTAACCAAACTATCGACACTGGTTTTGCGGTTTAAAAAGATGATGACCTGTTTTAAATCACGCGAACAAATCAAATAATGAACCGCCGCATCCTTTAATTCTTGAGGCACGTTGTAGGCTATCTGTTCGATGTTTTCTGAGGTTGCATTTTGAGGAGCAACATTAATTTCCACAGGTTGATTTAAAAAACGACGTGCTAATTTTCGGATTTCAGGACTAAACGTAGCCGAAAATAACAAGCCTTGTCGCTGATCGGGCAAGTATGTTTGAATTTTTTCTAGATCTGGTGCAAAGCCCATATCTAACATTCTGTCTGCTTCATCCAACACTAAAATATCAAGCTGAGAAAGTTGTAAAACATTTTGTGACAATAAATCGATCAAACGTCCAGGTGTCGCAATCACGACTTCACACCCTTTTTGCAACTCGATTTTTTGCTGCTTAATATCAACCCCGCCATACACGACCACAGCACGCAAAGCACAATAACGACTGTATTCTTTGATGTTTTCGTAAACTTGTTCTGCCAACTCTCGTGTCGGAGTTAAAATCAAAGCTCTTACAGGATGTTTTGCTGGTGAAGTACTAGAATTAGCAAAAGGCATCAATCGTTCTAATAAAGGCAAAGCAAAGGCCGCCGTTTTACCCGTTCCAGTTTGTGCCGCTCCCATCACATCTAAACCTTTTAGAATAATAGGAATTGCCTGTTGTTGAATCGGAGTGGGATGTGTGTACGCCTCAATCGCTTTTAAAATTAGAGGATGTAGATTAAAGGCTGAAAATGTTTCTGTGCTAGATATGCTAGGCATATAGTGTAATTTGAATAAATCGATAAAGAACCATTGTACAATATATACCCATCATTGGTCGGAGTTTAAAAATGAAAGACGATAAAATTATTGAAGTAGATGCAAACGATTTGCCTTTAAGTTGCCCACCTAAAGATACTCCAGCATGGAACTTACATCCTCGCGTTTATTTAGATATTACCGATACTGGCGAAGTGACCTGTCCTTATTGTGATAAACATTACAAACTAAAAGACGGTGTTAAAGTTCATTCACATTAAGTCACCTGCGTTTTTTTTCCACCATCACCGCATGGTTGAAAACGACTGATGATGCATCAGTTCAAACAAATTTCATCGCATGCTAACTCAAATAAGCTCGCTATCTATGCGGGCTTTTTTATAAAAAAATGCTAGTACTTTAAGCATACTAGCAAAAGAGTTTTCCATTCTTTAACCCATCCATCACGATTATTTCATTCATCAACTCCCCAATACCTACCAACAAGCGATTTTAAAACACCCAAAATCCCCATCACCACTCGTTTTCGCGATGTCTGATGAGTAGTCATGAATCATATAACGTTTACATAAAGATCTTTAAAACACCCAAAATCCCCACCACCACTCGTTTTCGCGATGTCTGATGAGTAGTCACCATCATTCAAGCTATTTATTGGGATAAGCAGTATTTAAGAGGGTAACTTGCCCGAATGACTTAACATATCCCATACTAAGTGAGTGGAATTGCGAACACCTAATTTAAAAAATAATCGGGAACGATGGCTTTCTACCGTTCTTTGCGAAATACCTAACGCAAACGCGATCGTTTTATTACTTTCTCCCAATGCAATCAACTGCCCTACTTCTTGCTCTCTTGGGGTAAGTGAGTGCCATTTCTCATATTTTGACAGTAATTTTTGTGCCTGATTGACATTCATTGTAATCTCCTAATCAAATTTCATCGGAGCATTCACTATAGGCCAAAAAAGACAATAAAAGTTAATTCATGCAGAAAAATATCCTAGTATAAATTTTTATTCTGATACCTTATTAACTAAAAAATATCTTTTTTTCAGAGCAATTAAACAAGCATTATTCAAGGTTAACCAAAACGGCCAGTAATATAGTCTTCCGTTTCTTTGCGTTTAGGTTTAACAAAAATCTTTTCTGTCTCACCAAATTCAATTAACTCGCCTAGATACATATAAGCGGTGTAATCCGAACAACGTGCCGCTTGTTGCATATTGTGTGTCACGATAGCAACGGTATAATCTCCTTTAAGCTCTTGAATCAAGTCTTCAATTTTTGAGGTGGAAATCGGATCCAATGCTGAACACGGCTCATCCAGCAACAAGACCTCAGGACGAATCGCAATACCACGAGCAATACATAAACGCTGTTGCTGTCCGCCTGATAGACTATTGCCATTTTGCTTTAATTTATCTTTGACATCATTCCATAACGCCGCTTTTGTCAATGCCCACTCAACACGCTCGTCCATCTCAGCTTTTGATAGTTTTTCATAGAGTCTTACCCCGAAAGCAATATTATCGTAAATGCTCATGGGAAAAGGAGTTGGGCGCTGAAAAACCATACATACTTTGGCACGAATCAAAGAAATATCCTGATTGGTGGTTAATAAATTTTCACCATCTAATAAAATTTCGCCCTCTGCACGTTGTCCAGGATAAAGTTCATACATGCGATTTAAGGTTCGTAATAAAGTAGATTTACCACAACCTGAAGGACCGATAAAAGCAGTGACTTTATTTCGTGGTAGTTGTAAATTCACGTTTTTAATAGCATGAAACTGCCCATAATAAAACTGTAAATTTCTCAGTTCAATTTTGACATCTTCATCAGGTATTCTTACGGTAGCGGTCATATAACTTCCTATTTCCCTTTAAAAAATACACGAGCAATAATATTCAGTAACAACACAAATAAGGCAATAAGCACAGCTCCAGCCCATGCTAATTTATTCCAATCATCAAAAGGACTGGCCGCATAGCTGTAAATCACGACTGGCAAGCTCGCCATCGGTGCATTCATGTCTAAACTCATAAATTGGTTGGATAAGGCGGTAAATAGCAAAGGGGCCGTTTCGCCCATAATACGAGCTATAGCCAATAATACGCCTGTTAAAATTCCTGCCTTTACAGACCGATAACAAATTCTGACAATCAATCGCCATTTAGGACAACCTAAAGCATATGCTGCTTCTCTTAAATGATTAGGAATCAAAGCAAGCATATTGTCTGTAGTTCGCACCACGACAGGGATAACAATAATCGCCAAGGCAAAAGCACCTGCCCATCCTGAATAATGCCCCACCGTTGTCACGTAAACAATATAAATAAATAAGCCAATGACAATTGAGGGCGAGGACAACAACACATCATTCATAAAACGAATGCAAGCTCCTAACTTACTGCCTTTGCTATATTCTGACAAATAGGTACCTGCCAAAATACCGATCGGCGTACCGATCAAAGTCGCCACTAATGACATCAACAAAGAACCCAGAATCGCGTTTAACAAGCCACCAGCCTCACCTGGAGCGGGTGTGACTTGTGTAAACAACGATAAGCTCAAAGAATCATATCCTCGAGAAATTAAGGTCCATAAAATCCAAGCCAGCCAAAACAAGCCCGTTAACACCGTCATATAAGACAAGGCTAACATAAAGATATTTGTCCAACGACGACGGATATAAATCATGTTTTTCATATTTGACATCATTATTTACCCTCTTTGGTGGCCATGTGACGAAGCAATAATCTCGAACACGCCAACACCACCGAAGTAATCAATAATAAAATCAACCCTAGTTCTAATAAAGCTGATTTTTGTAGTCCATTGGCCTCATTAAATTCATTCGCAATCGCTGAAGCGATAGAGTTTGAAGATGAAAAAATGCTGTTGGGTAAATTAAAAGCGTTACCAATCACAAACGTCACGGCCATGGTTTCGCCCAAAGCACGCCCTAAACCCAGCATAATTGCCCCTACCACACCTGTTCGCGTAAAAGGCAATACCACTTTCCACATCACTTCCCAAGTCGTACAACCTAGTCCATAAGCCGACTCTTTTAGCATATTGGGTACCACCTCAAACACATCACGCATCACAGAAGCAATAAAAGGAATAATCATAATCGACAAGATAAAACCTGCCGTAAAAATCCCAATCCCCATAGGTGGACCTGCGAATAAATGTTCAAGAATAGGAATCCCCTCACACCAGTCCACAAGCGGTTCTTGAATATAAGCTTGAAAAATAGGTACAAAAACAAAAAATCCCCACATACCATAAATAATAGAGGGGATGGCGGCCAACATTTCAATCAAGGTACCGACAGGACGACGTAACCAAACGGGTGCTAATTCTGTTAAAAATAAAGCGATCCCAAATGACACAGGTACCGCAATAATCAATGCAATAAAAGAGGTCAACAGCGTTCCAATAATCGGCACCAATGCCCCATATTCACCATTAACAGGATCCCAGTTATCCGTCCAAATAAAACTAAAATGATATTTGGATATCGTATCCCACGAACCGTAAATCAAAAAGATAAAAATCGCCAGAAGTAGCAAAAAGACGAATATGGCAAAAAAATGCACCAGTCCACCGAAAATCGAATCGCCAATATTCAAAGAACGACGATGTTTCGATGAACCCAACACGTTCTGTTCAGAAGATGCTGGTGTGGATGTAGTTACTGAGTCTGTTGGTTTTTCCATTGTGTGTGAATCAAATCTATCAGTGAATCAGGTAAGGGAACATAATCTAAAGCTATCGCTTGTTCTTTACCTTTTGTCCAAGCCCAATTATAAAATGTTAAAACATCTTGACTACGGTCTGTCCGTTTTTTTGAAATTAATACAAACGTCGCTGCTGACATCGGCCAAGCATCCTGTCCTACTGGATCGTTTAATATCGCCCCCATCGCAGGCGAAGCCAACCAATCCACATGAGTGGCTGCCGCTGAAAAACTATCCACTGTGGGTGCTACCACCGAACCAGATTTATTTTTCATCTTCGTCCATGCCAAACGATTCTGTTTTGCGTAAGCATACTCAACATAACCAATTGAATTTTTAATTTGGCGAACATATGCGGAAACACCCTCATTACCCTTACCAGCTTGTCCGACTGGCCATTTTACGGCCTTACCCACACCGACATTTTTTGCCCACGATGCGGATACACGAGCCAAATAATCTGTAAAATTAAAGGTTGTACCTGAACCATCCGAACGATGTACGACAATAATCGTACGATGCGGTAATGCCAGATCAGGGTTTAAAGCGACAATAGCAGGATCATCCCATTTTTTTATTTTGCCTTCAAAAATATCAGCCAAAACCTGCCCCGATAAGACCAAGTCTCCTGCTTGAATCCCCTCTATATTCACAACAGGCACAATTCCACCGATAACAGCAGGAAACTGAAACAGATGATGTTTTTCAATATCTTGAATATTCATAGGATCGTCTGAAGCACCAAAATCTACTGTGCCTGCGATGATCTGTTGTTGACCGCCTCCTGAACCAATGGACTGATAATTAACCATCACCCCTGTTTCATCCGCATAGGCTTTTGCCCATTTTGCATAAATAGGAAAAGGAAAAGAAGCCCCCGCACCTGTTAATTGAGAGGCTAATGCCATGCTAGAAACGGCATGAAGTCCAATTAGCAAGATACGTAACAAAAATTTTTTCACCATCCATCTCCTCTTTATTTGATATCTTATTCATTATAAAAACGAAATGTGACATCTTCGTGACAATACAATATCTAACTGACTGTCCACCCACCTAACGTTATCAAAGCCACCACATTCATCCGATCAATACTTATTTTGTGGACAAATGAGTCGCACACGCCACTGCACTAGACCAAGCCCATTGGAAGTTATAGCCTCCTAACCATCCTGTTATATCAACCACTTCACCAATAAAATAAAGTCCTGGCACTTTTTTAGATTCCATCGTTTTTTGAGATAATTCATCTGTGCTGACACCGCCACTCATCGCTTCGGCCTTTTTATAGCCTGCTGTACCTTTTGGAGTAATTTCCCAAGACTGAAAAACTCGGGCCATCGCTTTTAAACTTTGTTTTGACAAGGTGGCTATTTTTTGGTCATCCTGATAATGAAAATGTGTCAAAAACTGTTGTACTAAACGCTTAGGTAATAATCCCGATAAAACATTACCTAGTAAAAGTTTGCTAGACTGAGCTGATAATAAGACAGCCTCCAAATCCGTGTCGGGCAATAAATTGATAATGAGACTATCTCGACCATTCCAATAAGAAGATATTTGCAAAATCGCAGGTCCCGACAGTCCTTTGTGTGTAAATAATAAATCCTCCTCAAAACTTTGTTGGCCAGTTGTAATCGTCACAGGCAAAGAAATACCCGATAAGCTCGAAAAACCTTGCCAATCATCGGCATGAAAAATCAAAGGAACCAAAGCAGGCTTAGTCTCTACAATTTTTAAACCAAATTGTTTAGCGATTTTAATCCCCCAATCTGTCGCCCCTACCGCTGGAGCAGCCATACCTCCTGTGGCAATCACCACATTATCAGCATCCACATCACCTTGACTCGTTTTTACCCTAAAGCCTTTGGGTAAAGGAAGCACATCATGAACCGTAGTAGATAAGGACCATTTAACATGATTTCGTTGACATTCTTGTTTAAGCATCTCCACCAAATGAACGGCCGATTCATCGCAAAACAGCTGACCTAAATGCTTTTCATGCCACCCAATCCCGTATTGATCTAATAAATTCACCATATCTTTTGCTTGGAACAAAGCCAGTGCAGAACGTGCAAAATGAGGGTTTTTAGAAACATAACGTTCATACGAAGCATGCAGATTCGTAAAATTGCAACGTCCACCACCACTAATACGTATTTTTTCACCGACAACGGATGCGTGATCCACCAACAAAACCTTTTTATTTTGGCAACGCGACGCACACATCATCCCTGCCGCGCCTGCTCCGATAATCAATACATCAAATTTTTGATTGGACAAGTTTTGCTCCCTTTCTAGTTTGGCTTTGTTACAATTATCATAGTATAAAACAAGTGAACATTGATGAATATGAGTATAGACAACCAACTGGCCGCCATCGATTTAGGGTCCAATAGTTTTCGTTTATCCATTGGTACGATTGAACAAAGAGATGGTATCTCACAAATTTATTCAAATGATCGTCTAAAAGAAACCGTCCGCCTTGCTTCAGGTTTAGATGAACATAATTATCTTAGCGAAGAAGCTATCGAACGTGCCATCAATGTATTAAAACTATTTGGTGACCGTATTGAGGGATTTCCTGCCGATCGCGTACGTGCCGTTGCCACCAATACTTTTCGTGTCGCCAAAAATGTCAACGATTTTTTACCTCGAGCCGAAGCCGCATTAGGTTATCCCATCGAGGTCATTTCAGGTCAAGAAGAAGCTCGATTAATTTTCTCAGGTGTCGTTCATGAATTACCCCCCTCTGACAATAAACGTTTAGTGATTGATATCGGAGGCGGTTCCACAGAATTCATTATTGGAAAAGGACTGGATCCGCTTATCGTAAAATCGCTGCATATGGGATGTGTCAGCTATACTCAGCGATTTTTTCCAGGAGGACAGGCCGATGAAACCAAATTTAAACAAGCCGAATTGGCCGCCTCTAAAGAATTAGAAAGCATTATCAAACCTTATCGAAAAATAATGTGGGATGAAGTATATGGCTCATCTGGAACCGCAAAAGCCCTTGTTGCCGTCCTACAAGAATGTGGTTTTTCCGATCAAGGCATTACTTTAGAGGGAATGGAAAAACTCAAAAAAATCATTCTTAAACATGGCGTGGCTCGAGTAACAGATTTATCGGGTTTGAAAGATAGTCGTCAAGAAGTCTTGCCTGCTGGTTTGGCCATTATGATGGCAATTTTTAAAGCCTTAAAAATCGAACGGATGAACCAAGGCGAAGGAGCATTACGCGTAGGTGTTCTTTATGACCTAATCGGTCGTAAAACAGCCGTTGATAAGCGTAACGAATCCGTCTTACAATTTATGCAGCGTTACCATGTCTCCCAACATCAAGCACAACGCGTTAAATCACTTGCCGAGTATTTTTTTGATCAAATATTCCACCATGATGAAAGCAAAAAAGAACTTCGACAAATGCTTTCTTGGGCCGCTCAGTTACACGAAATCGGCATTAGTATTTCTCAAAGTTCCTACCATCGACACTCTGCTTATATCATTGAAAATGCCGATATGCCAGGGTTCTCAAAAAGTGATCAACAACTCTTATCACTCATTGTTTTGGGCCACCAAGGCAGTCTTTCCAAACTAAAAGATATTTCTCTTTCAGGTAACAAAGAAAACATTTTGTTAACCATCTTTTGTTTACGGTTAGCCACTCTCTTAATGAGAAAACGTCGTCCCATTCAACAAACTATCGAAGTGTCAGTTAATCATTCAGACTGGACGATTCGTGCCAGTAAAAAATGGTTATCCGATCATGCTTTAACACGTTATAGTCTAGAACTAGAATCTAAAGCGTGGAAAGATCTGGGCATTCATTTAGATATCCAGAAAACAAGCAGTTAACTCAGATACTTGGGTTTCGGTTCACCCAAAGTCCATGTGCTTTGGGTGTCAGCGTTTATATTTAAAATACGATGTTTGATCAATAAAATTAAGTAGTGTTCTAAATGCTGATGGCTAATATTCAAAATACTACAAATATCTTCTTTACTATATCCCTGTGTCAGTAGCCAGTGCAATTCTCTGATAAGACATTCTTCTTGGACTTTTTGAATATACGGTTTCATCTTTTACCCTCCATTATCTGAGTCAGTCATCTTATTCGTTTATCATCTCTATTTCATACCTAAATAAATCAAAACTTAACCGATATTATGCCGATTTAAGCCAAGGAAATAAATATCATTATGACCTTTTTATCCTACCTTTTTATATTCATTTACAGCTCCCCCTCTTCTCTTATCTAAACCGTTAAAGGCTTTCGTTGCTTATCCGTCCCTTTCTCAATCCCTCATTTCAACAAAAACATTTAATAATCGTTACTGACTTTTTTGCCCAATACTTACCTTATTTTTTATCTAGCCAATAGTGATTCCTAGGTCAATTTCTTTAAAGAAAATACCTCACTAAATAAACATCTAACTATTTATTAATGCATTAATTTTTACAAAAAATCTCTTTTATTTTTTCAAGATTTAATTTTTAATTTAAAATAATTTACATATAGGTATTTATTTGCATTATGTGCATAGTAAAAAATTATGTTTGTTTGGAGCGTACCATGCAAAATATTATTCATTTACTATCGACCTATCATCCCCATTGGAGAAAGCTGACCTCAAGAGAAAGAGATGTTTGCATTCTGATGATTCAAGGAAAAAAGAATCAGGAAGTGGCTCATTCATTAGGTATTTCACATCGAACGGTGGAACGATACCGACAAAATGCTTTATCCAAACTTAAAGCAAAAACGCCATTACATCTGCTTTGGCATACTTTCAAGGATTCTTTTTCGCTTGAATTTAAGTCTTATCGATAAGGTCCAAACAGGCCTCATCTATAACGTGAGTGAATAAATCTTCGATAGCGTCACGCTAGGGTGGTCTATTTCACTAAAAATATGCCAATACCATCCCAGCCTCTCGGTACCATCGTTTGTAACGCCGTACCCTCTAGCCTTTCATTGAGTTCAATATCATCAAAAAACTGACGCAATCCTCGGATATTGTTCCCTTTATAATCGGATCGAATAATTTTTCCTTTTCTCACCACATTATCTGCAACAATCACCGTCCCAGAATGAGATAGGGACAAAGCTAATTTTAAGTAAGTGGGATTATTTTCTTTATCCGCATCAATAAAGATTAAATCAAAAGCAGGTTCTTTTTGATCAATCATAGCCTGCATCAAAGCATCTGCTTGGCCTTGACGCACTTCAACCTTAGATTCTAAGGAAGCGATACGAAAGCTTTCTTTGGCAATATCAACGCATTTCGGATCAAAATCCAAGGTAATCAAACGACCATCTTGAGGTAATCCTAAGGCCATCCACGTCGCACTGTATCCGCCGAGCGTACCGATTTCTAGGATTCTTTTTGCACGAATCATTTTCACTAATAACTGCAAAAATTTCCCTTGCGTAGCTGTAATGGCAATGCGTGGAATGGCTTGTGTCAGATTATAGTCCAACACCCGTTGTGGAATGCGATCGCGGTGCAATAATTTTTGTTCAAAATACTGTTCGACTTGCGTGCAAACCTCTTGGTCAACATCATTCGTTTTCATACTGAACGCTCCAAGCCAAGGTTTCACCTGCCGCCAAAGGAATTAACTGACTTCCATGAACATATTCTAAAGATTCAGGAATATGAAACGGTGTTTTCTTGAGGGTTAACGTCCCTTCATTTAATGCAAGACCATAAAATTTAGGGCCATTCACACTCGCAAAGGCTTCTAACTTATCGAGTTTACCCGCTTGTTCAAAAGCCGTCGCATAAAGCTCCATCGCATGTAAGCCAGTATAACAACCCGCACAACCTGTGGCATTCTCTTTCAAGACGCTAGCATGAGGAGCACTATCCGTACCCAAGAAAAACTTGGGACTGTCACTAGTAGCGGCTTGTAATAAAGCTTCTCGATGCACCGATCGTTTTAAAACAGGCAAACAGTAATAATGAGGACGAATACCGCCTTTGAAAATCGCATTACGATCGTATAAAAGATGATGGGCCGTAATCGTTGCAGCCACGTATTCATCCGTTGCCATCACATAATCAACCGCTTGTTTAGTGGTAATATGTTCAAACACAATTTTTAACTCAGGAAAATCCTTTCTTAAAGGAATTAAGACGCGGTCGATAAAAACAGTTTCTCGATCAAAAATATCGACATTAGGATCCGTTACTTCACCATGAATCAACAATGGCAATCCCAGTTCTTGCATTTTTTCCAACGTCGGATAACAAAGTTTTAAGTTCGTTACGCCCGCATCAGAATTAGTGGTAGCACCAGCTGGATACAGCTTTAATGCGTAAATCAAACCACTATCAACCGCTTTGATAATTTCATACGGTTCCGTATTATCCGTTAAATATAAGGTCATCAATGCTTCAAATGGCTGGTTAGGACATGTGTCTGCCAAAACGGATGCAATACGCTGATGATAAGAAACCGCTTGTTCAGTCGTTGTAACAGGAGGTTTTAAATTTGGCATGATGATGGCTCGTCTAAACTGACGCACCGTATCTGGCAATACCGCTCGTAAAGCCTCTTCATCTCTTAAATGCAAATGCCAATCATCTGGTTGTCTAATCGTTAATGTTTCTACGCTCATCTTATCATCCATTCGATATTTTTTGATACTCACGCCATTTTAACATCATGCCAAACAGCTTTAAAAAGGCCTATTTTCAACGCTTTTTATATCACGACTTAAACAAAAAACAAGCTTGCGATACCGAGTGCAATAAAAAGCAAGGCAGCAATAAAATGAATCAGTTTCATGGGTAAAATATGGGCCAATTTTTGTCCCACAAAAACGGCAGGAATATCAGCCAAAAGCATTCCTAATGTTGTTCCCATCACCACTAATAAGACCGAGTCATAACGTGCTGCCATGGCCACTGTTGCCAGCTGTGTTTTGTCGCCCATCTCAGCCATAAAAAACACAAACGCTGCGGTGACAAATATTTTGAAAAAACTTTTAGTGGAGACGTGCGTATCCAGTTCAGTATCAGGCTCTTTATCAGGGATCAGCATCCAAATCCCCATCGCGATAAAGCCTAAGCCCACTATCCATGCCAAAATATCTTGATGAATGTACTGTGACAACAAATGCCCCACCCATCCAGCTAATCCATGATTTACTAAGGTTGCAAACGTAATGCCTAAAATAATTGGCCAAGTTCTTTTAAATTTAACCGCCAATAATAAACACAATAGTTGTGTTTTATCCCCTAATTCCGCTAAAAATATACCACCACAGGATACTAAAAATGATTCCATTTCTGTCCAAATCATGATGTACCTCAAGAAAAAGAAGCATTGTAACACTTTGTCTTGAATATATTATCTTGATTAAATCATTGCGAGTAAGAAGAAAAACTGATAGAATATGTTTTTTTGTCGGGGCGTAGCGCAGCCTGGTAGCGCACTTGCATGGGGTGCAAGGGGTCGCGTGTTCGAATCACGCCGTCCCGACCAATACATTATCTTACTGCGAGAAACTTTAGTGCTTCTTCCTCTAAGGGTAATGCTTCTCCAAATATCATCCCTGCGATAATCTCAGCTCCTAATCCAGACCAGCTCAACCCATGTGAGGCATAGGCCGTGGCAAGATATATACCTTTTGCGGTCGGCAATTCGCCAATCACAGGTGTTCTACCTGGAACAACAGGTCTGGTACCCGACCAAGCCGAACGTGGCGTTTCAATATTAGGATCCAGTACATGAAACGTTATTTTTTCTTGTACCTCATTAGGCATCTTTGCTAAGATACGTTTTTGTTCAGCCAGTGTCACCGTAGGTTCAACTTCATCATGTTGATACGAACTACCCAACACTACTTTTCCATCAACAGCAGGCAATACATAGCCCGATCCAGAAACGATACACTCAGGTCCTGCATAATCGGACTGTTCCACAAAAAAGACTTGGCCTCCCAAAGCATGTAATTGACTTAATTTAGGGTAGTCTTTTTCGTTTAGCAAACCACTGTCCATTAATAATGTTTTGACACCAATAGAATTCGCTAACACTACAACATCCGCGTTTATTTCAGACCATACCGTTTCATTATCTGATTGCCAATCTTCATCTAGTTTCAATATCCATTTATCGGCAGACCGTTCAATACGATTCACTTTAGTGCATAACCTTTCAATAGCTGGATGTTCGATAAGTTCTGATACTAACTGATCTAGCTTCACTAAACAGGCTTTTTTGAACCAAACACAGCTTTCATCAATTTTTATCTTTGCGATCTGACTTGCGTTTTCTGCTGATACTATCTCAATATTTGGATCTTGAAGCTTATGTGCCGCTTTTAATAAGTTTTTTTGGCTCCCCGTCTCTAATGCTCGTTTTAAGGTACCGCAAGCATTCACCGTGTCTGAACTTAACCATTCCTGCCATTTTTTGTAAGTGAACTCAAATGCAAATTGGTTAATCGCTGCACGTTGATCAGTTCCCGCTGCGATCAATGGTGTCATCGCCGCTGCCAAATGACCTGTTTGAGCCACTGAAGCACCCAATATATAAAGTGGATCGATGACCAAGACCTTTTGTCCTCGTTCTGCAATCGAACGAGCAATACTGGCCCCAGCTAAGCCACCTCCCACTACTACTATTTTTTTGTCATCTTGAGACTTGATGCTTTGGTACGACGAATTCACGGGATTAATCATATCGTTGTCCTGTTACAGGTTATAATTCAAATCAAATTTATTAATAAATGGGATCACTTCAATGACTTCATCCTTTAATTTTAGCAGAGCTTTAAATGCTGGCATCAAAGCAGCGAAAGCCGCTGCCACAATTCTACAAGCTTATGCTAATGATCGACAACAACTGATTATCGACAAAAAGTCTCAAAATGACCTAGTTTCTCAGGCTGACCGAGAAGCCGAAGCCGAGATTATTGCTATTTTAAGTAGTGAGACACCCGAATTTAGCATTATTGCTGAAGAATCAGGCTCTTCTAAATTCGTAGGCCCTGCTACTTGGTATATCGACCCATTAGATGGCACTACCAACTATCTTCACGCCATTCCCCAATACGCAGTGTCTTTAGGGCTTATCGCTCATCCTGGCACAAAATTATTTGCTGATATGCCACCTATCCAAAAAGCAACACCTGTCGTTTCTGTTGTCTATGATCCTTGTCGTGAAGAAATGTTCACCGCTAGTTATATGGGTGGCACCCAGTTAAACGGACACAATATCCAGTGTAGCGATGCACGTATCTTGGCTGATTCCATTGTGGGAACAGGCATGCCCTTTAGAGATTTCTCTTTTGAAGAACAATACATGCCCATGTTAAATGATGCCATTCATAAAACAAGAGGCGTTCGTCGTTTAGGATCAGCCGCTTTGGATCTGGCTTGGGTCGCCTGTGGACGCTATGATGCTTATTGGGAAATGGCTTTAGCACCTTGGGATGTTGCAGCAGGAACGTTATTAGTTCGTGAGGCTGGCGGGATAGCCGAAGATTTATTAGGACATCAATCATGGCCTGAAAAAGGATATGTCATTGCATCCAATGCCTTTATTTTCGATGAATTCAAAGCGATGCTAACGCCACATCTTCATCAAGACTTTCATATTTAAAAACGATTATGGCTATTGAGTTAAATATCCACGACAAGAAGATTCATATCGATCGCGAACGTTGCCTCGACAGTGAAGATCTGCATTTGCTTATTGAACGCGTTGAATATTTGCTCAATAAACACGATGATCTGTGTGAAGAAACCCACGAACCACAACTTGATGAACCCACGCATTATCTTGACACCTTAAAAGATGTCATTAACGACACCCATCCTGCCGATATTGCAGAAATCCTTCAAAACCAATCTGCCTCAAATCGTGAAACACTTTGGCGTTTGATTGATCCTGAGATCACAGGGGATGTATTACTCGAAGTCGATGATTGGTTAAGGGAAGAACTGATCTCAAATATGAGTCGCACTGACTTGATTGAGACCGCTCACAATCTTGATGCTGACGAATTAGCTGATATTGTTCACGACCTGCCCGATGACGTTGTCGCGGAGGTTCAACGTGGCTTAACCGAAAAACAAAGAAGCCAATTATTGGCCGCTATGGGTTACGCAGAAGGCAGCGTAGGAGCCATGATGGACTTTGATATGGTAAGGGTTCGTGAGGATGTTAGTCTAGAAGTTGTATTGCGTTACCTCAGACGTTTACCTGAACTGCCTGATCATACTGATAAAATCTTTGTCGTGGATCGTGACGAACGTTTACAAGGCACACTCAGTATTGCTCAATTACTGACGAATATGCCAGAGGTTATCGTTCACGATGTGATGCACAAAGACTTTTTGGCGTTTAATCCAAATGATAAAGATGCCGATGCCGCCTCTGCTTTTGAACGTTATGACTTTATTTCCGCCCCTGTTGTCGATAAACAAAATCGATTAATTGGACGCATTACCGTGGCAGAAGTCGTCGATGTGATTCGTGAGGATTCTGATGAAGAAAGTTTATCTCGTGCAGGTTTAACCAATGAAGACATTTATGCACCTGTTATTCACGGGATAAAAAAGCGTTCCCCTTGGCTATTATTTAATTTACTGACCGCTTCTTGTGCATCTATTGTAGCGGCACAGTTTGAAAGCACCGTTAATCAAATCGTCATATTGGCCTTTCTCATGTCCATTGTGGCAGGAATTGGTGGAAATTCTGGCAACCAAACGATGGCCCTTGTTATCCGTGCGATTGCCGATGATCATAGTATTTCAAAATCCACCGTTTTTCGTATGCTAGCTCGTGAAATCAAAGTAACCTTAATCGTGGGACTTATCGGCGGCAGCATCGCAACGGTTTTTGCATGGATATTCTCGGGAGAACTGAACATTGGCTTGGTTATGGCCGTTGCTTTGATTGGCAATATGCTGTTGGGGTGTATTCTGGGTATTTTAATTCCTCTTATTCGTTTTCATTTTGGAAAAGACCCTGCCATTGGCTCCTCTGTATTACTGACTTTTGGCACCGATGCTTTAGGATTCTTATTATTCCTAGGTTTAGCCACTGTTTTCTTGCTTTAACCAAAGCAGATATTGCTAATCAAAAAACACGTCTGATCTCATTCCTAGCGTTCTACCCACGCTATGTTTGCCCTACTTCGCTCTTGCCCTAAATCCTTGTCAAGCTTATTACCACGATTTTGTTCATGATCCAGACTCTACTTCACTCTTGCCCTAACTTTCTGTCTGATTCATTACCATGATTTTGCTCATGATCCAGACTCTGTTTTGCCCTCACTAAATCTTTGTCAACGATTCGCCCTAGTTGTTACAACAATTAACAAGATGTGGGTGTTCTCATACCATTTCTTAAACGCTTATTCATGGCCGTATTTTTTGAACAAAAAAAATAGCAAACAAACATCAAGGTCTGCTTGCTATTTTGTCGTTAATCAAATTAAGGGAATTGAACGATGAAGCTTATTTACTGTAAACAGGTAAACGTTTTGTTAGTTCTAATACCTTATTTTTCACCGCTTCAATCGTTGCAGGATCATGAGGGTTCTCAATCACATCCGCCACAAGATTCGCGGTTAATTCAGCCTCAGCTTCTTTAAACCCACGTGTGGTAATCGCACTCGTTCCTAAACGAATACCGCTGGTAACAAACGGACTAGCGGGGTCGTTTGGAATAGCGTTTTTGTTAATCGTAATATTAGCCTGACCTAATACCGCTTCAGCATCTTTACCTGTGATGTTTTTGTTTCTTAAATCAATTAACATCATATGCGATTCAGTGCGACCAGAAATCACTCTAAAGCCACGTTTAATCAATGTTTCACACATCACCTGTGCATTCTTGATCACTTGGGCAGCATATTCTTTAAACTCAGGTGATAACGCTTCTTTGAATGCTACCGCTTTGGCCGCGATCACATGTTCTAAAGGACCACCTTGCAAGCCAGGGAATACCGCTGAATTGATGATTTTTTCATATTCGGCTTTCATCATAATGACCCCACCACGAGGACCACGCAAAGATTTATGAGTCGTTGAAGTCACAAAATCCGCATGAGGAACTGGGTTAGGGTATTGGCCACCTGCTACCAAGCCTGCATAGTGAGCAATATCAACCATTAACAAAGCACCGTTTTCATGTGCAATGCGTGCCAAACGTTCAAAATCAATACGCAAAGAATAAGACGAAGCACCTGCCACAATTAGTTTTGGATGGTGTTCTTTGGTCAAACGCTCAACCTGTTCATAATCTAATTCTTCTTTCTCATTTAAACCGTAAGAAATAAAGTTATATAACTTTCCTGAAGAACTTACTTTAGCACCATGTGTCAAATGACCACCATGTCCCAAATCAAGTCCCAAAGCCGTATCGCCCGGTTTCAATACCGCTAAATATACTGCTTGGTTTGCTTGAGAACCTGAGTTAGGCTGTACGTTTGCTGCTTCTGCACCGAAAATTTTCTTCAAACGATCGATGGCTAACTGTTCCACCACATCAATATGCTCACAGCCACCATAATAGCGTTTTCCAGGGTATCCTTCCGCATATTTGTTCGTCAAAATCGTTCCTTGTGCTTGCATCACACGAGGACTGGTGTAGTTTTCCGAAGCAATCAATTCCAAATGTTCTTCTTGTCGCTTACGTTCATTCTCAATAGCCTGAAATAAATCAGGATCAAAATCCGCCAAACTTGTATTGTCAAACATACCTACTCCTTTAAAGTTAAGCTAATCGGGCATTTAATGTATAGGTGCCTACTAAGGTAGCCTGGCCTAATACATATGGTTTTATGGCTGATAAAAGCTGTGGCCCAGTCACCGCTTTTTCAGTTAAATTCAAAGTCTCTACACTTAACGCATAAACCGTAAAATAATAACGATGTACACGTTCATCATTAAACGGCGGACAAGGACCATCGTAAGAAAAATAATTTCCCTGCATCGATTCATCACCTTTAAACCACGCCGTATAGTCATTCACGCCTAATTTGGCACCCTGCAAATCCGTTGAAGAACCTTGTTTTAAGTAGTCATCAGATTTTCCTCGATTCACGATACCATTAGATAATGCACCTTTGGGTAATTCTGTGACTTCTTTTGGTATATCCCATATCAATAAATGGTAAAAATCAGCTCGTGGAAAATCCTCTGGAATCACCTTGTCTGTTTGATTCACATCATCTGCCACGCTAGGCGCATCAGGATCATGCACCACCACAGCAAAAGACAGTGTACCCGCAGGAACGTCTGACCAACTCAAGTCTGGACTAATATTGTCGGACAACGTCATTTCTGTCTGTTCTAAACGACAAAACGCATAGACAGGATCAATTCTTTTTCCATCTTGAATCGCTTGACTACTTAATTTCATCTTGGTCTCCCCTATTACTTTAATGTGACGCGGGCAAATTTACGTTTTCCTACCTGAATAACATACGTTCCCGAATCCAACACTAGATTTTTATCAGATACTTTCTCGCTATCGACCCGCACACCACCTTGTTCTACTTGTCGAGACGCTTCTGAACCTGATGCACATAAGCCTGTTTCACGCAGTAATTTCAATACCGATAATCCTTGATCAAAAGAAAATTCTGGCATCTCATCTGGAATAGCACCATCTCTAAAACGAGCTTCAAAATTCTCTTGGGCTTGCTGTGCCGCTTGTTCACTATGAAAACGGGCAATAATTTCACGAGCTAATAAGACTTTAATGTCTCGAGGATTACGTCCAGCCTGAACGTCTTGTTTAAAGGTAGCGATTTCTTCATCGCTTCTAAATGACAACAGCTCATAATAACGCCACATCAATTCATCTGAAATCGACATGATTTTGCCAAACATATCATCTGGACTTTCATCGATCCCAATGTAGTTATTTTTAGATTTGGACATTTTCTCAACACCGTCCAATCCCACTAACAAAGGCATCGTCAAAACACACTGAGGTTCTAATCCGTATTCTTTTTGTAATTCACGACCCACCAATAAATTAAACTTCTGATCGGTACCTCCTAGCTCAAGATCGGCCTTTAACACGACAGAATCATAACCTTGAAGCAAAGGATATAAAAACTCATGAACCGAAATAGGCGTGTTGGATTTAAAACGTTTCGTAAAATCATCACGTTCTATCATACGTGCCACGGTGTAACGCGACGCTAGCTGAATTAGACCACGTGTACCCAATTCATCACACCATTCTGAGTTATAACGAATGGTCGTGCGTTTAGGATCTAGAATTTTGCTAGCCTGTTCATAATAAGTCTTTGCATTTTCTTTGACTTGTTCTGCCGTAAGCGGAGGACGTGTCACATTTCGACCGCTAGGATCGCCAATCATGGCTGTAAAATCACCAATCAAGAAGATGACTTCGTGTCCCAAATCCTGCAACTGACGCATTTTATTCAATACGACCGTGTGACCTAAGTGAATATCGGGTGCAGTGGGATCCAAGCCCAATTTAATTTTCAATGGCACACCTGTTTGCTCACTTTTTATCAGTTTTTTGATAAATTCTGATTCAACTAATAATTCATCGCAACCACGTTTAATAATGGCTAATGCTTTGTTCACTTGAGGTGTAAGTTCTATTTCTTGAGTATTTGACATTTTTTTCATCGATAAAAATAAAATATGTTCTCTATACTATCACAAAAATCCTGGATAGAAGGCTCCTAAAATATAAGGATGCAAAGCACCTGTTAATTTTCTTGTGTCAACAGGTATTTTCTCCATATGCAAATAAGCCAAATAAGCAAATCCTGCCGCTTCAATCACATGGGAAGGGATTCCTATTTCATCCGATGTTTGAATCGATAACTGCAAAGATAGTTTTTCACTGTATTGCTTAATGTATTGGACCAATAAAGGATTTTTTGCACCACCGCCACAAATCAATAAACGCCCTTTTTGTATGCCTTGATATTGAAGCGATCGCATGATGGAATAAGCGGTTAATCCATACAACGTAGCCATAACATCCACATCCGCCACTTCTTCTGAAAAGTCCACCAACGCTTGTTCTAACCAAGCTAAATTAAACTGATCGCGGCCTGTCGATTTTGGTGCAGTCAACTCAAACCAAGGTTCTCTTTGATACAAAAAGTTCAGTAATGCGTCATTTACCTGTCCTTTTGATCCCCATTGTCCCGCTTCATCATAGGGCTGAGCTAATACCTTTTGAATCCAAGCATCTAAAAGCATATTAGCAGGGCCTGTATCATAGCCATAACAGTCTTTTTGAGCCATGCCACGTGGATAAACTGAAACATTAGCGATGCCTCCCAAATTCAAGACCATTTCTGATTCTTCGTTACTTCCCGAAAAAATCATATGATGGAACAAAGGAGCAAAAGGAGCACCTTGGCCTTGTAAGGCAACATCGGCACTGCGAAAATCAGCTACCACGTTAATACCGCTGTGTTGGGCGATATAGGCTGGTGCATTTAACTGAATGGTGTAACCCAAATCGGGGCGATGTCTTACGGTTTGTCCATGCACGCCCACCGCCGTAATGGATGATGGAGTTAAGGATGATTTTTCTAACAATCGATTTATCAAAGCTACATGAAGTTTGCCCAAATGAATGCTCGCCAAAGCCGCTTTTTCTAATTCATTATCACCGCTAACATTCAAGGACAACAAAATATCACGCCATTCATCGTCAATCTTCACATATTCATGAGCCAAACACTTTAGCTTGAGATCCTGATCGTATTTTCCCGATATACTAACCAGCACCCCATCAATACCGTCAGTACTCGTACCACTCATCATCCCCATGTAGTAAGCCTGCTTATTCATGACTCATCTTCCTTTGAGATATATTTGCCCAACCTTTGGCCTCATGACATCATTATATTGATAGCGATATTTTAGTAAAACCCTTGTATTTTTTAGTAAAACCCTTGTATTTACGAGTTCACCGCGTCAGGTTTGTAAACACGTTTTCTGTAAAACCTTTGTGTTGACTAGCTTACACTATCCGATTCACAACCGCGTTTTCTGTGGAACCTTTGTGTTGACTAGCTTACACTATCCGATTCACAACCGCGTTTTCTGTAGAACCTTTGTGTTGACTAGCTTACACTATCCGATTCACAACCACGTTTTCTGTGGAACCTTTGTGTTGACTAACTTACACTATGCGACTCACAACCACGTTTTCTGTGGAACCTTTGTGTTAACTAGCTTACACTATCCGATTCATAACCACGTTTTCTGTGGAACCTTTGTGTTGACAGATTTACACCGTCAGGTTTATAAACACGTTTTCTGTAGCACTATAGTGTATTTCTGAGATTTTGACAAGAAAAAAGCAGTGCCGATGCACTGCCTTTATCAATACCGTTATTCAATTAAACACTAAAAGAACTTCCGCATCCGCATGTCGTGCTTGCATTAGGGTTACGAATAACAAACTGAGAACCCTCAATGTCCTCTTTATAATCGATTTCAGCACCGACTAAATATTGAAAACTCATTGGGTCAACTAATAACTCAACACCATTTTTTTCAATCTTTGTATCGTCTTCGTTCACAGTTTCATCAAATGTAAAACCGTATTGGAAACCCGAACATCCGCCACCTTGCACGAATACACGTAAACGTAAATCAGGATTACCCTCATCGATCAACAAGTCGCGAACTTTCTCGGCTGCTGCCTCTGTAAACACAATACTGGGAGGAACTTCTTGTAAATTTGATTCTTGTACTACTGACATTTTTTACTCCTAAACTTAGGAAAAAGGGGAATAAACGCCCAATATTTTAACACAAAATCACTTCAATCATATTTCTATAATTACGTGAACAAACCAACGCATTTCAGCTAATACACCTCATCAATGACCAACTCAGCGATTAATCCGTAAATCGCCTATTTTCATCGTGTGGCTATAGCATCTTCACTACATGGTTGCGATGATTCACCACGTATCGCGGTTGCCTATCTAGACGCTTTCATGAAACCAACGCATTTCAGCTAATACACCTAACTACGTACAAACTCAGCGATTAATCCGTAAATCGCCTATTTTCATCGTATGACGGTGGCCATCTTCACTACATGATGATTAAATGAATAAACTCACCGATTCAATTAACAAAAAAATCAAGGCAAAATAGCCATTTGACCCAGTCCAGTGTCTTCTTTTAATCCAAACATAACGTTCATATTCTGAACCGCTTGCCCTGCTGCACCTTTGAGCAAATTATCTTGTACCACTAAAAGAATTAGCTGTTGCGGGTCATGAGGTGCAATATACATACCAATACGCAACATATTTGACGCTCGCACCCATCTTGTTTCAGGCAAAGCTCCCAAAGGTAATACATCGATAAATGTCTCATGTTGATAACGTTGTTGATACATTTGATGCACTTCTTCCAATGTATGTCCCGCTTTCAACCGCACATACAGTGTTGAAAACATCCCTCTAATCATAGGGACTAAATGAGGAATAAAGGTTAACCCAACCGATTCTCCTGCAATTTCGTTTAACTGCTCAACAATTTCTGGATGATGGCGGTGTCCTGATACGGCATAAGCTTTGAAATTATCTGATGCTTCGGCTAACAATGTACCTACTGAGGCTTTTCTACCTGCCCCTGAAACACCTGACTTACAATCCGCGATAATTCCCTGCGTTTCTATCCATGATTGCTCCAACAAAGGCATCAATCCTAGTATCACCGTAGTAGGATAACACCCCGGATTTCCAATCACTTTTTTCTGTTTAATACGTTCTCGATTTTTCTCCACCAAACCATAAACCGATTCATTTTTTAAAATATCGGGACAAACATGATCCTGCTGATACCATTTTTTAAAAGCATCCGTATCTTGAAGTCTAAAATCAGCTGCCAAATCAATTATCTTTACACCTGCTTTTAATAATGAAGCGGCTTGTGACATAGCCACACCATGAGGGGTTGCAAAAAACACCACATCGCAGTCTTCTAAATTCGCATGTTCAGGCGTGGTAAATTTCAAATCAAGATTTTTCCTCAAATTGGGGAACATATCAGACACTAACATGCCCTCTTCACTTCGCGATGTCACCGCCTTAATCTCTGCCTCAGGATGTTGAGATAATATTCTTAATAGCTCAACACCTGTATAACCTGTTGCACCCACCACACCTACTTTAATCATTCTAAACTCCAGCACTTAACAACAAACAATCTTGACATTATAAACTTATCCCTTTCATCGTGCATCCATCAAAGAAAACAAAAACTTCACTTCTCCCAACACCGATAAAACCTCAATCCGCATACCCCCTTTTTTACCCATCACCCCCTCTATAAATTTTATTCATCACACTCCTAGCAATTTACTTCTTTTGAACTTATCATCTATCCGTGTTTCCTCATTCGGCAAGCAGGTATTGTTCTTACTCAACACTCGCCTAAACCTTAATCCGCATACCCCCTTTTTTACCCATCACCCCCCTCTATAAATTTTACCCATCACACTCCTAGCAACTTATTTTTTTTGAACTTATCATCTATCCGTTTTTTTTACACAAGTAGTTATTTTGTTTATTGTGCTTCTGCAAAAAAAGAATAACGATATATAATATGCCATCATTAAAAATGATTTTCATTCTGAGAAACGATTGGAGTAGTAGATGCTAGTCATTTTCTTTATTTTATTGCGTGAAGGTATGGAAGCCGCGTTAATCGTTGGAATTGTTGCTACCTTCTTAAAACAAAGTCATTTAGAACGTTATTTGCCCAAAATGTGGTTAGGCGTAATTTCTGCAGGTGTTTTATGTGCGGTTGCAGGTTTTCTTATTCATTACATTATCGGTGAATTTCCTCAAAAACAACAAGGCATCATATCGGGATGTATTGCTTTATTTGCGGTTGCCATGCTCACTTATATGATTCTTTGGATGAAAAAAGCCGCTCGTCATATGAAAAAAAATCTAGAGAATTCGGTCAATGCGGCTATTCATGGACATGACGAAACCCACGCAAGCTGGGCTTTATGTGGTATGGCATTTTTGGCTGTTGTACGCGAAGGCACAGAAACAGTCTTTTTCATCTTAGCTGCTGCACAAAACATTCGTTCTTGGGAAGTCATATCAGGCGGTGTGCTAGGTTTAATGGTAGCGGCCATTGTAGGTTGGCTAATTTATGAAGGTGGCGTGCGTATTAATTTGGCAAAATTTTTCCGTTGGACTGGCGTATTCCTTATTATTGTGGCGGCGGGATTGTTAGCTGTTGCTTTCCGTAATTTTCACAATGCAGGTTGGTGGAATATCGGACAAACTCAAATTGCCGACTGGTCTGGATTTATGCGAGAATCCAGCACAATTGGAACGATTATGCACGGATTTTTTGGATATACCGAACATCCTACTTTTAGCGATTTCTTTTTCTGGATTGCCTATTTAATTCCAGTGCTGTACTTATTTTTAAGAAACACTTCCACTTCCAAAACCGCTTAAAAACTAGTAAAAAAACACCCCGTCATATCATCGATGGGGTGTTCTCATATCAATCATTCTAATTCAACACTTCACACATTTAACGATAAACCAAGCTGTCTTAATCAGCACGGTGTCAATCATCATCTCCCAAAACCGCTTAAACACTAGTAAAAAAACACCCCGTCTGCTCACTAGATGGGGTGTTGTGTATGATTTATTGTTGATAAAACCATGAAAACTGTCGCATGAAAATATCCACGTTTTCTGGTCCATCAATTTTTTGCAAAGGAAACGATTCTGGTTTGCAAGCATACTGCGGATAAAATGTCGTCAAAGACTGCCACAACACTTCTACATCGATGTGTTCCACTAAATGCTCGTAACAAGTTAAGCTTAAATCGCCTTTACGCATATCTTGTTTACTATACCGACTAGGTACAAAGTAACGAATGATATAAGGCAAGACTTCTGGTTGACGTTCAATCCATCTTTTTAATTTAGAACTCGTTTCTTCACGACCAAAGTACTTAATAAAAATATTCACCAACTCTTCTATTTCTTGTTTATTGATGATGGTCTCTAAAAGTAGCATTGACAATCGTTGTCCCAAATACTTCCCTAATGTCTCAATATCTTCTTCAGAGAAACCTGGATGGCCTGGCGTATCATTTTTCAACGGTAACCAATAAAATAAGTTAATGATAAATCCTGCACTATTAGAACGCATATAAACATCTTTGATAACGGCCATCCGCTCAAATTCAGGAATATTCTTAATAAGGTCACCAATTAACATAGCCACTTGTGTGCGTAGGCTAAACATACTTTCCGAGATATTGTCATCCGTAAATATCTGCCCTTTTTGACTTAACGCCACAATCAATGCCAGTGACTCTTTTTGCCCCATTTCATTAGCACGGTTACGCAATTTTCGTATCACCACTGGCAAATGCTCACGTTTAATAAATGTGCCAAAAGGATTGTTCTCTGGCGTGCTCGTAATATCCCAACGTGAGAAGAAATGAATTAATTCGCGAACTTCGCCAGACGAAATATCATCATCCAAAATCGTGTAATTAAAATAACGTGAAAAATAGAAACGAGAACAAACGCGTTTTTCTTCTTCCCATCTTAGTAAATCACGGTCTTTGATACGATAATCATAACTGAGTGTTTTGACCACAGGGAACAATCTTTCCAACAAATAAGTCAAGCCTGAACGACTCATCTGGGGGTTCTCTTCAAAAATCAAATCCACCAGCTTTTTCAACTCTTCTTTATCAAACACATTTTCACTATCTCTAAACAAACTCATTGTTTCAGTAGGTTTAGAAATCAGCGTATTTTTGTTTTGTCTTAAAATTTTGTATATCTTGGGTGAGAAAACTCGCAGCCCCTCTACTAGCATCAAATCAACAGGATTGACCTCTCCCTTTAAAATGGGCAACGAGAACAACAACACATTTCCATATACTTTTGCATCTCGAGGAGAAATCTGCATGCCACTGAACGCATTGATAAACAAACGTGTGAATTGGCTGGTTTGTTCATTTGTCAAAGTCATATTGGAAATAGCCAATGCATCTTCAATCTCTTTAAAATAAAATCTCCAAAGAAAACTTTGGTCGATCAAAGGCAATTCCAATGGCACTTGCACGGTTTTCTCAATAAACGCTTCTGCCGATTTTTCAGAATGTGAACCGTATAATTCTTGTAGTAATTGGATAACCACACTTTTATCGTATGCAAGCAAGAACGTTGTGTAATCTACTTCTGAAGATAAATTCACCAATCTAAAAATGAGTTGGAGAACTTTAGGAGAGCAGCGGTCCACGTTATCGATCAAAAATAAAATTCTCTTATTCGATTTTTTCAAACGTGCCACTAACTCGTGACTCACACCCGACTGCATAATGCGTCCAATATATTCGGACACAAATACCCCCGAGCTTTTTATCCCCATCTGAGGCAATAAATCGCTCACACTGGAATAAATCAAATCGTATATAGATTTATCATATTTCGGTAAGTTTTTATCAATGTGTTGGGCTGATTTTTCAAAAAAAGTTCTCATTAACTCTTCTTCAGTGCCATACACCCAAGCATTAAAGTGAACACGAATAACATGATCGTTTTTTTCGCAAATTAGCTTATCGATGTAATTGAGAATCGTGGTTTTACCGTTTCCCCAACCCCCATTTAAAGCAACGACTACCCCTTTGGAATCAGATCGTTCTGAAATCACGTTCGCAATTCTAACTGCATATTTCCAATGTGAGGAATTATCATCTAAACCTTTTGGATTCAGAAGTTCTTCATGTCCTAGTCCCAACATATTACCCCATTTGTGTATGTATAAACAGAATCAAATACGTTTTATTATTCTTATATGATTGATTTAATTATATACGTTTTTTCTATTTTCTCCATCAAAAGGATTTAAGCAAACTGTATTTTTTAAAGTAAATACCTACTCATCCACCCCTTACACGCTCGTCTTTCATCTCACATCCACTCACACCCACCTTCTCAAAACTCGCTTAAAACCTTGTCTTTGGGCGACCTCGTATATTTTCTTAAACAATTATCACACTCATCCACCCCCTTACATACTCATCTTTCATCTCACATCCAATCTCACACACCTTCCCAAAACCCGCTTAAAACCTTGTCTTTTGGCGACCTCATATATTTCTTAAACAACTTCACACTCATCCATCCCCTTACTCGCTCATCTTTCATCTCTCACCACCTTCTCAAAACCCGCTTAAAACCTTGTCTTTGGGCGACCTCGTATATTTTCTCTTACATAAAAAAATCAGCTCCGATAAAGAAGCTGATTGGGTAAAAAAACGAAGCGTTTATAAATGATTTAACGAATATAATTTTTAAACGGTAAAAACGGGGCTTGCAAGGTTGCCGATACTTGATGTTTAAGTTTGTCCCATATCGTCATCGGTTCTTCTTTTTCTAATTGAACAATCTTATGAGTTTTCAAATGTGCCATGATGTAATCATCACTGGTTCCCAACTTATCCACCAAACCTTTTTCTAAGGCCACTTGTCCATACCAGGTTTCACCTGTAGCAATGCTCTCAACATCTAATTGAGGACGCATTTGTTGAATATGTTGTTTAAACAACTCATGAGTTTCTGTCAATTCTTTTTGGAACTGAGCACGTCCCTCATCGGTATTTTTACCCATTACGGTTAATGTGCGTTTGAATTTACCCGCTGTATGCATTTCATAATGAACATGATTCTTTTCCAACAATTCATTAATATTCGGAATCCCAGCATACACGCCCACTGATCCGATAATCGCAAAAGGGGCTGCAATTAATTGGTCCGCCACGCATGCCATCATATAACCACCACTGGCCGCTACCATATCCACCACAACCGTTAATTTAATACCATGTTCTTTAAATCGCATCAGCTGTGAGGAAGCAAAACCATATGAATGAACATAACCACCAGGGCTGTTTAACCGCAGTAATACCTCATCTTCAGGCTTGGCAATTTGAATCAAAGCTGAAATTTGATCCCTAACATCCTCCATGGAGCTAGCCTGAACATCACCATCAAAATCTAAAACATACAAATATGGCTTTTTAAGCGGTTCTTCTTTTTCAGATTTTTTCTTTGCTTTCTCTTCTTTTTTCTTAGTTTTTTCCAGTTGTTTTAATTCCTTTTTGTCTAATAAGGTATCAAACTGGTTAACCATATCCTCATAGTATTCATTCAAAGAACGCAACTGAAATATGCTAGGTGTTTTTTGTTGACGTTTTTGTTTTTTCAAAGAGGCAATCATGATCAACACCAAGAAAATGGCTAAAAAAACGACCACTACTTTACAAACAAACAATAATAAACTTACGAAAAATGACATCATCTTCCTTTTAAATAAAATAAGCAGATTATCCCGCTACCCACACGATTTTAGACTTAAACGGCGTGAAATGAGTAGCGGTATGAATTCAAATTTAACGAATGGCCCCAATAGAGCTTGAGCGTAACCCAAACGCATATTTGTTTTGGGAAGCCACAATCAGTCCTTTAAAGACGCTTGATTGCTTAGCACACACCGTTACTTGATACAAAGGTAAGAACCTATTTTTTTCAGAATATACGGCGATTTGTTTTTCTTTTAATAATTGATCTAAAGGAACGGCAGGAACACATTCGCTATTACCTATTTTTGAATAGACATCAATAACAGGACGACGTGTTTTAACAGCCGTTTCATCAGGTGTTTTGAAAGAAACCACCTCAACATACATATCTATAGGTGCTTGAGCATTGCCATATAATAGATAGGCCGCAATCGGTTTAATCGTTTGGACATCTTTTTCTAAAGTGGCTTGGCTGGCACTTTGTTCAGAGCCGTAAAACGCGGTTCTTTCTTTGATCAAATTTAATACAGAGTAAGAGACGCGATCCAACTTTCCTTCTGTGGAACGTAATAGAACTAAATCCAATACAAAACCAATTAACAAACACAGTATAAAAATAATCAGCACAAATTCTATACTGACAGAAGCTCTTTGGGTACGCCAAAATTTTTTTATCGTGTTCATTAATTTGCCCCTCTACTCATCTCTTGAATATTCAATATTCGACGTTCAAACACACCATCTGTCATAAAAGATGGGGCAAAAAAGAATAAGGCCTTATAAGGATATTTAATCATATACATCGCGATAGGAAAACTAATATCGTCCACATTAGCCCCTCTTCCACTTTCCGTGTATTGCTTTAAATCCTCAATATTCTTAAAGAACCAAATATCTGCCTCAATATCGTTATTACTCACAAAATCGCATACCCCAGTAGATTGGATATTACGATTAGCATGGTCCTTAAACTTATTCTTGTAATCGTTCAAATTTACTATCTGAGATTCGTTTTTAATCTGTTTGGATGCTACGCTAACCGCCCAATCAAAACACCCACCTAAAATAGCAATTCGACAAAACTCAAGTAATACACCCAGTGTCAACAAAAAAATGATAATTGACAAAGCAAACTCAACCGTCGTTGCACCAACCGTTGATTGTCTAAACCATTTTAATAATCGAATCATCGCGTCCATCATTTTTGTTAACACCTCTCGATTCTAAAAACTACTTCGTTCTTTTCTTAGTTTTCTTAGGGCTACTAGCCTTTTTGGCAGGTGCTAACAAAGGCGTTTGCGTGGTGCGTACAGGTTTAGCTTCCTTAGGCACCGTCATGCGAAGTGCATGGACTAACTCATTAATATCATCTTCGTCACTAGCAAAGTTTTCAGCCTCAATAATGCGTTTAGCACTCTTGATTTCGCCACTTTTTACCAAAGCATACACCAAGTTATGAATCACTCTATCATCACGATTGCCATTGGAGTAATGAGGCAAAAGCAAATCTACTGCACCTTTATAATTTCCTTGCAAAATTTCAATCATGGCTAAATTATTCGCAGCCACAATATCATTTAAGAACAAACGACGAGCCGTCTTAATATCACTACTGGCTCCTGAAAAGTTTTTTTGGTAAGCGGCAGCAATCCCTTTTAGATTATAGGCTTCTGCACTATCGGGATTTTTCTGAATAAAGCTAACGGCCTCTTGGTAAGCTTCCTCATAGCGTGCTAATTTAACCAAATTTCTAATCTGCAATAGCTGAATTCTTGGGCTAACCGAGCTTGTATTCAGTAATGGTGTCAAATAAACCATCGAAGCCTTGTAATCACCTACGATATAGTACGCTTCTGATAGTTTCAAACGAATATCAGAATCTTCATGTCTTTTTAAAGCATCGCGATATAAACCAATCAAATTGCGCCAGTTATTAGTTGACTGGAATAATTTTTCTTGGTCAATAAATATCGCTTGCGAAGATGCGTTAACCTTAGGATCTAGGCCAAATTTACTTGTTGAACAAGCACCCAACAAAATAGAAAAACCTACTATCGATAGCGTTCTGAAAATAGACTTAGAATACACTTGGAAATACCCTCATCATACCTGGTGCCAAAATTAAAATGATAATCGGAAACATAATGAGCAAAATAAGTGGCACACTCATTTTCGCCGCCAACGTTCCCATTTTTTCCTCAATTTTTAACAATTGCATCTCGCGAATATCCGCTGACAACTGAATTAGCTGTTCATAAATAGATGAACCAAAGCTTAAACTCTGCTGCATGACCGTACAAAACATACGAATTTCACTAGTAGGTAATGATACCACCAAATCTTGTAGTGACACTTCCATGCCCGCAATTTCGGCCTTACGCAAGATTCTCATCATAATAAAAGAAAGATCAGGATTCAGTACTTTAAAGTCAAATGCTACTTGTTTTAAAGCACCCTCTAATCCCAAACCAACCTGCAAACAAACCGCGACTAAATCGACAAAATTAGGCAGGTCTTCCATGATTTTTTTCACTTTGCTCTTTAAAACCATGCCTGTCAAAATACCAGGTAACACGATAATAATGATCATAAAGACCCCAAAGGTCAACGCAAAGCCTTGTAAATCCATATCCCTGTTAAAGAGATAGTACAAACTACTCAAAAACAAAACGGTCAGATATTTAATTTTCATATTTTTATCAAGTAATGACAAAAATCGCAAGAAGTTACTATTGCTGACCATCAATAACTCAACTTCTAACTGCTGTTTAGATTTGTTTTGTTTAATCTCGGCATCTTTTTTCTCAGATGGATGCAAGCCATCAACTATCTGAGCAAGATAGTCAATTTTCTTTTTGGATAAAATGGCCACCACCAGTATCACGATACCGACAATGACTAAGGCAAAAACGACAAAAAATGTCATAATAGGAGACATGAACCACATATTAAGTTGCCTTTTTCATTAACCACCAAATAATACCCATCCCCAAACTGACGCTACCAAATACGTAATAAAGGATAATTCGTCCGCTGGGGTTATACATCACAAACTCGAAGTTTTCAGGCATCGTCACTTGCATAAACAAGAAAAATCCAATCGGGAAACAGGCGACAATCATCGCAGACATCCTTGCTTCTGCTGTCATCGCACGTTTTTTCTGTTCATTTTTCTTAGAATTGGCAACAGCCCTACCTAAACGTGAAATAACTTCACGAATTTGACCGCCACGAGATAAATTCAAACGAATAATCATGATAAAGAAATAATATTCTTTATAAGGATAGCGTGTGTAACTGTCTTCAAACACTGAAATGGGGTCTTCACCAATAGATAAGCGACGATAAATACTTTTAAATTCTTGTCCAACAGGGCCATCAATATCTTTACCACAACGTTCCAACGCCTGTAAAAGCCCCACCCCAGCACTGGATGCTGAATTCAAGACCTGCAAGATTTCAGGGAAACTTTGTTCAAATATTTTTTTGTTGCGACGCTTTCCTAATTTCCAAACCACAATAACAAATGCCAGTAAGAACAATAACACAAATGTGATATTGGTCAAATGAACATAAAAGTAATTCAGAATGTATAGCCCCAAAAACGCAATCACTGAAATCAATACGCTTTTGGGATAATTTTTCGGATTACCATAACAGTAATAGTAAAACCACAGCCGTATCGTATTTTTAAATTTTTCTTTGGAAATCTGGATACGTTGGGCACGCAACGAGTGACTGCCTGAGTTTACCAATGCTCGTATTCTGACCCAAGTGACGGTTGTATAGGACAAGAGCAACAAACCAAAAACAAAAACGAAGTAATAAAGAAGCTCTAATATCATTCTTCCTCCACACTTCTAAAAATGCTTTTGATCTCATCGCTAAGCTTGAATACTTGGGCATTTTGCCAAACAGCTGAACGTGTAATCAAACCATGATTAATAAATTCACCAACGATCTTACCTTTTTCATCTCGATATTTACTGGCTTGGAAAGTAAAAATATCTTGTAAGATCACGTTACCTGACTCCATCCCCATCACTTCAGTAATATTGGTGACTTTACGTGAGCCATCGTTTAAACGAGATGCTTGAACGATAATATTTACCGCCGAAGAAATATTACGACGAATCGCTTCCATCGGTAAGTTAGCATTAGCCATCATGACCATCGACTCTAAACGACTGATGGCATCACGAGGACTATTGGCGTGCAAAGTGGACATAGAACCATCGTGTCCTGTGTTCATTGCCTGTAGCATTTGGAAGGCTTCTGGACCACGACACTCACCGATAATAATCCTTTCAGGACGCATCCGTAACGCATTAATCACCAATGCCTGCATCGAAACTTCGCCTGTTCCTTCTACCCCAGCATTACGGGTTTCCAAACGGACAACGTGAGGCTGATCCAAACGTAATTCTGCCGTATCCTCTAAAGTAATGACCCGTTCGGTTGGTGAAATATAAGAAGATAAAGCGTTTAACAAAGTTGTTTTACCTGAACCCGTTCCACCTGAAACAATAATATTCACTCGGCATCGCGATGCAATAATCAAAAAGTTGGCCATTTCAAGCGTCATTGAGCCAAAATTCACCAATTCTTCTAATGTCTTCTTATTCTTACTAAATTTACGGATAGAAATCGACGTACCATCAATCGCAATAGGTGGAATCACGACATTCAAACGACTACCGTCTGGCAAACGTGAGTCACACAAAGGCATGGCATTATCAATGCGACGACCCACACTACTGACCATTCTTTTAGCAATATCGGTTAATTGTTCATTACTTACAAAATTTTTATCTGTTTTTTGGAGTAAGCCAGCACGCTCAACCCACACATCATCTGGACCATTGACAAGAATATCATTGACCGTATCGTCTTCCATTAACTCACGTAGTGGTCCATAACCGCCAATCTCATCAGCCGTATCATTCGCTAATTGGTTAGCATCCACGCTCGTTAAATGCTGGTTACTTCTTCCTGCAATTCGATAGACTTCTTGCAGTAATTCATTAATCATCCGTTCTCTATCGCTACTTAGATCATCAAGACGATCAATATCTAAATTACTTAGCAATTCATTTCTAAAGAATATGCGTTGCTCTTTGGTCAACATAACTTATCCCATTTTGTATTACTTCTTCAACAAATAGGCCACAATATTGTCTAAGAAATTTTTCTTGGTGCTATTGTTCTTGGTGCGACGAGAAACCATACCCAATACATTCAACACCAAATCATCCATTGCTTTTTCACCCTGTCTGCCTAATTTGACATCCAAGACTTTGTTCTTACTAGAACCACGAATATATGGAATGACTGCATCAACATTAGTGCGAATCAAATGTTCCACATCCGCTTTTGCCATAAATTTTGGCTTATCAGGGGTATTATCAGAAACACACACAAATGTACGTATCGGTTTACCCGTTGACGTGCTTAAACGCTGAGCTTCTTCTAAAAACTGTCGTGCGACACGTAAAGATGGCACTCTTCTATCCACCACTAACACAAAATTCTGGGCATGAGACAAGATAGACGCATACTCTTCTTTCTCAAGATTATGGATAGGCTGGTCATACACCACAAAGTTATAAATAGAAATCGTTTTTTCAGATAGTTTTTGGGGATCGCCTTTGTAAAGATGTAGATTGGCATCATAATCCACCACATCTCGACCTAATTTTTTATCAAAACAAATATCTAAGTCTTGCGAACCATTGGCACCCTGAGCCAACAAAACAGGCACTTTCTTATCATTACTTACAAAATCAGCAATGCGTGAAGCAATCATCGTGGCACCCAAACCACCCTTACATCCCAATACACAAATACCGACTGTTTGGCGACTACGTGGAATATCAATACCTGCAACGATGCGTTGAACCAGTAACTGAAGCTGTGTGGCCGAATGAAAGTACAGAATGTTTTCTTGGAGGAAAGACTGAGCCAAGCTGATGGAATCGCTTTCCCCTAACAAACAACACCAGACTTTCTGTGGAACAAGGCCTTGAAGTATCTGAAAAATTTCATTGACATCATTTACTTGACCAATATCGACAATCACCCCCAAGACTTCATCGGCTTGCAGTGATAAACTGCGAATGGTATCCAAGCCCTCATTTTTGATTTCTAAATTTTCGAAACCATGTGTACGCAACAATCCTGCTACTTGCGAACTAAGTTCCGTCTGTGGCGAAATAATGACAATCTTGCGTACACTTTCCAGTGTCTTTTTATCTAAATTTTCCCTGTCAAGTAAAAGCATATTCATCCTTTTTTTAAACAGCCTTTCGACCTAAAAATTTCTCTCTAATTTAGATTAACCTAACCCATCTGTCCAGATAACACTGGCGGTGTATTACTGAATAAAACCACCTTTTTGTATGAACTTGGTTGCTCTACTGCGCCACACACTATTTTTAATCGGTGTCGTATTAAAAAACACCTCATAAATAGAACGATCGTCATACTCAGGATAGTACTGTTCTGGAGACACGGTAGGTCTAACTAAATTCACCGTTGCCACAATAATCAATTCGCGATCTTCAGTATGTGTTGAAGCACTTCTAAAGAAAGCACCAATAATCGGCAAATCACCTAATAATGGGAATTTCTTTAAACTTTCTGAATCTTTCTTAGAGTAAAGTCCACCGATCACAAAACTCTCACCATCTTTCAACTCAATGGTTGAACGAGAACGATTGGTTACCAAACGAGCGATAGAGTCGCCACTCGAATTCAAAGATGGCTCCACCTGAATTTCACTAACATCTTGGTACATCATTAGACGAATCTTATCGTGACTATCAATCTTTGCACCAATTTTCAATTTAATCCCGTATTCTTTATATTCAGTGGTATTGGCGACACCTGAGGTACTAGAAGCGGTGGTATAAGGATATTCACCCCCGATTAAAATCTCTGCCGTTTCACCTGATAATACGGAAATATTAGGTTCTGACAAAATGCGACCTTTGGTATCATCATTTAAGGCATTAAAGAAAGCACTGATATGTTTAGAATTAAAGAGACCTAAGCCATAGGAGCCTGGGGTAATACTACCTGAAAAATTCGTACCAGAACCTGACATATTCGCACCAAAGCCAATACCGCGATTCAAGCTACCATCTCTAGCAAACCAGTCAATACCCAACTGATCCTTAAACTTTTTACTGACATCAACAATCGTCATCTTCACATTAATCTGTGAGGGTTCATCAACAATGGCGTTATTAATCAAACCTTTGTAACGATATTCATCTAAAAATCTTCCTGAACCGCTATTAGGCAAATCAGTTTCAAAGCCTTTTTGAATAACTTCCGACTCTAAACCCAATGCTTCACCCACAATATGTTCGACCTGTTTACTTTCAGCCCAAGTCTTTGCTTTACCCTCGATAATGTAAGCTTGGCCAATTTTACGAACGACTAGGCTGGTATTAGGGAATCTTGCTCGAATTTGACGATTCGTATCACTTAAATACCCCAACGCATTACCCACCACAATAAACTGGTCATCTGTAATCACTTCTCCGTCTGCACCGATGGTGGTCACCTGAGAGGTACCCTCAGCCTTCGCATAAACGACTAATTTACGATCACCCACCACTTCATAGTCGGCAATCGTAGAATTCGATACAAACACAGTATCAATATCTTTATTTGTGTTAACAACATGACTGCCACCCATCTCCAAACGATAAGCAGCGGCTTGAACAACACTTGCTACCGTGGCCAACGTAACGACACTAAATACTTTCAAAAAACGATTGCTTAAAAACATCTTAACCTCCGCGTAACGCACGCACCGCTCTGCCACGATTGACTGCTGGAATTTGTTCATCAAATGGTAATAATACTTTCGATCCTGGCGTTACATACAAATCACGAATTTGTTTCGGTGTCATACGCAAACGCACAGTCGCTACACAAGCAGGTTGTTCTTTTGTTTCTTCATTTTCTGCTTGGGTATAGTTTATTCTCAATACATCGATACCGCCTAACACCTTATGGAAAAAAGGCTGGCTATCAGGATTCATGCCTGCGGTGACGTAAACATCAACCTTTGAGCCATTATCCAACGTATCCAACACAAAACTTTCCTGTGGAGGCACACAAAACTGATAAGCAACTTCTTTTGTCTTATCAATTGTTTTTCTTAAAAAATTAGGATCATCGGGTGATATCAAAGCATCTACAGGCACAACCGTACCGCCATCGATATTTGTCGTCACTAAAAACCCTTGGATACTACCATTCGGTGCCTGAGACAATACCGCACTAATATCATCCTGAATTTCAGGACTGTCTTTATCTACATCAGCTTCTTCGATTCTAAAATCATCTGGCTGGATAATATCGCCTTGGAACAAATTGTAGTTCGCTATCACTCGTTTAATAGGAACGGTTTCGCGACTCTCAGAGGAGCTTGTTACTTTTTCTTCAACGACAGGCTTTGAGTCTTGGGAGACTGTTTCAGACGAAGAATCATCGCCAAAGCTCGGCATCAGCAAAAGACCTGCAACAGCCACTGCCAAAATCACAAATGAAATGACAAACAAGGTTCTATAATTCATCTTATTTCCTAATATTTTATCGTTATTCCTTTATACCTATAGTTTAACTTGAGGCACCAAATTCATCAAGCTAAGCAGTGTGTATCCCAACGAAATGGCTACACCATAAGGCACGCCACGCGTCTTAAACGCATGACGAAAAAAGATCAAACCAATAATAATTTCCACCAATCCAAAAACCGTAATATAAAGAAACAGTTCAATCACTTGGTCAGCAGGCACCGCGAGCATTAACACACTTAACAACTTTACATCGCCAGCACCTATCACCCTCAACATAAACAACAAAAAACCGACCACTAAGGTAACGATGGCCGGAATAAAATAAATCTCATTAAACAATAAATAAGCAAATGCTAACTGTAAAGGCAATAAGACCAGAACGGCTTCATTCTTAATCGTGCGGGATCGACAATCCGTCACTGACACATAAACTAACACAGCGAATATTACTATCGCCAAATAACTTGCTGGAGATGCCATCATACTGGTTTACCAAAAACTATCTTATCGTTACGATTTTCCACTTTCTTGAATTGCACTGGAGATATGCGACGAAAGCATTTCAAATTTATCTGCCACTTGGTGAATAAAACTATCACTACCGTAAAACACAAACACCACTAAAACAGTCACCACCATCGCGATCAAGCCATACTCAATCGTTGTAACCGCTTTCTTAGACTTCAAGAACAAGGGTAACTGCAGGTCAAGTGAAAAAAAACACTGCGATAAAATAATGTCCACTGCCCTAATCATACTACTCCCCTTTATTTTATTCTTTAATCATTTATTTACACAATATCCATCGGACATAAAAATCACTTTTGTAACATTTGTGAAAAACTTAAAACGAAACATGAAACACTGTAAGCAAGCTGTTCACCGTTAATTTATTCTTTTTATCTTTCTTCACAGAAAAACATTTCTAATGGTAATTTAACATTTAAAAACAAGCAGTTTCATGCTTTTTTCAAATCACCCTACTCAAAGTGTGGTATTTTTCTAACAAAAGAAAGATTTTGATATTCCTTGTAACACTTTAACAAAAAAAGGGGGGCATGCACCCCCTCTCTACACCTTCGTTAAACCACAAAGATTAGCTACCTTTAACAGCAGTGCTAGCGTTATTAATATTATTAGTCAAATCACCAAATTTGCTTTGTAATTTAACGATAAAGCCATCTTTGTTGTAGAATACAGCAACGATAAGTACTGCAACCGCTACTGCGATTAGACCGTATTCGATCGCTGTTACACCTTCTGTGTTTTTACGGAAAGAACGAAGACCTTCAGTTAATGCAATATAAGCTTTTGTTAACATAATTAAACTCCAATATAAACAAATTAAACGATGCGAATCATGTCCCTCAACATTTTTCGCTAACAACAATGACAGTATAACGAGTAATTTTTCAGAATGCTATGCTTATTTTTACGAATGAAACATTTATGAAATATTTTGTAAAGATAGTAGGGTTTTTGTTACATATTTGTTACATTTTTACGACATTTATTTAATATTAATCACAGTCAAATATTAAATTTATTTAATTATTTCATGTAGATATAAACTTTTTACCGCTATAGAACAAGATTTTTTAAAAATGTAACATTTTTGTTATATATTTTTGTCCAACTTTATAATTCATGCCTATTACGCTATCGAACATGCAACATAGCCTCGCTTTTTAGTCCTTTATCTGATTTATATCACTGACTCACTACTTAACAATGCACAAACATATCCCAATAAACAAGCTAAAGTGAATAGTTTTACAGACATTTCATCGTGAATTTATCACATACAAACATGATTTTTTACCTCCTCCCACCAAAAACCAGCTCATGCTAAAACAGCCATATCACTGAGGAGACTGTTTTTTTGACGTATTCGTTAGCACGCTCGTTCTCGTCTCACCAAAAACCACCTCATGCTAAAACAACCATATCACTGAGGAGGCTGTTTTTTGGCATATTCTTCGTCCAGTGTTTTTAAAAAACGTAATTTTTCGGCGATTTTAATTTCTAATCCTCGTGCCACTGGCTGATACCATTTTGGTTCAGGCAAATCATCAGGAAAATACTGCTCTCCCGCGGCATAGGCATTGGGCTCATCATGTGCATAACGATAAGTTCGTCCATAGCCTAAATCTTTCATTAATGTGGTCGGTGCGTTACGTAAATGCAAAGGAACTGCACGAGACGCATCTTTCTTAACAAAGGCACGAGCCTGATTATAAGCCATATAAGCCGCATTACTCTTGGGTGCTACGGACAAATAAATCACCGCTTCAGCCAAAGCTAACTCACCCTCAGGACTGCCTAAACGCTCGTACGTACTGGCTGCATCATTGGCAATTTGTACGGCCTTAGGGTCCGCCAAGCCAATATCTTCCCAAGCCATTCTAATAATCCGACGTGATAAATACTTGGGGTCGGCTCCCGCATCCAGCATTCGACACAGCCAATACAAGGCCGCATCAGGGTGAGAACCTCGAACCGATTTGTGCAAAGCGGATATTTGATCATAAAACTGATCGCCCCCTTTATCAAACCGTCTTAATGTCGTACCTGCTATTTGATAAACAAAATCAGCACCTACCGTCGATAAATGTTCCGTCCGAGCCGCCATATCAAGCTGTTCTAATAAATTCAACAGCCGTCTTGCATCACCATCAGCCAAACCGATTAACGCATTCACCGCCTCTTCATCTAACTGCAAACTCACCAAGGACTTTTCTTTTGCTCGGTGAATCAATGCCTTTAAATCATCATCTGACAAAGCCTGTAACACATACACTTGCGATCGAGACAGCAGGGCAGAATTTACTTCAAAAGACGGATTTTCCGTTGTTGCACCAATAAAAGTTACCAAGCCACTTTCCACAAAAGGCAATAAAGCATCTTGTTGCGATTTATTAAAGCGGTGAATCTCGTCAATAAATAAAATAGTTTTTTGGCCTTTTTCCAAATATTCTGATGCCTGTTGCATGGCTTGACGAATATCTTTTACCCCTGAGAATACCGCTGACAAAGCGATAAATTCTCCCTCAAAGGCCTTTGCTGTCAATCGAGCCAAAGTTGTTTTACCCACTCCTGGTGGCCCCCAAAAAATCATCGAATGGGGTTTATGGGCTTCAAAAGCCAATCTCAATGGCATACCCTCGCCTAATAGATGTTTTTGGCCAATTACTTCATCTAAAGATTGAGGTCTTAACAACTCTGCCAAAGGTTGGGAAATCGGCTCAAGCGTTTTATGTGACTTCATTTTATTGCTTGATTGGGCTGCACCTCGTTTATCAGACTCAGGTACCGCATCCTCAGGCGTTTCAAACAATTCATCCATCATCATGGCATATCCACTACTTCTACACCTTTGGGAACAACAAATTTAAAGCTGGAAGCTGAAATCTTGGCTTGCGTATCCATCTGGTTAAACGTAATTTCAGTGAAGTGATCGAAAATATCCTGCACAATAATCTTTACAGGTCGATTATCAGCAAAGCCAATATCCATATAATTAAAGCCCGCATTAGCATCCTTGGGAACAGCTCTTAGCCATTGCACGCCGTTTTCAGTGGGCAATAAACTCACTGTAAAATAATCTTCGATTTTATTGTTTCCAAATAAAATCGCCGCTGGCGAGCTACCAATCGCCTCTTTCAAAGAACGTTTTATCGTTTGGGCTAACTCTACATCATACTGATAGATGTATTTTCCATCTGCCGTAATTCTTTGTTCAAAAGGTGTTTTAATCAACCAAGAAAATCGACCTGGACGAAAAAAACTAAAGCTCCCCTCGCTTTCACCCTGATCATTTTTCTGAACAAACATGCCACTTGCTTTGGGAACATGCGTAATAAAATAATTTAGCTGATCTAATGCACTAGCATGAGCAAGTGAGAACCAGACGCTTAACCCTATCACTAAACTCTTAATCTTCATGATCCATAGATCCTTCTGAGACTAAAATTTCGCGACTGCCATTTGATTGCATCGCTGACACAATTCCCGCTTGTTCCATTTGTTCAAGCAGGCGAGCCGCTCGGTTATAACCTATTTTCAGATTTCTTTGAACATAAGAAATCGATGCACGACGTGATTTTAAGACAATGGCAACCGCCTGATCATATAAAGGATCGGACTCTCCATCCTCATCAACAAAGCCAGGCATACCCTCACCACTGGCAGGTCCATCCAATACCCCATCCACGTACTGAGCTTCACCGTAGCTTTCTTTCAGAAAATCGACGACACGTTGAACCTCATCATCACTGACAAATGCACCATGAACTCGTTCTGGCACCCCTGTTCCCGGTTTTAGATACAGCATATCACCTAAACCCAGCAATGTCTCTGCTCCCATCTGATCCAAAATCGTGCGAGAGTCAATTTTAGAAGATACCTGAAAAGCAATACGAGTAGGAACGTTAGCTTTAATCAAGCCTGTAATCACATCGACTGAGGGACGCTGTGTGGCTAAAATCAAATGAATCCCTGCTGCACGGGCTTTTTGAGCAAGTCGAGCAATTAACTCTTCAATCTTCTTACCCACCACCATCATCAAATCCGCCAACTCATCGATAATAATGACGATATATGGCAAAGGTTGTAAAGGTTCTGGTGACTCTGGTGTCAAACTAAACGGATGCGCAATAGGCGTTCCTTTTTTATTTGCATCTTTAACTTTCTGGTTAAATGCTGCGATATTTCTTACCCCAAGTTTACTGAGCAACTTATAGCGTTTATCCATCTCGGCTACGCACCAATTCAACGCATTACCTGCCTTACTCATTTCAGTAACGACAGGGGCAATTAAATGCGGAATACCCTCATAAATCGCCATTTCCAGCATTTTAGGGTCAATCAAAATCAGCTTCACTTCATCTGGATGTGACTTGTACAATAAGGACAAAATCATGGCATTAATACCTACCGATTTTCCAGAACCAGTGGTACCAGCCACCAATAAATGAGGCATTTTGGCCAAATTTCCTACTACAGGTGCCCCTGCAATATCTTTTCCTAAAGCCACAGTCAAAGGATCATTAGAATCAGCAAAGGCTTTTGAGGCGATAATTTCAGACAAATGCACCACCTGACGTTTAGGATTAGGCAGTTCTAAGCCCATTAAATTCTTGCCTGGAATCGTTTCAATCACACGAATTCTAACCAAAGACAAAGAACGAGCCAAATCTGTTGCCAAATTAACGATTTGACTGCCTTTCACACCTGTAGCAGGTTCAATTTCATAACGTGTAATCACAGGGCCAGCATAAGCGGAAACAACTTTAACATTAATATTAAAATCGCTAAGTTTTTTCTCAATCAATCTTGAAGTATATTCAATCGTCTCTGTACTGACCACTTCAACTTGATGACTAGGTGGGTCTAACAAGTCCAAAGTAGGCTTACTGCCTTGCGACACCTCAGTCGGAAATAAAGTAGGCTGAAATACATCGGTCGGCACACTTTTAGATTGTTTCACGGTAGTGCTAGCATGTGTAATTTTCACGACAGGTGGTTCTGCCACTTTTTTCACAACAGCTGCTTCTTCAATCGTGTCATTCACTAGCTCAACAGTAGGTGCCTGAACCTCAGGGACTTCTTCAGCTCGTTCTTCAAAACTTAAATGATGTTCTTTTTGATCCATCGTTCCTTGACGCTCTAACAGTGCCGCTTCACCAATTTTCAAGTCTTTTTTCTCGGTTTGGCTACGGCGAATACGTGCCACGCCTTTAGAGACCCAAGAACCGATTTTTTCACAAACATTTAACCATGAAAAATTAAAAAACAAGCCACTGCCAATCACAAAAAGAGCTGAAAACAAGGCTAAGGAACCCATGGATCCAATATACTCCAATGCAAAATTACCCCAAAAATAGCCTAGCAAGCCACCTGCACCCAAGGGATAATCATTCGCATAAGTAGAATTATGAACCGACTCAAATCCTAGCACAGACAAAAACAATAAGACATATCCTAGCCCCTGCTCCCAGTAAATACGATGAGGAACGGTATCACTTCCCTCTTCCGTATCACTACTTAGCTTTTTCATCAAACGTTTATATCCCACAAACATACGACGAATCAGCAATACCACCAACAACCAAGAGCTAAATCCCATTAAATACAAGAGTCCCTGTGCCACATAAGCACCAAACACCCCGAGCATATTATGAACAACCTGAGTCGAAGATGTTTGTACAAAACCAGGATCTTCTGGACTATAACTGAATAACATCAAAATCAAAGCAATGGCCATCATGGCGTAAATCACCCATCTTAACTCGCTTAAAATGCGTGCTACCCCATTAAACAAGTCAAGCCAAATGCCTGATTCGCTATTTAGTTTATTTCTTGAAACGCCTCTTTTTACCAAAAGATTATCTTTTTGAGATTTTGCCATATATCTTTTATCTATAAAATGCCACCCATCCACATAGACGAGCCATCATAAAATCCATTAAAATGACACTATTTTAACAGTTTTCTTATTACATATCATAAAAACATTGGATATTTATACAGTATGAAACAACACGCTAAAGTTCTAATCCTAGGTTCCGGCCCTGCTGGATACACCGCCGCAGTGTACGCTGCCAGAGCCAATCTTTCTCCCCTTATGATTACTGGTATGGAACAAGGTGGGCAACTGATGACAACAACTGAAGTTGATAATTGGCCCGCTGACTTTGCTGGTGTACAAGGCCCTGAATTAATGCAAAGATTTTTAAAACATGCCGAACGTTTTAAAACTGAAATCGTGCTTGACCAAATCGAACGCGTTGATTTATCTTCGTATCCTTTTCGCCTGTTTTCCATGCTTGGAAAAGAATACACGTGTGACAGCTTAATTATCTCAACAGGGGCTTCGGCAAAATATCTTGGCTTACCCTCTGAAGATGCGTTCAAAGGCAAAGGCGTATCGGCTTGTGCCACCTGCGATGGTTTCTTTTATCGTGATAAACCCGTCTTAGTGGTTGGGGGCGGTAATACTGCCATTGAAGAGGCTTTGTACCTTGCTAATATTTGCTCAAAAGTAACCTTAGTACATCGTCGCGACCAATTCCGTGCTGAAGCCATTATGATTGACCAGCTTATGGAAGTCGTTCGCACAGGCAAAATTGAACTAAAACTATTCTGCGAAGTCGATGAAATTTTAGGCGATGACCGCGGTGTTAACGCTGTTCGTATCATCAATACCCAAACCCAACAAACAGAAGAGATTCCTGTAGAGGGAGCTTTCATTGCTATTGGACACCACCCCAACACGGATATATTCAAAGACCAAATCGAAACAGAACATGGTTATATTCGCACACGTTTACACCCTCACTTTGCCACAATGACCTCTGTTCCTGGCGTTTTTGCGGCGGGTGACGTTCAAGATGCCATCTATCGTCAAGCCATCACCAGTGCCGCAACAGGATGTATGGCAGCACTTGATGCCCAAAGATGGCTTGAGGAACAAAAATATGAATAAGATCAAAAGTCATCAACTATCTGATCTTAAAAAACTACAAAAAGCCTTTACTCAGCAACAAAAAATCGTTGCTGAAAAGGCTTCCAAAACAACGCCCTCTCATCCTCAACAAGCTCGATTAAAACAAGAAGACATTAACTTGTTTCGTGCCAATATGAAAGGGGTCAAAGCCATCAAAAACCCTAATCGTTATGAACATCACGCCGATGAAGTTATCGAAAAAAACGAGTTGTTTTATCAAATAAAACGACAACACGCACAAGGCGATGCTTTTGAACCCCAAGCACGACTAAAAAAACACACTCACCAAGAGTATAGCGATCAAGATTCTTACGTTAAAAACAAAGATCACATTGATTTATTGAAAAAACTAAAAACAGGTACTTGGCCCGTCACCGCTACACTTGACTTACATGGAAACACTACCCAAGAGGCTTGGCAACGTTTAAACGATTTTCTAAAAAATGCCATTCACTACAAAGTGCCTTGTATCAATATCATCCACGGACAAGGGCATGGATCCAAAGAAAATGCTGTTTTAAAACCTCATGTCCGTTCATGGCTCAAACAAATCGATGCCGTAAACGCTTATTGCACAGCCCCTAATCATATGGGCGGCGATGGAGCGGTTTTGGTGCTATTGGACATTCGTTCTCATTCACAGTAGTGACGGGCTTTCTGAGACGGTCTGGGGTGACTTATTCGAGTGATGTTTGATGCATGGGGAAATAAGACTTTGTCATCATTCACAGTAGTGACGGGCTTTTTGAGACGGTCTGGGGTGACTTATTCGAGTGATGTTAGATGCATGGGGAAAGCAAAATTAGACGTTTTAACGAGGATATGCGTTAACCTTGATGAGGAAGCTTGCACGTTTATGTTGGGATCTGCATTAAACGATTTGAGTTCAGACAACATTAGACAATGGTATTTAAGGGATAATGCCATATTTCGGATATTTACCTAGATTGATAAGTGACGCTCAGAATTGAGATTTTGACTAAACTCAGAATGAAGATATTGGACGCATCCTGAACATGATGGATACTCATTTTGGATTGATAGACGAAAATGGTCTTTACGATTTTTTACCCAAGTAATGTCGCATATTCACAACATTTTAATCAGAACAGACGAAAACCCTCATCAAAGTATTTACATTAAAAAAAAATAATTCTATAATGATGATTCTTTGTCGGGGCATAGCGCAGTCTGGTAGCGCATCTGGTTTGGGACCAGAGGGTCGTAAGTTCGAATCTTACTGTCCCGACCACTTAAATTCATCTCGTCAATTTCTGACAAACATTCCCCATTTTTTCCACTTTTACATAAGAGTTAATATGTTGTATCTATTAATTGCAGCGTTTTTCTGGGGAACTTCATTTATTGCAGGAAAATTCGCTTATACGATGGCAGATCCTGCTTTGGTCGTGTTATTTCGTTTAATCATTGCGAGTTCGATCATGTTGCCCATCTCTCTTCGTTACTGGCAACAAAAACCAATATTGATACATCCATTATCTGGAAAATTGCCCTACTCGGCTTTTTAACCTACCCTGCCACTTTCTTACTCCAATTTTTAGGACTCAGCCTAACATCAGCTAGCAGTGCTGCAACCGTTATCGGTCTAGAACCCTTGATGGTGGCGATAGTCGGTGCTATCTTTTTCAAAGAAAAAATTAGACCCAGCATTTTGTTTTTGAGTATATCGGCGTGATTTGCGTCATCGTAGCGGCTGGTATTTCTATGTTTTTACCGAAAAATAGTTAGTGAGCTCTTGCTTTTTGAAATTAACAGGTTAGTATGATAAAGTTACAACAAGAGGAACTCACGTTATATTAACCTATTATAAAATTAACAAACACTAGTAATAAATTAGCTATAATGTGCGTTCCTTTTACGTGGGCTAATATGCAATAAGGAGTCGAAAAATGGAAAAGAATGCTACTAGAGCATTTAATACACATTCTTTCAAAATGCATAACTTCCTTGTAGGGTTGAGTTCTGTTCTTACCGTATTTCCTACAACGAATTTCTATCCAATAAATTCAGATAATGAATATGGCTACATGCATGACGCATGGCACGATGTTGCAAATATACTTAAAGAAGTATCTACTAAAGAGATAAAAAATGACACAAAATAGCCATAAAAATTCTAACAATACTCAATATCCTAATGAAAAAACTCAAGAAATAGTAAATGCAATTAGGACTGACCCCTCTATTCTAAATAACGAAGAAATACAACATATTGTCTATCAACAAATGAAAATACATTCGGGACCTCTTCCGTCACCCGAAGATATTAATTTATACAATCAGTATATACCTGATGGTGCAAACAGAATTATGAGTATGGCAGAGAAATCCCTTTCTTTAAAAGAGAAAGAACAAAACTTTGCTTATGAACTAAATAAAGAAGGACTAAAGATACAGAAAAGAGGACAATGGTTTGCCTTGTCCATTGTTATTATTTTTTTCATACTCTCTCTTATTATTGCTTCACATGGAGATACTATGGCAGCTGCTATATTAATGGGAGGCGTAGGATTAGCAGGCATTGTTACTGCAATAATGATGCAAAAGAAAAAATAACAGAAAGTCTTCCAATGTATTGATAGGGTCCAAAACATTAAGCATTTAAACGAGCTCTGGCGTTTTTATGGCAGTTTTGTGACCTCTTTTATCATTGTAGTTAATTGCATAAAACGTATAGTTATTTTTCTATAAAATTTAACAGTGCATCATATTTTGAACTACATCTTGAATACTGTCCTAGCAATTCTGTATATCCACGTACAAGGTAATCCCATTCTGTTTTAATTTCGCGAACTTGCTCGCACGGACTCCGTAGATCGTAAGGTGGTACTATTAGTGTTACGGACGGTTTGATGATTCACTTCGGCACGCAGACTTAGTAGGGGTTACCTCTTCTGCATACCTCATCAAAGCGTCCAAGAAAGTTTTTCTAGAATCGGTTAAATTGGTAACGCCTTTTAGTTTATCTTCCAAAGCGTCCCACCACTCTTTACATTCTCTTTTGGTAGGAAAAGTTTTGGAGTGCCATTGATGATTAATTCTACCCCTGACCCGCCAAGTTCCGTATTTTGTTTGTTGAATTACTGCCATGACTACCTCGCTACTAACAATCATGAAAGACCTGTCACAAAAGTGTCACAAACCTGTCACAAAAGTGTCACATTTTTTTAATCTATTTTCATTTTACTGGATAAAAATACAGTAAATCAAGGCTTTTTTCGAAAATAAAAAAACCTGTGTTTTCAAAGAATTGATTAAAAATCAACTGTTTATAAACACAGGCATTGGGTATTTTGTGGTGCTCACGACGAGACTTGAACTCGTACGTCTTTCGACACTACCCCCTCAAGATAGCGTGTCTACCAATTCCACCACGTGAGCAAAAAAAGAAGCTGTATTGTAAACTAAAATCAGCTTCTATGACAAGCTAGATAATTATTTTGTTGCTGGTGCTTGAGTGTTGGTCGCATTGTTATCAACAGGTGCAGGTACTTGAGTATTAGCTGCATCGTTATTAACAGGTGCGACTGGCACTTCTGTGCTTTCAGCTTTAGGAGCCACATATCCTTGCATAACCCCTGTATCGGTAGTTGTTGAAGCATTGTTCGTCAAGCCTTGACCGTTAATGTAAGCCAACAACAAAGTGCAAGCAAAAAATACAATAGCAGCCCATTTTGTCATTCGTGAAAAAAAGTTTGCTGCCCCAGCTGCACCAAAGATACTACCTGCCGATCCGCTACCAAAGCTGGCACCCATATCCGCACCTTTGCCTTGTTGCAACAACACCAATACAATCACCGCCACTGCAGCCAATACTTGCAATACAGCAATCCAAGATTCTAAAGAGGTTAACGCACTCATTTAATACTCCAAGAATTAGGCACGAACAATGCCTAAAAAATCCTCAACAAATAAAGAAGCACCACCGACTAACACACCATCAATATCTTTCATTTTAAATAGATTCGCTGCATTACTCGGTTTAACACTTCCGCCATATATAATTCTATTTTGACCCACCCATTCACGAATATGTTCATGAACAATTTGGGCCTGTTCTGGTGTCGCACTTAACCCTGTACCGATAGCCCAAACAGGCTCATAGGCAAAAACCATCTTATTGACCAAGTCTTCACCTAAGTTCAAAATCGGATCAAGTTGCGATTTTATTGTTTTCAGCGTGAGATTATCCTTGTAATCTTTCTCTGTTTCACCAATGCAAACAACGGGTGTAATACCACACTCGATCGCTCGCAATGCTTTATGGGCCACTTCTTCATTCGTTTCGCCTTGGTACTGTCTTCGTTCTGAATGACCGACCAAAGACCAAGAACACCCAAATTCTTTTAACATATGAGCCGATACTTGACCTGTGTACGCTCCCTTGTCATATGCACTGACATCCTGAGAACCCCAAGAAATATTTGTTCCTTGTAACAATTCTTGGACTTGATGCAAATAAGGAAAAGGCACACAAAGAGCAATATCTACATTCTCTTCTGGGCATTGGGTTAAACGCTGAGAAATACCTTCAAGTAAAGCTTTATTACTTTGAAAATCCCCGTGCATCTTCCAGTTCGCCATAATAAGACGACGGTTTACTGACATGCTGATTGCCTATTACAACAAAACGGAATATTTTACCATGAATTAAAGCGTCAACACAATTTTTCCAATGACAGACGATGCTTCCAAATCTCGATGAGCTTGGCTAGCTTGTTCGAGTGGGTAAACCTGATGAACGATAGGTTTTACCAACCCTTTTTCAATCAAAGGCAATACATGTGTCTTAACCTGCTGCGTTAAATAAGCTTTGTATTCATGTGTTCTGGGACGTAGCGTAGATCCTGTAATCGTTAATCGTTTCATCATCACCCTTGCCATATTCACCGTTGATTGTTGTCCGCCTAATTGGGCAATAATCACGATTCTAGCGTCCATATTGGCACATTGCGTATTACGTTCGATATAATCGCCACACACCATATCCAAAATCACATCTGCACCACCCTGTTCTTTTACAAATGCCACAAAATCATCTGTCTTATAGTTAATCCCAATCGCCCCCAAACGCTCAACTGCTTCTAATTTTTCTTGGCTTCCCACCGTTGTCAACACCTTATAACCTAAAGCTACCGCTATTTGAATGGCCATTGTGCCAATACCACTAGCCCCACCATGCACCAATAATGTCTCACCTTTGCTCAAATGCCCAATATCAAATACATTTGACCAAACAGTATAAGCAGTTTCTGCAATCGCACTGGCCTCAATCATGGATAAATTTTCAGGGACAGGCAAACAATGTGAAGCAGGTACCGTGCAGTATTCAGCATATCCACCTCCTGGTACTAAAGCAAATACTTTATCACCATATTTAAAATCTGTTCCTGACAAATCTCCCTCTACAATCACACCTGATACCTCCAAACCCAAAATAGGTGAAGCATCTTTCGGAGGCGGATAACTTCCTGCTCTTTGCAATACATCGGGACGATTGACACCACAAGCCACTACCTGAATCAACACTTCGTTTTTCTTTGGAATCGGTTTATCGATCTGACCTATTTTCAACACCTCTGGCGTTCCTGTTGTTTCCATAACAATCGCTTTCATTTTCGCACTCCTCAAATATCGCTTTTATATCAACTCGCAGACAAACTCAATGCGTTCATCAAAAACTCGCATACATTCACACATTGCTTTCATCTGCACAACACTATCATGAAACCCATGATTCGCACAGATAGGATAACCCTATATCAACAACCTTTTATCAATATTTTGATTATCTGAATCAAACAGCATACCACAAATCACAAGCTCAAAAAAATCGACTCCCGTTTTATAGGAGCCGATTCTTTATCAAACGATACTAAGCCATTTATGCTTTTTTGGTAAACACAAAATTACCATCTTGATAATCTACTTGGATAGTATCCTTGGCTTCAAACTTGCCTTCCAACATATCACGAGCCAATGGATTCTCAATATCTTGTTGGATAGCTCGTTTCAAAGGACGTGCACCAAATAATGGATCAAAGCCATTTTTTGCTAATTGTGCTAGTGCCGCTTCACTAACCTCAAGTTTCATATCACGTTCTTTGACTCGTTTTGATAACCCTTGAAGTTGAATGCGAGCAATATCCGCAATATGCTTATCGTCTAGGCTGTGGAACACCACTACTTCATCAATACGGTTTAAAAACTCTGGACGGAATGACTGTTTTAGGTCTTCCCAAATCACCGCTTTAACCTCTTCATAAGGCTGCCCTGCCATTTGTTGAATATGCTGAGAACCCAAGTTAGAAGTCATCACAATGACGGTATTACGAAAATCTACCGTACGACCTTGTCCATCAGTCAAGCGACCATCATCTAAGACCTGAAGCAAAATATTAAATACATCAGGATGAGCTTTTTCTACTTCATCTAATAAGATGACGCTATAAGGTTTACGACGCACAGCTTCAGTTAAATAACCACCCTCTTCATAACCCACATATCCAGGAGGTGCACCAATTAAGCGAGCAACTGAATGTTTTTCCATAAACTCACTCATATCGATACGTATCAAATGATCTTCTGAGTCAAATAAGAAGTTTGCCAATGCTTTAGTCAACTCTGTTTTACCCACACCTGTTGGTCCTAGGAATAAGAAAGAACCGTAAGGACGAGAAGGATCAGATAAACCTGCACGAGAACGACGAATCGCATCAGAAACCAAACGTACCGCCTCATCTTGACCGACAACACGTTCATGCAAATGTTTTTCCATACTCAATAATTTTGAGCGTTCGCCCTGCATCATCTTCGATACAGGAATACCTGTTGCACGAGAAACCACTTCAGCAATTTCTTCTGCACCCACTTGAGTACGCAGTAATTTGGGATGTTCTTTTTCCGCTTTTTCACTGCTTTCTGCATCTTCTAAGCGTTTTTCAAGCTCAGGTAATTTACTGTACTGAAGTTCCGCTAATTTATCATATTGACCTTTACGTTGAAACTCAGCCATCTCAGCTTTAAGTTTTTCTATCTCAGCACGTACGGATTGAGCACCTTGAACAGCGGCTTTTTCACTTTTCCAAACCTGCTCATAATCATCATACTCACGCTGTAATTTCAACAACTCATCTTCGAGTAACTGTAAACGATGTTTTGACGCATCATCCGTTTCTTTACGCAACGCTTCACGTTCGATTTTCAACTGAATAATCCGACGATCAAGTTTATCCATGACCTCTGGTTTAGAGTCAATTTCCATACGAATACGTGCTGCGGCCTCATCAATCAAGTCGATAGCTTTATCTGGTAAGAACCGATCGGTAATATAACGATTGGATAGCTCTGCTGCTGCCACAATCGCAGGATCGGTAATGTCAACACCATGATGAATTTCGTAACGTTCTTGCAAACCACGCAAAATCGCAATGGTTGATTCTACATCAGGTTCATCGACAATAACCTTTTGAAAACGACGCTCTAATGCCGCATCTTTTTCGATATATTGACGATATTCATCTAAAGTCGTTGCACCGATACAATGTAATTCACCACGTGATAATGCGGGTTTCAGCATATTACCTGCATCCATTGCTCCTTCGGATTTGCCTGCACCCACCATCGTATGAATTTCATCGATAAAGACAATGCTTTGACCCTCATCTTGGGCAAGCTCTTTTAGGACAGATTTTAAACGTTCCTCAAAATCACCACGATACTTCGCTCCAGCTAGCAACCCTGCTAAATCTAAGCTTAATACACGCTTACCACGTAAAGTTTCAGGAACTTCATTATTCACAATCCGTTGTGCAAGCCCCTCAACAATGGCTGTTTTACCCACACCTGGCTCACCAATCAACACTGGGTTATTTTTAGTGCGACGCTGTAAGATCTGAATGGCACGACGAATTTCATCATCACGACCAATCACAGGATCCAACTTACCCAAACGAGCACGTTCTGTTAGATCAATCGTATATTTTTTCAACGCCTGACGGTTAGATTCTCCATCTTGAGAGTCCACTGAAGCACCCCCTCTTACCGCTTCAATCGCGGCTTCCAAAGGTTTTTTCTGTAACCCTGCTTCTTTCAGGATACGACCTGCCACACCTTTATCACCACAAAGTGCCAATAAGAAAAGTTCAGAAGCAATAAACTGATCGCCGCGTTTAGCCGCTTCTTTATCTGTTTGCAAAAGCAACTGATTTAACTCTCGACTAATCTGTAAGTTCTGAGCACCGCCCTCTAAGGTAGGCAATTCTTTGATCGCTTTATCAATGGCAGGCAAAATACGTGATGTCGCCACACCCGCACGAGCCAGCAAACTTGCACACCCATTATCGGCATTGGATAACAAAGCCATCAATACATGCACTGGCTCAATATAAGGATTATCATGACGTGAAGCAATAGACTGTGAATCAGCCAATGCTTGTTGAAATTGTGTTGTTAATTTATCGATACGCATAATAAAAAATATAAAAAAGAATTTCTGTTAAACATTATGTGAGTCCAAATTTTTTATTTTCAAGGGGACGGACCATATTTTTATTTAGATAATAATAATTCCTATTTACCAAGCTCGTTCAAGATTATTTGTAACAGGGTATTTAAAAAATGATTTTTTGATTTAAATCAAGTAAAATGTTTTCACTTTGACTGCAATCGGATCATGCAGTCAACCATATCATGACTGTTTAGGTAGATTTGACATATGATGAAGCACGTTTTTCTCTCCGAACAAGCAGAAGCACAAAATTGTTCACACTGTTTATTAGGACATATTTGTATTCCAAAAGGCTTAAATCGAGAAAATGCCGAAAAACTAGCCGATCTCGTCAAAGAACGTATCCGTATTCCCAAAGGGGAAAATCTTTTTAAAGCAGGCGACCCCGTTAAAGCCATCTATAGCATTCGTTCTGGCTCATTAAAAGCCGTTTTAGAAAATGCAAGCGGACAGATGCAAATCACAGGCTTTTTTCTTCCAGGCGAATTCGTAGGATTAGACGGTGTTTGGGACAAACGACAACACACTAATGCCATTGCTTTAGAAGATACTGAAGTGTGTGTGATTTCATTTGATGAAATGGAATCATTAAGCAGAACCATTCCCGAGTTACAAAAACAATTCTACCGTCTAATGTCTCAAGAAATCGATCGTGTTTACAATATGACCCTTTCATTGGCGACATTAACCTCAGAACAAAGAGTCGCGACTTTTTTATTAACCATGTCAGAACGATTGAGCAATTTGGGCTATTCAGAACATGAGTTTTTACTTAGAATGACACGTTTTGATATTGGAAACTATTTGGGATTAACGTTAGAGACAGTTAGTCGTTTAATGTCAAAAATGTCTAAAGACGGCGTTATTTCTGTCGAAAAGAAACTGGTCAAAATAAACGATGTATCTTTATTACGAAAAATAGTTAATCAAGAACACATCATTACCATGCCTAAACGAACCCATCCTTAATATATTGATATTCGTTACGTGCCGATTTTGCCACCCTTATCGTGTAACACCGACATCTAAATTTAAGTATCAAAAGAGATACTGAGTACGCTTAACACGAAACAAAGCGTTCATCTCATCATTAATCACTCATAGACTTAAACATCACGTAAACACCCACCACCCCTTGTGAACACAGGTGAGATGGTGTTAGGCAAATAACATCACGTGAACACCCACCACCCCTTGTAAACACGGGCGAGATGGTGATAGGCAAATAACACCACGTGAACACCCACCTCCCCTTGTAAACACGGGCGAGATGGTGTTAGGCAAATAACACCACGTGAACACTCACCACCCTTTGTAAACACGGGCGAGATGGTGATAGGCAAAAAAAATGACTCCCAATATTCTGAGAGTCATTTTGTCTTGTATCGTATTAATACTCTTTAGGTTTAGGTAGTGGAACAGTTGCCCCACCATCACCTACACGCTCAATTACCAAACCAGTTTTTTTGTACTCTAAAATCACCGAGCTATCTGGATTATCGTTAAAGGCCAAATAGATGGTAATAATACAACCGACAATACCTGCAAATGGAATTGAAATTAATATCCAAGGCCATGGTTCACGATACCAAGGTTGAACTTTATCGGCTTTCATCAGACTCACTCCTACAAATCAGGTACAAAGAAAACGGTTTCTACTTCTGTGCTAAGCGGTGTTTTACCTGCCTCATCACTTTCAGCTTTAATGTAGATATTGTGATTACCTTGTTTATTATCCGACAACGGTGCACGAACCGTAACAGGTACCCAAACACTACCAAAAGAATCCACTTGAACACTTCTACCACCCTCTTTTTGAGATAACTGGATAGTAGAGTCTTTAACATCGTCACTTTGTGTCGATAATGTAAAGGTTCTAGGTTCTTCTGTCATATTGATAATTTGAATACGATACACGTTTTCAGCGGTTTCATTAGGTCCTAAACGGCCCAATACACCTCTATCCTTGTAAACATCAAGTCTCAAGGTACTGCGTGTAGCCAAGGAAACAATCAAACCAGTCACTAAAATTAGCAAGAGTGCCAAATACACACAGGTGCGAATTTTAAACAAGTCTTTAATAGCTTGTTTACGGCTAAGGCCTTTAATCATGGCATTTTCCGAAGTATAACGAATCAAGCCACGTTTGTAACCCATTTTGTCCATGACTTCGTTACAGCCATCAATACAGGCACCACAACCAATACACATGTATTGGAGACCCTTACGAATATCGATACCTGTCGGACAGACATTCACACAAATCTTACAGTCAATACAATCGCCCAAACCCGCTTCAGCAGGATTCACCTTACGTGAACGTCCACCTCTAGGCTCACCTCTTGGACGATCATAAGTCACGACCATCGTGTCAGAGTCCACCATCACGCTTTGGAAACGAGCATAGGGACACATATACTTACAGACGGCTTCACGCAAAATACCTGCATGTCCCCACATCATAAATGCGTAGAACAAGAACCAGAACCACTCCCAAGGAGAGAACGATCCTGATAGCAATTCATGTCCTAATCCACGAATCGGCACAAAATAACCTACCAAAGTGAATCCGGCTGCTAATGCAAAAATGATATAACAGGCGTGTTTTAGACCTTTGCGGAAGATTTTATTGAAATTCCATGGAGACTGATCTAAACGCATACGTGCAGAACGATCACCTTCAATTTGTCGTTCTATCCACATAAAGATTTCTGTGTAAACGGTCTGAGGACAGGCGTAACCACAGAATAATCGTCCCATCAGTGCGGTAAACAAAAATAGACCATAGGCTGAAATAATCAAAATCAGTGCCATATAGAATATATCTTGGGGCCATAACACCAAACCAAAGATATAAAATTTTCGCGAACCTAAATCAAGCAAAAATGCTTGTCTATCATTCCATTCTAACCAAGGGAGACCAAAAAATATTATTTGTGTGAAATATACAAAAATAACACGCCAAGTGTGAAAATGTCCTTTCACAGACTTCGCATAAATTCTGCCTCTTACAAAATCATAGATTTCTTGTTTTTCTTCTTCTGATAAGTTGGCAGGATCGAGTGGAGGTGGTTCCCAGTCAGGAATATTTTCGTGATTGGATTTTTTTTCTTCTGACATATGAATTCTCCATTTGTAAAAAAACCTAAGCCACTATAAAAGTGGCTTAGGTGCTATTTTACTACTAATTGCTTGAGTTGGATAGACCCCAAACATAAGCAGTCAACATTTCTATCTGTTCTTTAGTGAAACGAGATTTCCATGCAGGCATCACACCTTGACGACCATCTAAGATAGTGTGAACAATAGTTTCACGTTTTGGACTATTTAACCAAACACCATCTGTTAAGTTAGGTGCACCAAGTAATTGGTTGCCTTTAGCATCCATACCGTGGCAAGCTGCACATACTTTCTTGAAGTTAGCTTCACCTAATGGGATGTTTGCTTTGTCTGCTACAGGAAGACCTGAAAGTGAACGAACATAGTCAGCCACTTGTTCAGCTTCTGCTTTCGAGAATACGGCTTTCAATGGAGCCATGATACCATGACGGCCATTTGTAATCGTATTAAGGATAGTCTCTGGAGAACCACCCCATAACCAGTCGTTATCAGTAAGGTTCGGGAAGTTAGGAGAACCTTTTGCATCAGAACCATGGCACTGAGAACAGTTGTTCAAGAACAAACGCTCACCAATACGTTGGGCTGCAGGATCTCTAACGATCTCATCAAGAGATTTACCATCAAACTGCTGATAAACTTTAGCAATACGTTGTTCGTATTCAGCTTTCTCTTGTTCTACTTCACCAAACGATGTCCAGTTACGTAAACCTTTGTCAGAACCTAATGCTGGGTATAGTACGATGATGATAACACCAATCACACACAAACCTAGATACATTAGAGTCCACCAACGTGGTACAGGACTGTTTAACTCCTTGATACCGTCCCACTCGTGACCAGTATCAGATACTTCTAGAGTTTTATCTTTCAGGAAACTGCGTTGGGTCCATAGCAACCACAAGCAGAATACAATACCAAGAATGGAGACGATGGCTACCCAATAACTCCATCCTGCACTTACAAACTCACTCATTCTTTAACCCCTTTATGTTGAGTTTCTGCCTCATCTGGCAGATCGAAAGGTAACTGGCTGGCGCGCTCGATGTCTTTACTGCGTCCTTTAGACCATGCAAACGCAACAATACCAAAAAACACCAAAAGACTTAATACAATCGAGATACCGTTTAGTAATCCCCAATCAATACCAAACACGCCGTTTTCCATTATTACTTACCTTCTTGTGGAGCATTTAATGCGTTAACATAACCGACGCCAAGGTTCTGCAAGTATGCAACCAGTGCATCTTCTTCAGTTTTACCTTTTAGCTCATTTGGAGCATTAGCAATTTGTTCATCAGTGTATGGAACACCTAGAATACGCAATGCTTTCATACGAGCTTGAACGTCATAATTACTAATATCTTTATTCTGTAGATGTGGATAAGATGGCATCACAGAACCTAACACCATACTACGTGGATTACGTAGATGTGAACGGTGCCAATCGTCTGAATAACGACCACCTAAACGAGCCAAATCAGGACCAGTACGTTTTGAACCCCACAAGAATGGGTGTTCATAAACAGACTCACCTGCTACAGAATAAGGACCGTAACGCAATACTTCAGAGTATAAAGTACGAACCTGTTGGCTATGGCAACCTACACAACCTTCAGCGATATACACATCACGACCAATCAGTTGTAATGGTGTATCAGGTTTTACACCTGGAGCTGGTTCTGTAGTGTAGTGTTGGAAGAACAATGGCACAATCTGCACTAAGCCGGCAAACGCAACGGTAATGATTGTGCAGATGATTAACCATCCAACGTGTTTCTCAATAGTGCCATGAGAAAAGAAACGATTATCTTTAGACATTTACTTTCTCCTTATGCGGCAACTTTATCAGCTACGGGAGCTGGAACGTCTGGGTTCACAGCTTTACCACTACGAATTGTTGCAATAACGTTAACCAACATGATGATCACACCACCTAAGAAGCAAGCACCACCTAGGAAACGAATGATGTAAAGAACGTGTTTTGCAGTCACAGCCTGGATAAACTGGTAAGTTAAGTTACCGTCGTTATCAATAGCACGCCACATTAGACCTTCCATTACACCAGCAACCCACATTGATGCGATGTAAAGAACCACACCAATCGTAGCTACCCAGAAATGAATTTCTACTAAACGTTTGCTAAACATGCTATCACGACCCCATAGACGTGGAATCATGTAGTATAGAGAACCAAACGAAATCATCGCTACCCAACCCAATGAACCAGAGTGTACGTGAGCAATTGTCCATTCAGTGTAGTGAGACAATGCGTTTACTGTACGGATAGACATCATTGAGCCTTCGAATGTTGCCATACCGTAGAACGATAATGCAACAACCAAGAATTTCAAGATAGGATCTGTGCGAAGTTTATACCATGCACCAGAAAGGGTCAAAATACCGTTAACCATACCACCCCATGATGGAGCCAATAAGATTAGAGAGAATGTCATCCCTAAGCTTTGTGTCCAATCAGGCAATGAAGTGTGCAATAAGTGGTGAGGACCCGCCCACATATAAGTGAACGCTAACGCCCAGAAATGCACAATAGACAAACGATATGAGAAGATAGGACGACCAGATTGTTTAGGTACGAAGTAGTACATCATACCCAAGAATGAAGTAGTCAAGAAGAATCCTACTGCATTGTGGCCATACCACCATTGAACCATCGCATCCTGTACACCTGCATAAGCAGAGTAAGATTTAAGCAATGACCATGGCAACTCAGCGTTGTTACCCAAGTGAAGGATTGCAATCGTAAGAATAAATGCACCATAGAACCAGTTAGACACATAGATGTGCTTAACTTTACGAATAGCCAAAGTGCCAAAGAATACGATCGCGTAAATTACCCAAACTACAGTAATTGCGATATCCAGTAACCACTCGGACTCAGCGTACTCTTTACCAGAGGTGATACCCAATGGAAGAGTTACCAAAATACCGGTTAAGCCAATCTGCCAGCCCCAGAATGTAATTTCGGCTAAGATGCCTCCAAACAAGCGAGTATGACAGGTACGTTGTACTACATAGTAAGATGTAGCAAACAATGCACAGCCACCGAACCCAAAAATTACCATATTGGTGTGTACTGGACGTAAACGACCAAAAGTAAAATATTCGGGCAAGTTTAAGTCTGGCCAAATCAGCTGAGCAGCGATGAGAACACCGACACCCATACCGATAATGCCCCAAATAACGGTCATAAATGCAAACTGGCGTACAACCCTGTAGTTGAAGGTTTCCGCTGTTGCAACGTTTTGAGTTGACATAGTTTTATCCCTTTTGAAAAGCCATAATTAAAGTTAGAACTTTCACCCTTTATTATATTTTTCTTGTATCGTTCAACATTTGATTAAAATCAAAGATACATCCAAAGTGCTACATTTTGTTGCAATTTTACTCTTATTTAAAATGAACGCAACAGATTGATTTTATTATAAATTTTTTAAAATGTAACAAATTATCTCTTTTTAGAGCGATTTTTTTCTCGCTTTGACAGGTTTTAAATGCTCAAGATAACGATAATGATTCGGTCAAAAGGCGTACTGAGGGTTACTCAAAAATAATTAATACTCGATACCGCTAACTGGGTAGTCCATTAACAATTCCCTCTCTTGGCATAATCTTTTACTTCAACCGTCTTGATTAAGGATTATTTTTTGGCGATATCGCTGGTACTATCGTCATCTAAAAACACGGAGTTAGCATTTTTTTCGGAGTTATCATACTGACCTGAAAAAATAGCCCAAAACAAAATACCACCACAGGCACAAATAAACAAAAAAGAAACTAATAACAATAGAAAAAAGGTAAGATCCATTTTAACAACTCATTGATCATACTTAATTAATGGTCACCATCTCTGTTTTAACAAAACGGTTGTAACGTCTATAGAACAGCCACGCATTAAAGGTAACCAAAAGCGAAGATACCAACATCACCACGGCTGCGACCCAAGGTTGTACGATACCAATCATCGCCAAAGGAGTCATGGCAATATGCCAGATTAACGAACCATAAAGATTCTGATTGGCACAGCGTTCAGCCCCCTCAATAACTTCTTTTTGACGCTCTTGGCTCATATTAAAATCATTTAGAATGACGGCACGGGCCGCTGCAAAGGCAGTTGGCACCGAAATAGACAAAGCACAAGGGCAACTCATCACAAATAAAGCAACCATCACAGGCAAAGCGTGGTATTCATCGATATTTAACCAAACCACTGCCGACCCTACTGCTAAGATAATTTGGACCAACACAAAGAAAAAAGCGATATTATCAGATCGTCTTGCAATAATGTCTTTACGTTCTAGAAAAATTTTAGGCATGCCATTTGGCAAAAAACGAGCTGACTGTTCTGCACAAAACTCCAAATATCGAGCTGTCAATAGAAATGCGACAAACATACAAACCGACTCAAAGTAAACCTCTCCCGATTCACGCCAAGTATTAATCGCACTGGGGATAAATGACACCACAATACCCAAGGCAATCGGCCAGTTCATATTAATGCTCAATGAGGAACGATTGCAACTACTGGCCATCACCCCACGCCAAATCGGCCAAGCACAATACATAATCACGGGAATGGTCAGTACAAAACTCAGCCAGTTCATGATAATAATGGCATTATCCAACATATGACCTGTTTCATTAATATGATCAGGCGTTCGAATATACCCCGGAAAAGCAAACATCATCGTTTGCATCATCGCCAGCCAAGCAATCGCTAACCTAGCCAACATGTGTTTTCTTGCTCTTTTTTCCTCATCTGGCAAATTACTGGGAGCAGTGAAAATGGATACCGGTTTTTGGGACATCATCACCTCTTATCATGGTTCAGCACTATCATTTTTTAACTGAAAAAGATTGTATAACGGTTTATTCAATTCTCATCATCAATCTTTACTAGATTACAAAATAGATAATCTGAATATCTAAATTTTCAAAGCATTTATCCTAACATAATGACCTCGGTATCGCCCACCTGCCACGGTGCCCGAGCATCATTTATCACAGAATATCCTTTAAATTTTACCTAACTTTACCCTTTATTTTCTTGACAAAAAACAAATGACCGCATTTTTACGAGTTAAAACCCGAGCAAACTCTAGCGTCCCCCCCTACTTCAATCTTCACAAAGGAAAAGCACACCTTCTGTTAAACCCTACCAAACTCTAGCCTACCCCCTACTCACCTGTCTTTGATTTTAAAAACATGATTCACCTCACCTGCCCATCATGGCCCTGCGAAGCCATCCATTTATAGGCTATAATGATAAGTTATCTTAACTTTTTCTTTTTTATCAAAATGCAAGAACAGCAATATCATCCTAATATTATTGAAAAACAAGCACAAGAACATTGGGAAAAAACGCAGGCTTATCTCGTTAAAGAACACGATAAAAACGCTGACGGAACAGAAAAACCAAAATTTTACGCCTGTTCTATGTTGCCCTACCCAAGTGGCAAATTACATATGGGACACGTCAGAAATTACACAATTAATGACATGATGACGCGTCACATGCGTATGAAAGGTTACAACGTGCTAATGCCGATGGGCTGGGATGCCTTTGGAATGCCTGCAGAAAATGCTGCGATTAAATCAGGTATTCCACCTGCAAAATGGACCTATGAAAACATCGCATACATGAAGTCTCAGCTCAAAGCAATGGGATTAGCTATCGATTGGTCTCGCGAAATGTGTGCTTGCGATCCTGAGTATTACAAATGGAACCAGTGGCTTTTCTTAAAAATGCTAGAAAAAGGCATTGCCTATCGTAAAACTCAAGTCGTCAATTGGGATCCTGTTGATAAAACCGTTCTTGCGAATGAACAGGTCATCGATGGACGCGGATGGCGTTCAGGTGCCTTAATCGAAAAACGCGAAATTCCTGGCTATTACTTGCGTATCACTGATTATGCAGAAGAATTACTCGATCAGGTAAAACATCATTTACCTGGCTGGCCCGATCGTTTGCGTCTGATGCAAGAAAACTGGATTGGTAAAAGCCAAGGGGTTCGTTTTGCCTTTACTCATCAGATCAAAGATAGTAACGGACAACTCATCCAAGACGGCAAATTATACGTATTCACCACCCGTGCAGACACGATTATGGGCGTGACATTTTGTACCGTCGCACCTGAACACCCTTTAGCTACTTTTGCAGCCCAAAACAACCCTGAACTACAAGCATTTATCGATGAATGCAAGTTAGGCGGTACCACTGAAGCTGAATTGGCCACAAAAGAAAAAGTAGGCATGCCCACTGGTTTAACCGTCACACATCCATTAACTCAAGAGTCTATCCCTGTTTGGGTTGGAAATTATGTATTGATGAGTTATGGAGATGGGGCGGTAATGGCGGTTCCTGCTCATGATGAACGAGATTTTGGTTTTGCTAAAAAATACGATTTACCCATCAAACAAGTCGTTCAAGTCGAATCAGAAACTTTCTCTACTGATGCTTGGCAAGAATGGTATGCCTCAAAAGACGGTAAGCTCATCCATTCAGGCGAATTCACGGGGTTAGATTTTTCAACTGCCATTGATAAAATCGCTGAAAAATTAGCGAATTTAGGCTTAGGTGAAAAACAAACAACCTTCCGTTTACGCGACTGGGGGATTAGTCGTCAACGTTACTGGGGTACACCTATTCCTATCATTCATTGCGAGGATTGTGGCCCCGTTCCAGTGCCTGAGAAAGATCTACCTGTGGTACTACCAGAACATCTTATTCCAGATGGAACAGGCAACCCATTAAACAAAGATGAAAATTTCTTAAAATGCCAATGTCCAAAATGTGGCAAGCCTGCACGCCGTGAAACAGACACGATGGATACTTTCGTGGACTCTTCATGGTATTTTATGCGTTATGCGTCTGCGAATAACAAAGACAAAATGATCGATGAACGCAACGACTACTGGATGCCCATGGATCAATACATCGGCGGTATCGAGCATGCCGTCATGCACTTGTTATACGCTCGTTTTTGGACAAAAGTGATGCGTGATCTGGGTTTAATCAAATTTGGCGAGCCATTCAAAAAATTATTATGCCAAGGTATGGTACTGAACCATATTTACTACAAACGAACCGAACTAGGTGGCATCGAGTATTTCTGGCCTCACGAAGTTGAAAATCGTTTAGATGCCAAAGGTAATATCATTGGCGCCACCCACATTAAAACAGGCGAAGCGATTGAATACGGTGGTGTCGGCACCATGTCCAAATCTAAAAACAACGGTATTGATCCTCAAGCCTTAATCGATGAATTAGGTGCGGATACGGCCCGATTGTTTGTTATTTTCACTAGCCCACCTGAGCAAACCTTAGAATGGTCAACTTCTGGTGTAGAAGGATCTGCTCGTTTCTTGCGTCGTTTATGGAGCCTTTGCATGAGTAAGAAAAATCTCATTCTTGCGGCTCAAGACACCCAAGACTTTAGTCAGGCTTCAAAAACAATCAAAGAACTTCGTTTAACCGCCCATAGCGTATTAAAACAAGCTAATTACGACTATGAACGACTTCAATACAATACGATTGTATCAGCAGGCATGAAGCTGTTAAACGCCATTGATCAAACGCATTTTGATGATAATCCTACTGCTTTGGCCGCGCTCAAAGAAGTGATGGGGATTTTATTGCGTGTTCTTTATCCTGTTGTGCCACATATTACTTGGAAACTCTGGCAAGAACTGGCTTACGACAAGTTATACGGTGATTTATTGGATGCACCATGGCCTCAAGTCGATGAAACAGCACTGATCGTTGATGAAATTGAACTTATGCTACAAATCAATGGTAAGTTAAGAGGTTCCATTACCGTTGCTAACGATGCTAACAAAGAATTGATTGAACAAACAGCCTTACAGCATCCTCAAGTTGAGCGACATCTGGAAGGTCGTCCAGTCAAACGAGTCATCGTCGTACCTGGTAAATTAGTGAATATTGTGGGCTAAATTCACTATAATGAAATCCTAAGTAAGGTATTTTGCTTGGGATTTCTTCCTAATGATGGATGGAAATAAGATGAAGTTTTTAAAATTTATCGCATTCACTTGTATTTCTCTTATTCTCGCGGGTTGTGGATTTAAACTTCAACAGCCCGTCAACACACCTTTTACAACCATTTACACCAACATCGATCATAACAGCGATTTTGGAGCCAAACTTATCAGTGAATTAAAGGCCAATGCCCCGAACTTACGATTTGTCAATAATAAAGACGACGCACAGGTTCAACTAATCCAGTTAAGCAACACGCGTAGCAAACTAGAAACAGCGATTAATGCCAACGGTTATGCTGAAGAATACTTACTCAACCTAGATTATCGCTACACCTTGATTGGACCTTATGATGTTGCTTTGATTCCGCCCACCAGAATTATCAAGGAACAGTATTTCTCATACAATGAAAATCAAGAGAGTGTAAAAAACACTGAACTATCCCAAACTTATGATGATATGGAAACCCCCATTATCACTGAAATTACCAAACGCGTGATTTCAGAAGAAGTCAGTTCAAAATTTTTATCGCTTTCTAAACCAAAATGAACAGTCTCACGTTATCACAACTCAAGCAAGATAAACATCCATCAATCGCACCTCTTTACATGATTGAAAGTGATGACCTTTATCTACGCACAGAAGCCCAAGACATTATCAAACAAAAGGCGAAACAATTAGGGTTTACGGAGAGACATAGCTTTACATTTTCAGGCAATAGTTCATGGCAAGATATTTGGGAGCATATTGATAATATTTCTTTGTTTGGTGAGAAGAAAGTTATTGAGATTCATGTTCCCGGCGGAAAACCAGGTAAATCGGGAATTAGCGGGATTGATAGAATTTGCAAATCGATTGAACATGAGCAACTGCGTGATATTTGCATTATTTTGGTTTTTCCCAAATTAGACTACGCGACGAGTAAAACAGAATGGGTAAAAAAATGTCAAACCTACGCAGTTTGTCTCAAAATTCCCGTCTTAACCAGAAACACATTCCCCTCATGGTTGGAGCAAAAACTCAGTGAATACGGTTTAAGCACGTCACATGAGGCCTTGGAATGGTTAAGTGATCACCTAGAGGGCAACTCTTTTGCGGCAGCCCAAGAGATTCTAAAACTTTCTTACCTCTATCCTGCTGGTCCACTAACGATAGAACAAATCCAAAACGCGGTATTAGACGTGGCTCGATACAATGTATTTGATCTCATTGATGCCATCCATCAAAGAAATCCCAAAAGAGCCAGCAAAATTCTATTAGGATTAGCGTCTGAGGGCGAAGAACCCATGAGCATTTTAGGCTTACTAGGTAAAATGATTCGCGATTTACATGCCCTACACATCGCCCAACAAAATCGTGAGAATTTAAACGATACCTTTAAACGACTTCGTTTATTCGGTGCTTCACAAACCGCTTTGTCACACATGATGCAACGGTTGTCTTTTCGTGCCACGATGATCAGTCTAAATCATGTCATGGATATTGAACTCATCATCAAAGGCACTCACGTTAAAAATCGTTTGAATAACCCTTGGATGGAACTAAATAAATTAATTATTAAACTAAGTCAATAATAGGACAATATTATGTTTTTTCTCACCCTTAAAACCATTCATATTATTTTTGTGACCTCATGGTTTGCCATGCTTTTTTATCTTCCTAGAATTTATGTTAATCTTGCCCAAATTCAGCATACCGCTTCTCAAGAAACCTATGATACATTAGTGGGCATGGCACATCGATTATTACGATTTGGTAATAAACTGGCAACGATCGCTATTGTCTGTGGTATCTGGATGATGGTCCAATACCATATCGGCCAAGGGATGTTGTGGTTACACATTAAATTATTCTTTGTGTTGATTTTATTTGCTTACCATATCTATTGTGCCGTGATTCTTCATCGGTTCAAACGTCGTGAAAACCAAAAATCACATATTTATTACCGCGTATTTAACGAAATACCCGTTATTTTACTAATCATTATCGTCATATTAGTCGTCTTTAAACCTATTTAATCCATTATGACCAAACTTCGCTTACCTACCTCATCACGTCGTACACCCAATACACCTAATAAAGCTGTAGGAGGTAGAGCTCGTGCTGTTGCTCAAAGAAAGCTAAATGAATCCAAACAGCTATCTTCTTCATCTTCAGTGCTTACCCACGAACATAGCGACAAGCCGATAATTTACAAAAAAGAACCTAGCGACTTTAAACGTATTCGTGGTCGTCACCAATACCAAGGTGATTTTAAAGACAGACACCGTGTAACCAAACATCATTCACAGGAAAAATCCGTCTCTTCTCAGGCAAACAAGCCCCAAACCGTTAATGCTCAGAAAAAAAATCATGATTTTAATTTGTTTGCCACTTGTCCAAAAGGCATCGAGGAAATTTTGGCTAATGAACTCGATACATTAGGATTTAAGCAGGTCAGAAAAGGAAAATCTGGTTGTTATTTCTCGGGCGATATGGCTGATATGATGCGTGCAAACTTACATTCACGTTTGGCCACACGTATTCTTCTTGAAGTCGGCCAAGCGACTGTTTATGATGAAACCGAGCTTTACGAGTTTGCTTATCAAACACCATGGGAAAATTGGTTTGGTCCAGAACATACATTACGAATCGATACTTCAGCGATTTCCAGCCCCATGAAAAGTTTGCAGTTTTGCAATCTCAAAGTCAAAGATGCTATTTGTGACCGATTACGTGACAAAGAAGGTAGCCGCCCAAATATTGATACCGTCAGACCTGATGCAAAGGTACAATTATTTCTCCAAGAACATCAAGCTACTTTATACCTAGATACCTCTGGAGAATCGTTATTTAAAAGAGGTTGGCGTCTTGATAAAGGTGAAGCACCTTTGAGAGAAAATCTAGCAGCGGCTTTATTAGTACTTTCTGGTTGGGATAAACAATCTCCATTATTTGACCCATTTTGCGGAAGTGCCACCCTACTGATAGAAGCTGTGTATATGGCTCAAAATGTCCCTCCCGGTTTATTAAGAATGTTTGGATTTTCACGTTATCGACATTTTGATAAAGGTTTATGGGAATATATTTTGGAAGAAGGCAGTGCCCAAATCACCACACCTTTAGACGTACCTTTATTTGGTTCTGATATTAATCCTCATATCATCCAAGCGGCTTTAGAAAATCAGGATCGTGCCAGACTATCTCCACACACCATCCAATTTTCGGTGCAAGACGCACTAAACAGCCCATTGCCAACATCTGAAAAGGGATGGATCGTCACCAACCCTCCTTATGGACAACGTTTAGAAGTCGATGATAGTCAGCTTTGGCGGTCTTGGTCTAGTTTATTGAAAAAACAATATACAGATTGGCACATCCATATTATCAGTAGCGACTTAGATTTACCCAGCAAATTAAGATTACGTCCTAAACGTCGTATCCCCATTCATAACGGTGCGTTAGATTGTCGTTTGTTTAGTTTTGATATGGTAGAAGGTAAGCATGAATAATTACATCCTAGCACCCAAAAAACGTGTACTAGCGTCCATGATTTACGAATACGTTATTTTATTGGCACTTAGCTTAATCGTCGTCCTACTGCTTGAAATCATCAAAAAAACAGGGGAATTACCGCATACGTTAACGTCCAGCGTATTATTTTTGGCCTATGGCATGTACTTTTTTATCTGTTGGCGAAAAGGTGGACAAACCTTAGCCATGAAAACGTGGCATATCAAACTCATTTCATTTAACACGAACCACCCCAATGGTTTACAGCTTATCCTGCGATATGTATTAAGTTGGGTATTGCCTTTGTTGTTTTGTGGCTTGATGTATGCTATCAGTCAAGCATGCGAAGATAAGCGTTTGTACATTTTCTTTGTCCTATCGCCTTTGAGTAATTTTTTGCCTAGTTTTTTCAACAAAAAACGCCTCATGCTTCACGAAATCATCAGCAAAACAGCTTTAGTATCAACAAAATAGATGATATTTAAAACAAATGTTACTATCGCTTAGATTTACTTATTGGCAGTAACCTCTTTAAATGTTAGAATACCCCCTATCTTTACAGGGTAAAAGTGTCATGAGTACGAAAGATTATAGTCAATACCAATCACTTTATAATGAATTTGAGTGGTTGATTCCTCATAATTTAAATATTGCGGAGATGTGTTGTCACCGATGGGCGGCAAATCCACATGAAGCAAGACGTGCTGCTATCTTCTTTGAAGATCAGGTAGGTCAGTTAACTGAATACAGTTATAAAAAACTTGCCGATACGGTGACGAAACTGGCTCGTGGCTTTTTGAGAATGGGCGTGCGTCCTCAAGACCGTATTTTGATTATTACCCAACACAGTGCTGAAGCCGCTGTCTGTGTATTAGCGGCCCTAACAGTAGGTGCTTTGGCGGTTCCACTTCCTGCTAACCTCACTTCAGCACAATACCAAGCCAGATTTATCGATACCCAAGCTAAAGTTGCCGTCATTGATCATACGACTATCAGCAATGTCATGGGGGCGATTGATAATGCGTCAACAGTCAAACAGATTATTGGCATCCATACAGAAGATGAACGTCTTATCCAGTGGCGAACCTTATTGGCTAGACAAGATACTCACCCTCTCTTTACCCAAACCAGTGCCAGTACACCCGCTATTTTGATGTATTCAGACGATCCGAATTCCTTGGAATCAGAAATCTTTACTCATAGCTGTCTCATCGGCACTTTGCCAGGTTTTGTCTGCTCACAAAATTGGTACCCCCAAACAGGTGATATTTTCTGGAGTAACTATGGATTTGATACTCCAAAAGGTATTATCCATGCTTTATTGCCTGTTTTATACTTTGGCAACACCATAGTAGGCTGTCCTTCAGGTCGAACGATGCCTCGTCTATTTAATCTATTGCAGCATTACCAAGTCACGAATATTTTAATCACTGCCAAAGAACTAGATAGAATCAAAGAAAACATTACGTCTGAACAAATTTCAGACTACGACATTAATATTCGTAATATTGCGTGTGAGTCTTCTGATCTTTCACAAGACACCAAAGACTGGATTGAAGCGAATCTTCACACTACTATCAATACCTTTTTCTCTCATCCTAAAGCGTTTTATATTGCAGGCGATGCGAATATCAAATGGCCTCAAGCTGATGTACGTTCGTTGGGGATGCCTTATCCAGGGCATAAACTCGCTATTTTCAACGCAAAAGGTAAGGAAGTGGCAAACGGTGAAGTTGGTGATCTCCATATTTTCTTAAACGACAAACACGATTACCCTGACCCCATCATTTCTAAAATGTATTGGAAAGACAAACAACGTCATCGTCACGATTATGTGGATGCCGAAAGCATTAATCTTGGCATCAAAGCAAAATTTGATGAATATGGCCGACTTTGGAAAATATCGTAAATACCTATTGTATTGTTTATCCTGAGTCTTCATAATGAAGTCATTATCTTTTTATTGGACAATTTAATATGGCTATCTATGAAATTTTAGGCAAACAACCCAAAATCGATGCTTCTGCATATGTTTTTGAAAATGCAACCGTCATTGGTGACGTGACGTTAGAGAAAAACACATCCGTATGGTCGCATGTAAGTATCCGTGGTGACAACGCACCTATTTATGTCGGTGCAGGTTCTAATATTCAGGAATCCAGTGTTTTGCACGTGGATGCGGGGGTTCCTTTGTTCATTGGCGAAAACGTGACTGTTGGCCATCAAGCTATGCTTCACGGCTGTCATATCGGCGATGGTTCCTTAATTGGTATGTCAGCGATTATCTTAAACCATGCGAAAATTGGCAAGAATTGCTTAATCGGTGCGGGTGCCATTATCCCTGAGGGTAAGGAAATACCGGATAATAGCCTTGTCATTGGTATTGCCAAAGTCGTTCGAACTCTTACCCCTCAAGATATTGAAGCGATGCACGCAAATACTCGTCATTATGTCGAACAGGCCCAAACCTACAAACATCATCTTAAACGTTTAGATTAATTATGGCTGATACACTAAGCAAATATTTATTTGAAAACCGTTCTGTTCGTATTGAACATACAGCACTTCAAGCATCTTGGGAAGCATCCCAAAAACACCACCATTACCCTCCTTTTATCATTGAAATTCTGGGAGAGTTGACCGCCGCAGCCGTCTTACTGGCTGGAAACCTTAAATTCTCGGGTTCTCTTTTGATGCAAATCCAAGGAGATGGGCCCTTAGAATTACTCGTGGTTGAGTGTACGCATGATCTCAAGATCCGCACCAGTGTCAAACTAAAAGAAGACGATCAGCCCCTACCTCATTCATTTTCTGAACTGGCGAATGCTCACGGAAAAGGCCGATTTGCCATTATTCTGATGCAAGAAAATACCCAGCTATACCAAGGCATTGTCCCTATCACAGGTGATAATATTGCCCAAATGCTCGAGGGTTATATGAAGCAATCCGAACAGTTAGATACCCGTTTATGGTTAAGTGCAGATTCAGACCGTGCCGCAGGTTTTCTACTTCAAAAATTGCCCACTTCAGAAAACATTTCTGCACAAGAAATTGAAGAGACATGGAATCATGCCTGTGCCATTGCCCAAACCATCCAATCGGCCGAATTACTTATGTTGAATACGGATGAATTCATTCACCGTTTGTATTGGGAAGATAATTTGATTAAATTCGAAGAACAGCCTGTCGTCTTTCATTGCAGTTGTTCTAGAGAACGCGTAGAGGGTATGTTATTGTCTTTGGGCCAAGAAGAAGTCAAAGAAACACTTCAGGAACAAGGTGGCGAAATCAATGTTAACTGCCATTTTTGTGGTGCTAAATACCATTTTACCGAAAACGATTGCATGACTTTATTCCAGAAACGTTCTTAATGTTCTCATTCCTATCTCCTACCCAAAAGGAGATAGGTCAACACGTTTATCTCATCAAACATCACTGGAACATTGAAAAAACCTACTCATTCCACTATTTCATAACACGAAGCAGATACAATCAATATCCTCAAAACACTGGAAAAATCTAGCTTTTAAACGATATCATGATGCGTTTGGCGAGAATTAAAAAAACCTAGGCAAATCGTATTTCTGCTTCAAATCCGATAATATCTTGTCCTTGAAAAACAGGGTGAAAGGCCACATTAAAATGATGTAACTCAGCAATACGCTTCACAATCGACAATCCCAATCCACTACCTTTCTCATTTTGACCTGCAGCACGATAGAATCGTTGACCGAGCTTGTCAAATTCATGAAGTGGCAATCCACCGCCATTATCCCTCACAACTAAGGAATCACGATTCAAAACAAGTTCAACCACACTAGATGGTTTTGAGTATTTAATGGCATTATCGATTAAATTTCTCAACATCAAGGAAAGTAGCATACTTTGACCGTTCACATTGTCGGGACGACCCTGTTCAATATATCGCAACTCAATCTGCGATTTCTGTGCTTGAGCGTACATTTCTCCTATTAAAGAACGAATAAGTTTTTCCCATGCAATATGCTCAATTTCCTCTAATTCTTTGACCGAATCCAGTCGCGATAGCACTAATAATTGGTCGATTAACTGACTGGCTCGATGAATCCCTAACGTCAAATTTTGCAAAGCTTGTTCACGAACACTTGGATTTTGTCCCGACATTTGAGCAACTTGTACTTGCACACTTAATGCGGTCAAAGGGCTTCTTAATTCATGAGCTGCATCAGATGTAAATCGCCTTTCTCTCAATAATTGGCGACTCGTACGTTCAAAAAAATTATTTAAACTATCGACCAAAGGCAACACTTCACTTGGCACATCATTCGTTTTTAATTTGCTTTGATCCTCTGGTTTACGTTCAGACAATGCCCGCCCCACCTTTCGCAAGGATTTTAGCTCTTGATGGATGACCCAAGTAATCAAAATCAACAATAAAGGCAATGCCAGCAACCATACCCACAACTGAGCAAAAACAATTTTTCGTATCAATGACTGACGATAATCAACTTCCTGCCCCACTGCAATCATTAATTTTCCATTAGCAGATGGTAACCAAAAGATACGCCATTTCTCATCGTCATCCTTGATGCGATCAATCGAAAAACCTCTTTTGTTCACAAAATAAAAATCATCGCCATTACGACCATCGCTTAACAATAAATTACCATCCCTTGAAAACACGGCAAATGCCAAGGCATCATCTTCAATATTAATTTTTCTGTATTTTCTTTTCTGTCTTTGTATCAGTCTTTTTCTCGGTTCAGAAGCATTTAACAGTTCATGCAGGTTTGAACTGGCTAATCTTTGTGCAAAAAGAATTTGTTGTGCATCGAATAGCTCATTGACTTCTTCACTGGCACGTAACCATACCAATACACCCGAAATCGTCCAAAATATCAAGGACAATAAACTCAAAGCGATGATTAACCTTAAACGTAAACTTCTAATTTTCATATTCATTCACCCCCACACACCGCTCTAATCCTAACGCTCACATCCATCACGCCTTGCTCAACATCCACTACACACCGCTCTAATCCTAACACTCACATCCATCACGCTTTGCTCAACATCCACCACACACCGCTTCAATCCTAACGCTCACATCCATCACGCTTTACCCAACATCCACTGCACACCGCTCTAATCCTAACGCTCACATCCATCTCGCTTTGCCCAACATCCACTACACACCGCTTCAACCCTAATACTCACATCCATCACGCTTTGCCCAATGTATATCCCACACCATGCACAGTTTTAATGAATGTATTACCTAATTTCTTTCTCAAATGATGGATGTACACTTCCAAAGCGTTGCTACTGACTTCATCATCCCAACTATATAACTTCTCTTCGATGAATTCACGTGTCAACACGCTTTCAGGGTTCAAAAGAAAAAGTGACAATAAATGATATTCTTTGGATGTTAAATTTAAAGGCTCACCTTTTAGCGTAACCGTGCGTGTGGCCATATTCATGACCACGTCTTGATGACTCAATACCGAATCCACATAACCATGGCTTCTTCTTATCAATGCTTGAAGTCTGGCTGTTAACTCCAATAATTCAAATGGTTTGCACAAATAATCATCTGCACCTAATTGCAAGCCTTGAACTCTTTCATCCAACGCATCTCTGGCGGTTAAAATTAATACAGGTGTCTTTATTTTTCGTTGTCGCCATATCTTTAATACCTCCAAACCATCAAGTTTCGGTAGCGTCAAATCCAGTACCACCGCATCATACGCAGCCGCTTCTATAGCATGAACAGCACTTTGACCATCCTCAAAACTATCCACCAAAAAACCAGAGGCTTGTAAACCAACTTTAATACCATTGGCGATTAACTGATCATCCTCGACCAATAAGACACGCATATTATCATCCTTAAATAAACAAAAAGCGACTTAATTCAGCCGCTTTTTTTGTTCTTGGGGTTTATTTTTCTTTCACCACACGTTTGACTTCTACTTCAAATTTCTTATCCGATTTATCTACCTTAGCGAATAATTTTACCTTATCCTCTGGGGTTACTTGTGTACCTTTCCAAGCTTTTCTTTCAATTTCCACTTGAAGTTCACCACTGTCATCACGGAAAATATAGTCTTCTTTATTCACTTGTTTAACGATATGACCGACTAACACGATTCTTTGGTCGTCTTGCCATTGAGACGATTCAGATACCTTGTTAATTGGGGCTTTAGGATCTACAAAACCACCTTGATGTTTTTGATGATGTTTGGCACTTTTATGTGTTTTTGTGGTGGGTACATCACCAAACGTTTCTTGTGCGTGTGCATTCACAGCGGCTGTCGCTAATACTAAAGCGGTTAAAATTGAAAGTTTTTTCATATTAATAACTCCATCATATTTTCAAAAAGGAACAAAGCATCGCTTTGTAATGAGTATTAGAACAAATAAATATTAAAAAATTCTTAATGAGCAAAAAAAAGTTTCAGACTATTTTTCTCCCCATCCATCTTACGCTTTACACCCCCACGAATCCTACATTTCACACACACTCATCGTCCAGAACCACGTAACGATTAACCTATCACAATCACGAATCTGACATTTCCCTCACACATTCGCCATCTTGAACTACGCAACGATTACCCTCATCGCCCCCACAAATCCTACATTTCACACACACTCACCATCCAGAAGCTCGTAACAATTAACCTCCCATCACTCCCATGAACCCTACATTTCCCTCACATTCAACGTCTCGAACCACTCAACGATTACCCTATCACAATCACGAATCTGACGTTTCCCACACACTCACCGTCCTGAAGCTCGTAACAATTAACCTCTCATCACTCCCAAGAATCCTACATTTCCCACACATTCACGCACTGAACCACGCAACAATTACCCTATCACCTTCCACTTTTCTCACACACCAAACTTCTAGTTTCGTATAGACTTGCTAATCGACACACACTTGTACTTTTGAAGCTTATCACGGTTAGAAATAAACCATAAAAAAAGCGAACTATTGAAAATCAACAGTTCGCTCATTTCTATTCTTTGCACTTTTCAGGCAACTTTCCAATCCATGCTTATCAAGCCTTCCTCGATATCTTCTTCCTTTTCAAAAGAAACAATATCATAAGCTGTCTCATCAGCCATCAACGCACGACACAGCATATTATTCAAGGCATGTCCTGACTTATAAGCCTGATAACTGGCCAGCAACGGTTTTCCTAACAAGTACAAATCACCGATTGCATCTAAAATTTTGTGTTTAACGAATTCATCCTCGTAACGCAAGCCATCCGCGTTCAAAATACGATATTCGTCTAATACAATCGCATTTTCTAAACTACCGCCACGTGCAAGCCCCATACTACGCATCATTTCGACTTCTTGGGCAAAGCCAAAGGTACGAGCTCTAGCGATGTCTTTAGAATAAGATTGTTTTGAGAAATCTACCGTCGCATAATTTGCCGTCGCACTAATGGCGGGATGACGAAAATCAATTCCAAAAGATAAACTAAAGCCATTATGCGGTTCAAGACTCGCCCACTTATCTCCATCTTCTACTTTGATGTGTTTTTTCACTCTGATAAAGCGTTTAGGAGCTTGTTGTTCCTCAATGCCAGCAGACTTTAGTAAGAAAACAAAAGTGCCTGCACTACCGTCCATAATAGGCACTTCTTCAGCATCTAAATCGATGTGAAGATTATCAATACCCAAGCCAGCAATCGCAGACATCAAATGTTCTACTGTTGACACTTTATACTGACCGTTCTGTAAAACAGATGCCATCCGTGTATCGCCTACTTTATCGGCTAAGGCTGGGAAATCTAGTACTTGCGGGGTATCGATACGATGAAACACAATGCCTGTATTTTCTGCTGCAGGACGAAAGGTAATCTGTACACGATGACCTTTGTGCAAACTAATACCCGTGCTACTAATACTTGTTTTAATTGTTCTTTGTTTTAACACTATATTTTCCTATGAAAAAACCTTTCAATACAACAGACGATTATTATAACAAACTATCTGACCAATCAGATAAAAAAGAGACATAAAATTTTATGCCTCTTTTCAAATGATATTAATCGGCATTTCTTCGTAAGAATGCTGGCACAGACAGGTCGGCCGTTGAAGCACTTCCTGACTCTCTCATCTCACCACGACCAAACGAAATGACTCTCGGTGTTTCAGCCGTATGGAAGACAATCGCATCATCCGTACCCGTACGTAAGGTTTGTTCTTCTTCCACTAATTTCAACGTCGCTTTATCTTGTTCAAGACCAGTTGCCACCACAGTTAAACGAATCGTGTCTTTTAGCGATTCATTAATAGAATTACCAATGAACACTTTCGCAGAACTACCCTTAGTGAACTGATAAACACTCTTGTTGATAAATGAGTACTCTGAAGCTTTCAAATCGTTACTAGACTCAACATACACCAAAATACCTGATGCACCTTCGATGCTATTACCTTCAACCAAAGGACATGAAATCGCCTTGTCTAAAACTTCTTTGGCACGATTTGGACCAGAAGCTTCAGCCACGCCAAAAATAGCCTGACCTGATTCATGTAAAACAGAGTAAACGTCTTCAAAGTCTGTATTAATCACACCTGGCTCAGTAATGATTCTAACAATACCTGTGCAAGCGTTATATAACACATCATCTGCCGCCGCCAAGCAAGCAGTGAGACTTGCATCGTCGCCCATCACTTCTAAAAACTTCTCGTTTAGGACAACAATGACGGCATCCACGTGCTTACGTAACTCTTGGATACCTTTTTCGGCGATCGCAACACGATTACCCTCATATTCAAAAGGTTTCGTTACAATCGCTACCGTTAAAATACCTTGTTCTTTTGCAAGCTGTGCAATGTAAGGAGCCGCACCCGTACCTGTACCGCCGCCCATACCTGCTGCGATAAATACCATATCCGCATCTTTTAGAACTTCTTTAATGTCTTCTGCTTTATTTTCAACTGCAGAACGACCCGTTTCTGGATTACCACCAGCACCACGTCCTTTCAGACCGATACCAATGGTTTTATTCGCTTTCGTTCTACTTAATGCTTGTTGGTCAGTATTAATGCAAATAAACTCAACACCTGTTAAACCCTTGTCAATCATGTGTCTAACAGCGTTACCACCTGCACCACCTACACCAATAACCTTAATATTCACGATCTGATCATCTTCTTCCACCAATTCAAAATCAGTGATAGCTGATGAATCAAAATCATCGATTAACGTAATATCAGGAATAGATGAATGAAGCTGTTTAGAATTATCTTCTAAATCGTAAGTTTCTAATACAAAATTATCAGGACATTGCTCACTATCTTCTAGACGCAACTCCACCTTGTCTTCGTAATTAAGCATTCTGGACTCCTACCCAAAACAGTAAATGATCGTTTTGGAAAGTGTCACAAATACCACACCAGCGTACATCTCGTGTGTTATTTGTGCGCTCTCCGCGATGTGTTTCCCAGAAAAACGCATAGACTCGTGCTTGTCTATTTGCAAATAGTGAGCAAAAATGTGCGGTTTTTACTCACCTAGTATATATTATCGCTTATTTTTAACTTAAAAGCCAGCTTTTTACTCGACCACACCAATATTTTACGGAAGATTGTTTTCTTGTTTTACGTAATACTTTCGATCCATCCGTACGTGCCTCTTGAAGCATCCCGATAACCGTAGAATATCTTGGATCATTCACTAGGTCCGCCAAGTTATTCTGATAAAGCGGCACACCGACTCGAACCTGCTTAGATAGCACATCTTCTGCCAACTCAACAATACCTGGCATCAATGCCGTGCCACCTGTAATCACATAACTAGAGACACTATCCAAAATTTCTTTGCCAATTTCTTTTTGGACCAATCCAAACAGCTCATCCAAACGTGCCTCAATGATTTTCGATAGCATTTTACGTTTTTCGTAATTAACACTACCGCCAATGGCATTTAATTCAAATAAATCATCTTCTTCGATATGTGTAGGAACGGCTGCACCATATTTTAGTTTAATATTTTCAGCTTCTTGTTTTGTGGTCCCCAATACCGCGGCGATGTCATTGGTAATCACGTCTCCAGCGATATTTAATACCCCCGTATGCACAATATAACCATTTTTATAAACCGCAATATCTGTCGTCCCAGCCCCAATATCCAACATCACCACACCTAGATCTTTTTCGTCTTTGGTAAGGACCGCTGTACTTGATGCTAAAGACTGTAAATAGTAGTGATTCAGCTTCACGCCGCAACGCAATACACATTTACGAACGTTCATAATGGTGCTAAAAGATCCCACTACAATGTGCATTCTGGCTTCCAAACGCATGCCCGACATACCCACTGGATGTAGAATACCCTCTCGACCATCTACGATATATTGTTGGATAAGTGAGTGAACAATTTCATCATCTGCCCCAACACTAATTGCTTTGGCCGTGTCATTAACACGTTCTACATCATTTTCACCCACTTCTTTGTTCTTAATGACCACCACACCACTGGAATCAAAACTCTGAATGTGTGTACCACCAATGGATACATAGACATCATGAATTTTACAAGCCGCCATCAGCTGTGCTTCATCGATAGCCTTTTGGATCAAAGTGATTGTCTCTTCAATGTTATAGACAACCCCTGCACGGATACTGCCCGTATTATGAGCCATTCCTTTTCCTAGAATGGTAAACTGGTCATCAGGTCCACTCTGGGCCACCATCACCACGACTTTATTCGTGCCGATATCCAATGCAACAATTAAATCTTTCTCATCGTAACTCATATCTACTCTTTAAATTTTGGGGCTAATTTAACAGCAAATCCTTTACTATATCTCAGATCAATTATAGCAATGGAATGCTCTTTATTGAACGCTTGAATTTCTTTCCAAGCATTTACAAATCGGCTAATTCTTTCATTAAACACCTTATCTGTATCATTGTCTTCTAAACTTTCAGCAACCTCATCACGACTTAACAATAAGGTAATGCCGTTATCAAGACGAATATTCCACGCATATCGATCATTTAATGTAATGCTCTCGACACTTAAATGAATCTTTGACAGCATTTTTGCTAAATATTGGTATCTTTTTACGACTAATTTGGCCGAGTTTTCGGGGCCTTGGAAGTGCAAAAGATTCATATCGGCACTTTCTTGGAAATTACTGGGCGTAAAGACATCTCCCCACGTATCGATCATTTGTGTCGAATTCCAATAAGCAAACGGCTCATGTTCCTCGACATAAAGCACCAAACCATTTGGCCATAAACGTCGTACCTGAACGCTTCTGACCCAAGGTACTTGTTTGACTTGTTGTGCCACACTATCCAAATTAACCGTAAAAAAATTACCTGATATTTTGGCAATTAACGCATTATTCAAAAGGTTGGGTGAAACATTTTTTAAGTGACCACCTTGTCGTTCTTGAACATAAATACGTTCTAAATCAAAATAAGGCAGATGAACAACCCAATACGTTAACGATAATACAGCAAGTACCAGTGCGACAAACGTTAAGAGGTTTGCCAACATATTAATCACTCGAACTTGCTTATTGATACTCATGATGATTAACGATTCACTTTACATGAAGCCATTTCTAACAATAACACACATAAATCAGCATATTCAATGCCTGCTGATTTTGCACTCATGGGGACTAACGAATGAGCCGTCATCCCAGGAGCTGTATTAATTTCCAAAAGATAGGCACGATCGTTATCTAACAGTAAATCAACTCTTGCCCATCCCTCACATCCTAAAGCATTATAAGCTTTCACACATAGGTCTTGGATGGATTGGGTTAAATGCTCATCTAAATGGGCAGGACACACATACTGAGTTTCATCAGAAAAATACTTGTTCTGATAATCATAATTCCCGTCAGGTGCTTTAATTTCAACAATAGGCAATGCCTTAGCGTCTTTTCCTTTCCCAATCACTGCAACGGTTAATTCACGCCCAGATATGAACGCCTCCGCTAACAAGGTATCATCGTATTTTGAGACAGCTTCGTAAGCAGTAGCCACTTGATCCACCGAAGTGATTTTTACCAGACCAATGGTTGATCCCTCGTGAGGAGCCTTTAACATCAAGGGTAAACCTAATGTCTCAATAGCATGATATAGCTCGGATAACGAATTGACCTCCATGTATTTTGCCGTGGGTAACCCTGACTCTAACCAGATTTTTTTCGTCATGATTTTGTCCATGGCGATCGCTGAAGCCATCACGCCACATCCCGTATAAGGAATACGTAACAGTTCCAAAAGCCCCTGTATAACACCATCTTCACCATATCTTCCGTGAAGCATGATAAAAGCTTTATCAAACTGTGCCAAACGTTCTAAGGGTTCTTTACTCGGATCAAACAGCGTCACATCAACGCCTTTTGAGTGTAATGCATCATACACCCCTTTACCCGACATCAAGGAAACTTCACGTTCTGCAGACCAACCGCCATAAAGAACGACTACTTTATCACCCATTCATTAACTCCGAAAACTGATTGGCAATTCTGGAAATAGACCCTGCACCACTCATCAATACAATATCGCCATCTTCAACATGTTCAGCAATAAGATGAGGTAATTTTTGAACATCACTTTCATAAAGCACGGTCACCCCTTCTTTTTCAAGGGCGTGTTTTAACGCTTCGCTATTGGCACCTGGTATCATACTCTCGCCAGCCGCGTAAACATCACATAATGCAACGACATCAGCACGTCCTAATACACGCACAAAATCATCAAAACAATCTCTTGTTCGCGTATATCGATGTGGTTGGAATCCCATTATCAGACGATGTCCTGGCCATGCACCGCGAGCCGCATCAATCGTTGCAGAAAGCTCGGTAGGATGATGACCATAATCATCGACCACTGTAAATGATTTATGTTTGTAAACCTTTTGGCCTAATACATTAAATCGTCTGCCTACACCATTAAAAGTTTCCAACGCTTTTAAAATCGCTTCATCAGGAATTTTTAATTCATCTGCCACCACGATGGCGGCCATCGCATTTAATACATTGTGTTTACCAGGAAGATTGAGTTTGACGCGTAAAGGCGGTTTAGCAGGTTTACTCGAAATCTCTTTTCGGACCACATCAAAACTCATTGTCGTGCCTTCTGCTCTGACGTTCACGGCTTGAAAATCTGCATGAGCATCAAATCCGTAGGTAATCACAGGACTAGAAATCAAAGGCAATATATCTCTTACATGTTTGTCTTCATAACACGCAATGACACTACCATAGAAAGGCAATCGGCGAGTAAAGGAAATAAATGCATCTAATAAATGCGCTAAATTATGTCCATAGGTATCCATATGATCCACGTCAATATTAGTAATGACGGACATCACAGGCAATAAGTTTAAAAAGGAGGCATCTGATTCATCTGCTTCCACCACAATAAACTCACCTTTACCTAAACGTGCATTGGCCCCTGCTGAATTCAGTTTGCCACCTATCACAAAAGTAGGATCCAGATCAGCTGCCGCCAAAATACTCGCAATCAAGCTGGTGGTAGTGGTTTTTCCATGAGTTCCTGAAACAGCGATTCCTTGTTTAAATCGCATTAATTCTGCTAACATCGTGGCTCTTTGAACCACTGGCAACCCCATTTTTCTTGCCATCAACACTTCTGGGTTATTACTCACAATGGCAGAAGAAATCACCACTGTATCGGCTCCCACAACTTGTTGTTCATGGTGACCGATAAACACTTTGGCACCTAATTGTTCCAAACGTTTAGTAACTACTGTCTCTTGAACATCCGATCCTGTTATTTGGTAACCAAGGTTTAACAATACCTCAGCGATACCGCTCATTCCAGCTCCACCTATACCAATAAAGTGGATACGTCCTATTTTATGTTTCACACATTAACCCTTTATAACTGATTGGCAAATAGCTGCTATCTCTTCTGTTGAACGTGGACGAGACATTGATCTCGCATTTTTTGCCATCATACACAACTGATCTCTATCTTGACATTTTAGCCAATTTGATAAAAACTCGGGGGTAAAATCTTTTTGCACTATCACTTGAGCTGCTTGAGCATCTACTAGGTACTGAGCATTTTTAGTTTGGTGATCATCGATAGCATTAGGCAAAGGCACCAATAATGAAGCCACTCCCACGCATGATATTTCAGCCAAACTCATCGCTCCTGCTCGACAAATCACTACATCAGCCTTTAACAAAGCGGTTTTCATATCATCAATAAAAGCAAGACATTCTGCAGTGACACCTGCTTGTTCGTAATGTTGTTTTAGCTGTTCAATATGCTGTTTACCTGCTTGATGAATGACAATGGGACGTTCTGCTTCTGGTATGTCTTTCAACGCTAATGGAACAGTTTCATTAAGTGCTGATGCCCCTAAACTGCCTCCCACCACTAAAACGTTTAATTTACCTGTACGCTGTTGATAACGTTGTTCTGGACTATCCACATCCATTAATTCTTCACGCACAGGATTACCCACATAAACCGCTTCAGGCAAGGGTAATGGAAAGCCACACAATACTTTTTTAGCTCGTTTTGCCAATATACGATTAGCCGTTCCCATCACGGCATTTTGTTCATGAATTAATAAAGGAATACCTTGCCAGCCTGCCATCATACCGACAGGAAATGAAATATAGCCTCCCATCCCCAATACAACATCAGGCTTAATCGTTTTTAATATTTTTCTGGCACGAATAAAAGCAGCGATCAAAACAAAAGGTAGCTTTAAAAGTGTCGCGATTCCTTTTCCTCGCACACCATTAAAGTAAAACGGCGTTATCTCAAATCCATGTGCAGGTACTAAACTGCCTTCCATCCGTTCAGGATTACCTAACCACGATACTTCCCAACCTTTTGAACGCAATGCCTTTGCTATCGCTAATCCCGGCATGATATGACCACCCGTGCCACCTGCCATGATGAGAATTTTTGCCATATATTTACCCTATAATTTCCTTGCTCGCGTCAAACCACGATTAATACAATCCACTTTTATCACCAAACCCATCGCCATTAATAACATCACCATCGATGAGCCACCATAGCTAATAAAAGGCATGGTCAATCCTTTAGTCGGAAGCAATCCTGATACCACGCCTAGATTAACGATAAACTGCACAAAAATCCAAGCAATAATGCCATGAACAACTAGACCATTAAAAATTAAATCATTATCAAAAGCACGACGTGCGATTCTAAACATGCGATGAAGTAATAAAATAAATAACAACATGACAAAGAAAACGCCCACCACACCTAACTCTTCGGCCACCACCGCCATAATAAAGTCCGTATGAGCTTCTGGCAAATAATGCAATTTACCTACGCTTGATCCCAACCCTTCACCAAACCAGCCTCCTCGACCAATCGCGATAAGTGATTGCAATAACTGATACGAAGTAGATGAAGCATATTCTGGATTAAAGGGATCACGATACGCAAGAATCCTCGCCCAACGCCAAGGATAGGCATAGATCATGACGACCACAAAAATCGAGCCAGCTATCATTAAAAGGATAATATAAATTTTATTGATATTCGCCACGACCAAGATAATGAAAACAATCGATATAATCACAATCGTCGTACCTAAATCTGGTTCTCTAATGATAAGTCCAGCAGCCGCTCCCACATACAAAACGATAATGCCCACACCTTTTCGTAAATGATTAAGTGTGCCATCATTCATTTTTAAATAAGTGAGATGACTGACAAAAATAATCATTGCAAATTTCATAAATTCCGATGGTTGCAATTTAAACGAAAAGAATCGAATCCATCGCGAAGCACCGTTTACTTGTTGCCCGATATGTGGAATAAAAACCAGCACCAATCCTATCGCCGCCACGATATAAAGCAATTTCGCATATTTTTGCCATTTTTCCATTGGAACTAGCATGACCAGTCCCATCATGAATAATCCTGCAAAAATAAAAAGTATATGTCGATTAAAAAAGTAATTCACCGCGTAACTGGCGAATTTTCGACCATCTTGTAAGGCAATAGATGATGAATAAACCATCACCGTACCGAAAATCAAAATGATCGCTAAAATCGTTAACAAGGCTAAATCAAACGGACGATGTTGAACACTACGATTAATCTCTTTTAAAGAATCGTTAGATAAGGTTTCTGATGAGCCCTGAACACGCGTCTTTGAGTTAAAGATGCCCATTACGCAACCTCACCCATATCCAAAGCCAATTCTCGAACCTCTTCCACAAAACATTGTCCGCGATGATGATATCCTTTAAACATATCAAAACTCGCACACGCAGGTGATAATAAAACCTGATCTCCCGCTTTTGCTTGTTGCATAGCTGTTTGGACCGCTTCTTTTAAAGAATGAACTCTTAATATCGGTACGTGAATCGTAGATAAATCTTGTTCAATCACCGCTGCATCCACACCCATGGTAATCACACAACGTGCATATCGATTAATCGGTTCAATAAGTGGCGTAAAATCTTGGCCTTTGCCCACCCCACCTAAAATCAATACAGTCGGTTTCATTAAACCATTTAATGCAGCTACCGTTGATCCAACATTCGTTCCTTTGCTGTCATCGATAAAATCAACCTCTCGTATCGTTCTCACAAACTCAGTGCGATGAGGCTGACCTCGATACTGACTTAACGCTCTAATTAGACCATCCCAACCACAACCAATCGCACGACATAACAACAAAGCCGCCATTGCATTAGAAATATTATGACGACCTTTTACATGCAAAGCATCGATAGGCATTAAATCCACTACCCTACCTTCAGGTCGCTCTTGTGGAATAAGTTGTGTTTGTTTTTTGCGTTTTGGCGTGGTTTCAGGCAAAGCAAAATCTGTTTCCTCGACCGTTGCTAACCAATCCATATCACCTTGATGGATCAGCCCCATATCACCGATATATTTTGCTTGACTAATACCAAATGTTAATTCGCGTTGAATCGGTTTTTTCAAATAGTGACGAATACGATCATCATCACGATTGATGACTACTACCTCACTCATATCAAGCAATTTCGCCTTTTCTGAGTAATATTCATCCATGTCTTTATGCCAGTCCAAGTGATCTTGAGTCACGTTCAATACCGTCGCTGCGTCTAAACGAAGCGATTCTGTAAAAAACATTTGAAAACTGGATAATTCCAAAACCCATGCCTGAGGTAGATTTGATGCCCTATCCACACATACTTGCAAGATAGGAGGAGAAATATTGCCTGCTGCGACGGCATCGATACCGCAAGCATTTAACATATCGCGTACCATACAAGTAACGGTTGTTTTACCGTTTGTACCTGTAATACCAATGATATAAGGATGATAGTTTTCTTGAGTTTTTATAAAACGATCAAACAGACTCACTTCACTCAAAATCTCGACATTTTTTTCGCGAGCCAGTTCTATCCACGCTTTAATATTTGCTTGGTGTGGACTTAATCCTGGGCTAATAAAAATCGCTTCAAAGCCATCTAACTCATGTTCTTTAGGCAACTCTTGATGAAGCTGTAACGTCATCGTCGGATGGTTTTCTTGCAAGGCTTGCCACGTTTCAAGCATCGGTGGCACTTCTCGCGTATCGATTGCCTTAACCAACATACCTTGAGATAAGGCCCATTTTGCTGTCGCTAAACCCGAATCTCCTAATCCAAAAATAACCAAGGATTGAGGCAATTTATATGTATTCATCATCTATCTCAATTTTAACGTTGCTAATCCAATTAACACTAGCATGATAGTAATAATCCAAAAACGCACCACTACCTGAGTTTCTTTCCAACCCGATTTTTCAAAATGATGATGTAATGGTGCCATCTTAAACAATCGTCGCCCCTCACCATATTTTTTCTTTGTATAACGGAACCATGATACTTGGAGCATAACTGAAACCGTTTCTGCCACAAATATGCCACCCATAATAAACAAGACAATTTCTTGACGAACAATAACCGCAATCGTGCCTAACATTCCACCTAATGCTAAGGCCCCCACATCGCCCATAAACACTTGTGCGGGATGCGTGTTAAACCAAAGAAATGCTAAACCTGCTCCTGCTAAGGCAGCACATAATACCAATACCTCGGCCGCCCCTGGCACATATGGAAACAATAAATATTTTGAATAATCGATTCGACCCACTACATAAGCAAATATGCCCAATGCACTGCCCACCATTACCGTTGGCATAATTGCTAAACCATCCAAACCATCTGTCAAGTTCACGGCATTGCTACTGCCCACAATAACCGCCCAAGTTAGGCATACAAATCCAATGATTCCCAAAGGAATGCTTAAATGTTTAAAAAACGGTACCATTAATTCCGTACGGTCAGCATTTTCCAAAGATGGGAACCCTTGGAAAATCCAGTCAAAGAAGCCCATCGCTGAATAATTATTCGTGCCTAAAGCATAAGCCAAATAAATAGCTGCAATAAAACCAATCAGACTTTGCCAAAAAAACTTTTCACGAGAACGCATGCCCTCAGGGTTGCGATACACCACTTTACGATAGTCATCCACCCATCCAATCGCACCATATCCTAACGTAACAAGTAAAATAATCCACACAAAACGATTACTCAAATCCGCCCATAACAAGGTACTGATACCGATACTAATGAGAATTAAAACGCCCCCCATTGTTGGCGTACCATCTTTTACCAAATGCGTCTCTAAACCGTATTGTCTAACCGCTTGTCCAATTTTCAAAGCCTTTAATTTTTCAATCACCATGGGACCAAAAAATAAGCCGATCAATAAAGCTGTGGCACATGCTAACACCGCTCTTAACGTAATGTAATCAAACACTGAAAAAAACGAATATGTTTTGGATAACCAAACAAAAAAGGCATATAGCATAATTTATTCTTCCTCTAAAAGTTCAATCACTGCTTCCATCTTGGCAGAACGCGAACCTTTAACTAATACTGTTTTTGGTTTTAATGAAACAATCGTGTCCACTAATGTTTTTAAATCATCAAAATGTTGCCCTGTCTCAACTTCTTGACTGGCATATCGTGTGTAATGACCTTTACTCAAGAGATAATCAATACCCTTTTGCTTCGCGTACTGTCCCACTTCTTGATGACAGTCAATGACATTCTCACCCACCTCAGCCATATCACCTAGCACCAATACTTGAGGATGTGGCAATAAGGACAATACATCAATAGCAGCTTTTACCGAATCAGGATTGGCATTATAAGTATCATCAATCACTGTCATACCGCGAATTTCTTTTGCCAGCAATCGTCCCTTAACAGGTAAAAACGCCGTCAATCCTTGTGCAATCAATCGAGGTTCAATACCCGCAGCATCCGCACACGTGGCACTGGCTAAGGCATTATGAATATTATGTTGACCCGCGATATTCAACGTAATGGGAAATGATTGACCTTTTACATTCAACACACATCGATTTTCAGTAAGTTGAATATCTGAAACAAAATAATCCGTACCCTCGCCGAATACATGAATTTGACTATCTTTTGCTAACTCACACCACAACGATGTATAAACATCATGAGCAGGGAATACCGCTATTTTAGGGTAAGTCAGATATTGAAAGACGCAAGCGTTTTCGCGAGCGACCGCATCCACAGTTTTCATAAATTCTTGATGTTCTCTTTGGGCATTATTGAGCAAAGCGATAGTAGGTTGCACTATCTTAGCCAAATAAGAAATTTCGCCTGGATGATTCATCCCTACTTCCACCACGGCTGCACGATGATACGCACGCATACTAAGCAAGGTCAACGGCACACCAATATGATTATTTAAATTTCCTTTTGTCGCTAAATAATCATCACCATAAGCTTGATGAAGTATGCTGGCAATCATTTCCTTGCAAGTTGTTTTACCATTTGAACCCGTTACGGCAATCACAGGAACTTGAAATTGTTTTCGCCAAGCAGTGGCCATACTGGCTAAAGCATCATAGGTATCTTCTACATAAATAAATTTTTTATCTTTAACAGATGGGGTTAAATGATTCACCACACATACGGATGATGCTGTATTAGCCAAAAAATCATGTGCATCAAAACGCTCACCTTTTAAAGCAATAAAAATCTCATCCGTTTTAGCGTGTCTAGAATCCGTACTAAACCCTTGGGTATGACGCATATACAAACCAAGTGCCGACCACAAACGATCATCAAAAAACTTTTTCACTCCTTGGCTATCTTGATAGGTTTCATGCCCCTTTCCAGCGATCAAGATCACATCATTTTTTTCAGCAGTCAAGATAGCTTGTAATATCGCCACCTCACGTTTTATTTCAACCTGCACATCGGATAAATCAGATTGAATCTCTTGAATAATTTTATCTGGTTCTTCTGTACGAGGATTATCACTGGTGATAAAAACAAGATCCGCCAAATCACTGGCAATCTTGCCCATAATAGGACGTTTAGACGTATCTCTATCTCCACCACAACCAAACACCACCCTCAATTTACCTTGACACAAAGGGCGTAGCGAATTTAATGCTCGTTCTAACGCATCTGGTGTATGAGCATAATCTACAAAAACCAAAGGATCGTCATCATTACCTATGCTGACCAACTGCAAACGACCATCAATCGGCTGTAAATCATTTAAGCATGCCACAATTTTTTCTATCGGCAAAAATGAAGTTAATATTCCCAACACGAGCAATTGATTGGCAACATTATGCAACCCTAAACATTGATTTTGAATCGCATAAAATCTACCCTCATAGTAAAGGCGATAGGATCCCTGCTTAACATCGATATCTAAGGCTTGAATGGTCGCTTTTTGTTGTTTAATACTATACGACATCGCAGCAGGATATTCGGCAATCAGCTCCTGTCCTAAGTGATCATCAGCATTGATGACCATCCGTTTTAAGGTAGGTCTAGAAAAAAGTAATGCTTTGGATTGGGCGTAATGTTCCAGTGTTTGGTGATAATCCAAATGATCCAAAGTCAAATTCGTAAAACCTGCATAATCAATCGTAACAGAATTCAAACGACCTTGATCCAGTCCAATAGACGAGGCTTCTAATGCCACGACTTGTATGGAATGTTGCACACATAAATATAATAAATAATGAATACTTAATACATCAGGTGTGGTTAAAGATGCTTCTAAATTCTGACCATCTGGCAGGATAGCCCCCAATGTACCTAAACTAGCACATGGCATACCTGCACGATTTAATATTTGGGCAATCCAGTTAACCGTGCTTGTTTTTCCGTTAGTTCCTGTAATCGCAATAACTTTCAATTGATCAGATGGTTTGCCATACCAATGATGAGCGATCTCGCCTAAATGTTTTTTCAGATCAAGCACCATCATCACGGGAAAACCAATGGGAACGGCCATCGTAGGATCATCTACAATCGCACCTATCGCACCTTTTTCAATCGCTTGGCTCAAATATTTAGCGCCGTTATCTTTTTCTCCTTTTACGGCAACAAATACATCACCTGCCTGTACTTTTCGTGAATCCATTTGAAGTCTGCAAAAAGGCTGAGCATACGCTTTCAACCATTTCAACACTTCTGTTACCACAGTTTTATCCATATTTACATAAGTCATTATTGTCTCCTAAGCGATTATTGAGTCGCTGTTGAGGTTTTATCTTCTGGCGGCTCTGGTGGTACGGACAAATAACGTAATGTACCATCGATAATTTTTGCAGCAACAGGCCCTGATACGACACTTCCATAATAATTTTTCTTCAATGGTCTATCTATCGTCACCGCTACAACTATTTTAGGATGTTGAACGGGTGCAATGGCCACAAAAGAAGCTCGATAATCTGTTTTGGAATACTCTTTATTGACAATTTTTCTAGCCGTACCACTTTTACCAGCAATACGATAATTTGGCGAATATTGCTGAACATTATTTCCACCCTCATGACTGACTGCCGCCGCCATCATATCAATAATCTGACGTGAAACCTCGGAAGAAAAAACTTTCACGGTGCTAGGATGGTCGTCTTTCGGACCCAAACCAACCGTAATCATATCGCCACCTCTTGCCAATGCTGTGTAAGCTTGTGCAATTTGCAACAGCGAAACGGACAAACCATAACCATAGGACATCGTGGCTTTTTCAATCAATCGCCATTTTTGCCACGGTCTTAAAATCCCTGATGCCGCACCTGGAAAAGCAATAGAGGGTGTTGTTCCCAAGCCCAATGCGTTAAACACAGACCACATTTGTTCAGCCGTCAATCGTTCCGAAATCATCGTCATGCCGATATTACTTGAACGTCGTATGATACCTGCGACATCTAATACACCATTATGGCGACTTACGTCTGTAATAACAGAACCTTGGTAAACATAACGTCCATTTCCCGTATCAAACAATGTACGCGTCGTTATCGCTTTACTATCTAAAGCCAAAGCCGCCACTAATGGTTTGATAATGGAACCCGGTTCAAAAACATCTGTAATCACTCGATTTCTGAGTTTAGAACCCCTGCGTTCTTGGAGATTATTAGGGTTGTAATCAGGCAAACTCACCATCGCCAAAATATGCCCTGTTTTTACATCTATCACGATCGCACCGCCTGAGGCCGCATCATATTCTTTAATCGCATCTCTTAAAATATTTGCTACCAAATATTGAATACGACTATCTACCGTTAATTTAATATCTTGACCATTTTTTTCTGGTTCAAAGTTCTGCGGATCATCGATAATCTGTCCCATTCGGTTACGCAAAACTGTTTTTATACCTGGCGTACCTTGCAAATCTTTTTCATAACGCAACTCAATACCTTCAGCTCCAACGCCCTCCATATTGGTAAATCCAACCATATGTGCAAATAAATTCGCTTGAGGATAATAACGCTTAGATTCATTGATAAACTGAATACCAGGTATTTTTAACGCTTTGATTTCGTCTTTCTTTTCTAAGATAACCTGTCGTTTAATAGGAATAAAATTTCTTTTCACTAATAATTTAGTTTGTAATTCTGAATACTTCATATCCAGAATCTTTGCCAACGCTCTTAATTTCTCTTCAGGTGCACCAATGGTTAACGAGCGATCAGACCACACCGATACCACAGGAATACTACTGGCCAGAATATCACCATTAGCATCGATAATTTTTCCTCTGGTGGCAGGTATTTCAATGGTGTTAAGAAAACGAATATTCCCTTGACTGACATACAGATCACGTTGCCATATTTGAATATACACAAAATACATCATGACCAAAACGAACGCACCTAACATAATCAGGTGACATTCTTGAGAACGATACTTTACTTTATCGATCTTTTCTTTAATGGCACGTAACTTCTCTCCAGTGTTGATCTTTTCTGTTGTTTTTTTGGATTTGAATAGTTTTTTAAACATATCGAACCCTTACTGAATCAAAGTATCAGGCAGATAGAGCACCTCAGAAGCACTCGGTTCATACATTTTTAATTTTTCCTGCACTTCTTTAATTAAATTAGCACCAGTCATCATTCTTGAGCGATCTAATTGTAAATATTTCCACTCACTTTCAAGACGTTCTTGTTGAACCTGAATAACGCTAATATCGGTATTTAACTTTCGTAACTGATAACGAATCGAAACCAATTCACAAGCAGCATAAACAAAATAAACAGGCAACAAAAATAAGGCACACGTTTTAATCGCATTAATCATCGTGTCACTCCCGTTCTTTGAGCAACGCGTAATATAGCCGATCTTGAGCGTGGGTTTTCTTCTACTTCTTTCTCACTTGGCTTTCTTTTGCCTAAATCTAACAAAGTGGCTTGAGGCATTTCAGATTCTCTTAATGGTAAACGTGAATAAGCAGCACCTGGTTTAGATGCTGCCGAAATAAACTGTTTCACCATTCTGTCTTCAAGCGAGTGAAAGCTAATAATAGCCATTCTCGCCTGAGTATCTAATAAGGTTAGTATTGACGTGAGGCTGCGTGAAAGCTCTTGCAACTCTTCGTTAAGGAAAATCCGTATAGCTTGAAAGGTGCGTGTGGCAGGGTGCTGGCCTTTCTCACGCGTCCTAACACAGCTTGAGATGAGTTCAGCAAGTTCGAGCGTAGTGCGTATGGGTTGTTCTTGCCTGCGACGATCAATCGTCTTTGCAATCTGGAAAGCATACCGTTCTTCGCCATAATTTTTTATTACCTCTTTAATTTCTTCTACACTAGCTTCATGTAGCCACTGAGCAGCCGTCATACCGCGACTGCTATCCATTCTCATATCCAAAGGACCGTCTTTCATAAAAGAAAAACCACGACTGGCATCGTCAATTTGGGGAGAAGAAATACCCAAATCAAGCATCACGCCTTGAATATTCGTTATTCCCATCGCAGACAAATGTTCCTGCATACTGGAAAACGCATCGTGAATCACGGTCACTCTTTTATCTTCAAGCGCTAATTCATTGGCCGATTGAATCGCTTCTGGATCTTTATCAAAAACAATCAAACGAGCATCGGCTGCTAAATGCCTTAGCAAAGCCCTACTATGCCCTCCTCGACCAAAGGTTCCATCTACAAAAGTTCCCGTTTTGTTAGCGACGGGTAGCACGTTGCACATCGCACTATCCTTCGCATGATACTCTGGATAAACTAGAGCATTCACAGTTTCATTTAATAAGACTGTTTTATGCACAAAGCCTGTCATATATGCCTCTTACAGCGAAAAGTCACCAAGGCCCTGTGCTAATACACTCGCCTTATCACGCTCCAACTGAGCTGCATACTGTTCAGCCGACCAAAGTTCAAAACGATTACCCATTCCCACCAAGACAACATCTTTTTCGATATTAACCTGTGAGCGTAGTTCAGGTGCAATTAAAATCCGACCCGCAGAATCAATCTCTACGTCTCGAGCACTCCCCAACAAGATACGCTGTACGTTCGTTTTACTTGCTGGTAGTTCCTTGAGGATTTCTGATTTTCTAATCCACTCTGGGCGAGGATAGATCATCAGTCCACCTTCAAAATTCAATGTGATAGTCAGTTCGCCATGCACTTGGTCTTTCAAGTAGTCACGATAACGCGTCGGGATAGTCATCCTACCCTTCGCGTCTAATGACAATGCACTATTTCCTTGAAAAAACACTTTTGACCCACTTTCTAACACATAATTACACTTTTTCCCACTTTAAACCATTTTTGACTAAAAATCAAGATGCTAATGTCAATAAAAGGAAAATATTTCTGCGGTGAAACATTAATTGAGCAAAGACAACAAACATGTCTGAATAATGAGTTTTTCTAGCTGATGAATATATGAGGTTTTGGGAGTTAATGTAATCTTCAACTGATCAACAAACGATGGTTGGGGATTAACGGGATGCTCAATCGTCCAATACATAAGGGTTTTGATGAGCTATAAAATGACTATCGAATGTTGAAAAACTAGCGTATTTATAAAATCAAGATAGATTTAAAATGGGATTTTTAATCAACCATAAAAAAACTCCCATCATGCATCACACAGACGGGAGTTAAGGATTTACGTTGGAAAAAACTAAGTATTACGCGTTTAACTCAGCACGTAATTTCTTCGCTACATCCACCATCACTTTCAGTGCGGCAGTTGTTTCTGGCCAAGCACGTGTTTTCAAGCCACAATCAGGGTTCACCCACAGACGTTTAGCAGGAATGACTTCTAATGCTTTACGTAGTAGATGCTCGATCTCAGCTTCTGTTGGCACACGTGGACTATGAATATCATAGACACCTGGACCAATATCATTAGGATATTTAAACTTCACGAAAGCATCTAATAATTCCATATCAGAACGTGATGTTTCAATCGTAATCACATCCGCATCCATCGCTGCGATAGCAGGTAGAATGTCGTTAAATTCAGAGTAACACATATGCGTGTGAATCTGTGTTGAGTCTTCGATACCATAGCTGGTTAAACGGAACGCTTCTGTTGCCCATGCTAAATAGTTATCCCAATCAGCACGTCTCAAAGGCAAGCCCTCGCGAATAGCAGGTTCATCGATTTGAATCACTTTAATACCTGCTTTTTCAAGGTCACGCACTTCATCGTTCAATGCCAAACCAATCTGCTTGCACACTTCACTACGAGGAATATCGTTACGAACAAACGACCATTGCAACATCGTTACAGGACCTGTCAACATCCCTTTCATTGGGCGTTTAGTCAGTGTTTGAGCATAGCTAGACCAAGACACTGTCATCGGTTCAGGACGAACAACATCACCATAAATAATCGGTGGTTTCACACAACGACTACCATAGCTTTGTACCCAGCCAAACTTCGTAAAGGCATAACCATCTAATAGTTCACCAAAGTATTCCACCATGTCGTTACGTTCAGCTTCACCGTGAACAGGAATATCAATATCCAATTCTTCTTGAACCTTAACCACATGAGCAATTTCTTTCTTCATTGCAGCCGTGTAGTCTTCTAGACTCAAAGCCCCTTTCTTAAAGGCTGCACGAGCTTGACGAATTTCCAAAGTTTGTGGGAATGAACCAATCGTGGTCGTTGGCAATAATGGTAGATTTAACCATGCTTGCTGTGCCTCAATACGTTTCTCAAATGGAGATTGACGTTGATCGGCATTAGCAGGTAATTCAGCCAAACGTTTAGCCACTTCAGCACGGTGAATACGAGCTGAGGAAGCACGAGCTTGAGCAGCATCAGCACTAGCTTTCAATTCAGTCGCCACCGCTGGACGACCCTCATTTAAAGCGGTTTTTAGAACATTCAATTCTTGTACTTTTTGCAACGTAAACGCCAACCAAGAAGCCAATTCAGCATCTAATTCTTTTTCCACTGATAAATCATAAGGTGTGTGTAATAAAGAACAACTTGGCGCAATCCATAAACGATCGCCCAATTTTGCTTTTAAAGGCTCTAAGGTGTCTAGTACTTTGTTTAAATTAGCACACCAAATATTACGACCATCAATTACACCTGCAGATAAGACTTTATCGTAGTTCTCAAAAGCAGCTAATTGTTCTGGTGCACGTACCAAATCAATGTGCAAACCTGCTACTGGTAAGGCTTTCAACAAATCAGCATGATCGGCAACTGAACCAAAATATGTTGCTAATAACAATTTAGCATTCACAGCTTTGCTCAATGTTTCATAGCTTGCTTTCACTGCATCAACCCATTCCTGAGATAGGTCAACTGCCAATGCTGGTTCATCAATCTGAATCCACTCTGCACCTGCTTTCACTAATTCATTTAGAATCTCGACATAAACAGGTAATAATTTAGGCAATAAATCAAGGCGATTAAAGGCTTCTTGACCTTTTTCCTTACCTAAATACAGGAAGCTAACAGGGCCTACAATCGTTGGTTTCGCTTTCAAACCTAATGCCTGAGCTTCTTGTAACTGTTGTACATAGTGTTTTGCATTGGCTTTGAATACGGTGTTTTTGTGAAACTCTGGAACCAAATAGTGGTAGTTCGTATCGAACCATTTTGTCATTTCGATAGCGAATTGATCTTTATTACCACGAGCTAATTGGAAGTATTGAGCCAATGTCAAGTTTTGACTATCAAAGCCAAAGCGAGCAGGAATCGCTCCCGTTGCCACTTGTAAATCTAGAATGTGATCATAGAAAGTAAAATCACCCACCGCCACATAATCTGCATTGGCAGCAGCTTGATTTTTCCAGTTTGTTTCTCTTAAAGATTTCGCGACATCAAGCAATTCAGCTTCTGTTACTTCGCCACGCCAATAACGCTCTTGTGAAAATTTTAATTCACGATTAGGACCAACTCTTGGGAACCCGAGGACATGAAATGTTGTCATTATTTAACTCCTATTAATTTTTTGCATGGCAAAGCATACAAATTCAATTCATATTTCGTTAGTGATACTATCTGATACTTTTAAAATGAATGCAACTTATTTATTTTCATATTTGACTTGAATTTTTTTCATAAGAAGGTAAGCAAGATAAAAAACAGCAAAATAAAGGACAAAGAGCGTTAAGTTCCACGCCATCCTTTTGCTTACCCTCAAGAAAATTTACCTGTTTCATTACGATTTGTATAAAAAATGATACAAACAAGTCGGACTGTATAAAAAACACTTGCCTTAAAAAGAAGACTAATTTTATAATGATCGCTTATGTGCGAGCGAGCGTGGCGGAATTGGTAGACGCACTGGATTTAGGTTCCAGCGCCGTGAGGTGTGAGAGTTCGAGTCTCTCCGCTCGCACCAAGATACTGGTTAAACTACTGTATAAAAAACCTTATAAATCAATGTGAATATATACCAACATACTGATTTATAAGGTTTTTTTCTTTTTCTTGATTACTGTGTTTTTGTACAGTAAAATAACAAAAATTGACCAAAAACTTCCCCTGAATTTATTTTCTCATCTATCTTATACACTTTATTACCTCACCCATCCCACACCTAAATCCTGATGTCACCGTCATCCCAGCGGCTCCCACCTACTCGATCCGATCGTCCATCTTACACACTTTATCACCCATCGACCACCTAAATCCTGATGTCACCATCATCCCAGTGGTTCACGCCCACTCGATCCGATCGTCCATCGCACTCATCCTGCCCATCTATCTTACACACTTTATTACCTCACCCATCCAAGCATTCAGGATTTCAGCATACGTCATGTACCCCCCTCTCTTCGTTCTTTTGAACATTTTATGGACAAAAAAAAACACCCACCTAAATCTTTATCTAGATGGGCATCTTTTCTTAAAATTCTGAAAAACTAATCAAACAGCCGATGTATCTGCTCGCAACCCTAAAGTATGACAAATCGCATAGGTTAATTCTGAACGATTAAGCGTGTAAAAGTGAAAGTCTTTGACCCCCTCACTAGACAAAATTCTCACCATATCAATCGCCACACTCGCTGCAATCAAATTACGCGTAATAGGGTCGTTTTCAAGCCCCTCATAACGTTTACTTAGCCATTGGGGGATTTTGACATTCGTTAAAGTCGCCATTTTCAACAACTGTTTAAAGTTTGTCACGGGCAAGATACCTGGTACGATTTCCACATCAATACCGATCGCAGCACAGCGATCACGAAAACGCAAATAGGTATCGATGTCAAAGAAAAATTGGGTAATCGCACGCGTAGCACCGTTATCCACTTTTTGTTTTAAATACCAAAGATCCGCCTGTGCCGATTTCGCTTCTGGATGCACCTCTGGATAAGCCGCCACCGATATTTCAAAATCAGCAACATCTTTTAAAATTTTCACCAAATCACTGGCATAAAATTCTTTTTTTTCATACCCTACTGGCTCATCCCCTCTTAACGCCACGATATTACGAATTCCATTATTCCAATAATCTTTTGCAATTTGACTCAACTCTTCCTTAGTCGCATCAATACAGGTTAAATGCGGGGCCGCAATCAATCCCGTTTTCTGTTGAATCGCTTTAACCACACTATGCGTACGTTCACGTTCACCAGAATTAGCACCATAAGTCACTGAGACAAACTTGGGTTTTAAAGGAGCCAATCGATTAATCGAACTCCACAAAATATGCTCCATTTCTTCATTTTTAGGGGGAAAAAATTCAAAAGAAACGTTGATATTTCCATCTAACTCTGCCAATGACTGATTTAATACATTGATATGTTTTGCATAACCCATAGAATATCCATTTATCTTTTTTATTAATATTGCTAAACAATTTAAAACTCACAATAGGTTATACTATGCAGTACTTTTAGAATGAATTCAACTTATTTATTTTCATAGTTTGAGTGAATTATTTTCATGAAGCCCATATATATTGATTTACGCCATTTGCGTACATTATTAGCCATCGAAGAAACAGGTAGTTTATCATTAGCTGCCGAAAGAGTCTGTGTTACCCAATCCGCACTGTCTCACCAAATAAAAGGCTTAGAAGACTTATATAGCTTACCATTACTAGAACGTAAAACACAACCTGTTCGGTTCACACCAGCAGGAACACGTTTACTCAAACTTGCACACCGTATCTTACCTCAAGTCATTGAAGCGGAACTTGATGTCGCACGCCTTAAAGAGGGTGAAGCGGGTGAATTACGGATTGCAATCGAGTGTCACACTTGTTTTGATTGGCTAATGCCTGCAATGGATTTATTCAGACAAAGTTGGCCCTTAGTTGAATTAGATATTGTTTCAGGATTTCACACAGATCCAGTAGGTCTATTACTTTCACATCGTGCTGATTGGGCCGTTGTTTCAGAGGTAGAACCCACTCCTGGCATTAATTTTCAACCTCTGTTTTCCTATGAAATGGTCGGTATTTGTGCCAAAGACCACCCTCTAGCTTCAAAAGAAATCTGGGAAGCAAACGACTTCAAAAACGAAACATTGATTACTTACCCCGTTTCGGACGATATGTTGGATGTCGTCAGAAAAGTCTTAGAACCAGCCAATATCAACCCTGCTCGACGCACTAGCGAACTAACGATTGCTATTGTCCAATTAGTCGCCAGCAAACGAGGCATTGCAACCCTACCCTATTGGGCCGTGTTACCTTATTTACAAAGAGGCTACGTAATCGCCAAGAAAATCACCCCTCAAGGACTCACTAGCGAATTATATGCAGCCACGCGTGAAAATATGACGGACATGGCTTATATACAAGATTTCTTTCACACCGTCCAAACCCAAAGTTTCGCCACTTTACCTGGCTTATCACGTTTAGACATCCCCTAAATCAGACATCCGAGCTTGGTGTTTATTATTCAACGAATCAGACTGTACGGGTTTATGCACATCTCGTTTAGACACACCCTAAATCAAGCATCCGAGCTTGGTGTTTATTATTCAACGACTCAGACTGTACGAGTTTAAGCACATCTCATTTAGACATCCCCTAAATCAGACATCCTAGCTTGGTGTTTATCATTTAACGGGTCTGACTGTACGGGTTTAAGCATATCTCGTTTAGACACGCCCTAAATCAAGCATCCGAGCTTGGTATTTATTATTCAACGACTCAGACTGTACGAGTTTAAGCACATCTCGTTTAGACATCCCCTAAATCAGACATCCGAGCTTGGTGTTTCTTACCCAAACGATTAGATCAGGCCCATACCTGCATCTCAAAAAAACATTTTCATTTTTTTAAACACCCATAAAAAAAGACGCACACTAAGGCACGTCTTCTTTCCCGATCTCAACAACTGATGGTTAAACAGCTGGCACCAATTCCCCTGTCAACAAGTAATGAATCGTATCTTTGACACTTCGAGATTCATGCCCATATGGCAAAGGATCTTTACCTCTAAAGAATAGACCTTTTTTCAAATCGCCTTTTAACGCATCACTAAGTCTTTGATCAATACAGAATTGGCCTATTTTACTAATCCCATCTCGCAAACCACAGACTTGCAAGCAGTTAAAAGACTCTGTACATCTTCTTGGATCAGCTTTAGCAACAGATTGTAACTTAGACTCACTTTTCAAATATTTTTCTAAGAACGAGGTTTTTACCGCTCTGGCAGGCAATCCCGCTACTGACATAAATTCAGCAATATCCTCTTCTTCCGCATCCGCCAAGACTTTCTTAAAGTTTGGATGTGCATCACCTTCATGAGTTACCGCAAAGGCCGTTCCAATCTGCACCGCATCGGCTCCCCAAACATTTAAAGCCGTATCGATTTTCTTATGATGAGCCATACCACCCGCCAAAATAAGTGGAATATGCTCATTTTCAATGCCCAAGTTTTTATAGATTTCATGAACCTCTTCCACCACACGCGGAAAACTAAAACGTTCATGCCCTAAATCCGTAATCTGTGTCGCCCCCAAGTGTCCACCCGCATGATTAGGATGTTCAATCACAATCGCATCGGGTAATCTATTCTTTTTCATCCAACGTTTCAAAACAATTTGAACACCACGAGATTCAGACAAAATCGGAAACAAACAAACCTGAGGAAAATCAGCCGTTAAATCTGGAAGTTCTAAAGGCAACCCTGCCCCCATCACAATTGCTTCAGCACCTGATTCACAAGATTGACGAACCAAGCCCTCAAAGTCTTTTACCGCTTTCATCACGTTGACCGCAATCATGCCTTTGCCTTGGCTGTTTTTCAAAGCCGTTTTAATCTCTCTATCCAAGGCAATATGATTCAGACGTAAAAAATTTTCAGCTGAGGGATTAACCTTTGATTCTTCTAATAAATCGGGGTGCAAATGACGCAAATCAATACTAGCAATGGTACCTACACCACCCTCTCTAGCAACCGCACTAGATAAGCTACTTGCCGATATACCTACCCCCATTCCACCTTGCACAATAGGAATAAGCTCTTTTTCTCTGATTTTCAGAGGTTTATAAAGGTGTTTCATAAAAAAACATTAATGTATCAAAACAGAACTCATACATTGTAATGTATTTGTCAGCTTAATGATAGAAAACTGTCAGTTTTTTGTCAGAAAGTAGATTTTTAAACACTTATTTAAAGATTCAAAAATAAGAAATGGAATTTTATTTATTTAAAAAATATTAAGCACCGATTTATTTAAATCAATAAGCATATGATTTTATTTACAAGATATACTTCCATTTAATCTATTATTAAAAATATATTAATAATCAATGTTTTAAAACTACTACAAATTTCAATTTTTCAGCCAAAAACTGCATAATTCTCTTGAGCAAGATCGCAACATCGTTTATATCTATAGGTAAGGAATTATTTTATTAAGTTCTTCTTAATATCATCATTCCAAAAACTTTTTAACACAGCATGCTTTTCTTATTTTAGTGGGAATTATTAACATGATCTTAACTGGATTACTATGTGGTGCGATTTTAGGATTCGTTTTGCAAAGAGGCAGGTTTTGCGTAACGGGTGCATTAAGAGATTTATACTTACTAAAAAAATCACGAATGTTTATCGCATTCTTACTGGTTATTGCTATTCAATCCGTCGGCATTTACGTACTTTTAAACTTGGGTATTATCAAGCAAAACCCTGCTGAACCTATTCCTTTAATTGCCACAATTGCTGGTGGATTAATGTTTGGTATCGGTATTGTATTAGCAGGCGGGTGTGCCACCGGTACTTGGTATCGTTCAGGTGAAGGCTTAGTAGGCAGTTGGATCGCCCTATTTATGTACATGTTGTTTAGTGCCATCATGAGAACAGGTCCTTTAGGAGATGCTAATCGTGGGCTAAAATCCATTGCACTAGGCGACACCTTTATCTATGAAACGTTAGGCATTTCATCTTGGATATTATTAACTTTGTTTGTACTTTTAGTCGCTTATTTACTTATTCGCGAACTATCGAAACCAAAAGCAAAGATCGCTGAACTGCCACCTAAAAGAACAGGGATTGCACATTTTCTGTTTGAAAAACGTTGGCACCCTTTTTTCACTGCGACCTTAATTGGTGTCATTGCCATCGTTGCTTGGCCATTAAGCATCGCATCTGGCAGAAACTTTGGACTTGGTATTACCACACCTTCTGCAAACCTTATTCAATACCTTGTCACCGCTGATACTCGTTACATCAACTGGGGTGTATTGCTTGTTATCGGCATTCTTATCGGTTCGTTTATTGCCGCCAAAGCAAGCGGTGAATTTAGAGTACGCGTCCCTGATACTAAAACCATTATCAGTAGCCTATTTGGTGGTGTGTTAATGGGAATCGGTGCCAGTTTAGCAGGTGGTTGTACAGTCGGTAATGGTATGGTCGAAACCGCCTTATTTAGCTGGCAAGGATGGATTTCATTACTATTCTTTACATTAGGAACATGGATTGCCGCTTATTTCACTATCGTGAGACCTCAGCAAAAATCGTTATTAAACACTCAATCAGGAGAAAATAAATGGATCTTAAATTAAACACTGTCGGTAACGTTTGCCCTTTTCCTTTAGTCGAAGCAAAAAACGCGATGAACCAACTCAATACTGGCGATCAGTTAATCATTGAGTTTGACTGCACACAGGCCACCGATAGCATTCCACAATGGGCTGCCGACGAAGGATATGAAGTGAAGGACTTTGCACAAATCGATCCTGCGAAATGGACGATTACCGTAGTGAAGAAATAAACTTTTATTTAAAAAGACCTCTGAATTTTCTTGCAGAATGAAGAGGTCTTCACATTATCGATGTCAAAAGAAGTTTAATTTTTCTTACAAAATAATGGAATCTGATAACTGTTCAAAAGTGAATGAATAGCCGTACTACCTTAACTTTCTTCATGACATAAAAAATCTTTTAACCAGTACATTCTGACACAACTGTTTTCATATTAACTTTCTGCAAAAAAATCTTATAACAAGCATAATACGAACAGTTGAAGATGTTCAGAATCCATAACACACCATCATTTTGTGGATGATAGAACTTTCAAAATATGTTAATACAACCTCATCCATGATGCATTAAACGCGACGTATCAGACATCCCCAAAATCACTATCCACGATGTTTTATAGATTAAACACGTTCATAACCTTTCAACAAATACATCCAACAAGCATCATCAAACACAATGCCCATGCGTTGTTTTTCTTTTTCAAATGAACGTTTAAGTCGCAATAAATTTTCTTCTTTCCATCGTTCACCCGATTCGATGGCACATTTATCAAAATCAATCAGATAAATTTTCTCTGTGCCAGACTGTATCAAAATATTATGACAATTTAAATCACGATGATTCACTTGTGCCTGATGCAGTTTTTTTATTTCCTGACCAATACGTTCCCAAACCAGTTCAGGTAAAGATGTTTTCAACAAGACCGTTAAATCACTGGCCCCATCAATCTTTTCAAGCAAAATATCTGCTCGATAGAAAATACCGCCGACTTTTTGCATACGTGCTGCTATCGGTTTAGGCACAGCTAATCCTAATTCATGAAGACGTTTTAATAAATTAAATTCTGCAAAACTTCGTGTTTTATGCTCATCAGTGTACAAAAACAGATCGCGATTTAATTTTCCGATCAATCCACCTCGATAATAATGTCTTAAAGCCGTGTCAACACCGAATAAATCTGCACTTTTTAAAAACCAAGTAATGCCTCTACCTTTCGCATGACCTAATATTCTTTTTTCTTTTTTCCAAAAATCAAGACAAAACATCTGCTGTACGGAATATTCAAGCGTTTGAGTATTCAGCAAAAACGTTTCATTTTCAAATTGAATGTTATTCATAAATTCAGTCCGTGCAGACAGCCTATGTATGTTTAATAATATTTTATTTTACAATAGTCACATTTACTTTATTCATACGTCTGTTTTTATGAGCTTATTTAACAAAGAACCGCAGTCTATCTGTATATTAAGACTTTCAGCTGTTGGCGATGTGTGTAATGCTTTATCAGTCGTTCAAGCAATACAAACTCATTTTCCTAAAACAGAAATCACTTGGGTTGTCGGAAAAACAGAATATGGCTTATTAACAGGCATTCCAAATATCCATTTTGTTGTATTTGACAAAAAGAAAGGATTGCACGCCTTTAAAGAAGTGCATCAAGCATTAAAAGGAAAGCGATTTGATGCACTACTCAATATGCAATCATCTTTTCGTGCTTCTTTACTTTCCTTATTCATCAAGGCCAAATATAAAATTGGGTTTAACAAAGAACGAGCCAGAGAGGGCCAATGGTTATTTACCAATAAAAAAATTGAGCGTCCGTCTGAAAACCACGTATTATCAGGGTTTATCGAATTTGCTCGTTTATTAGGCGTACCCATGGAAACTCCACATTGGAATTTCTATTTGCCAAAAGAAATGAAAGAAGATATGTCAGTCTATCTTATGGCCAATAAAAAAAATGTCTTAATTTCTCCTTGTTCAAGCAAAGCGGAAAAAGATTGGACCATTGAGGGATACGCAGCAACCATCCAAGCGTTACATCAATGTGGAGCTCATATTTTATTAGCAGGCTCACCGAGCGAACGTGAACGTTTGTGTGCACAAAAAATCGAACAACAATGCCAAGTACCTGTGATTAATTTAGTAGGCAAAACCAGTCTTAGAGAATTGGCCGCTTTAATCGCTCAAGTTGATTTAGTCATTGCCCCCGATTCAGGACCCGTACATATTGCCAATGCTTTAGACACAACCGTCATTGGACTATATGCCTATCATAACCCTACTCGCACAGGACCTTATTTACAGCTTGATAATGTTATTTCGGTGTATGAGAAACATGCGGCCCAAGAGTTTAAACATTCATCTACTCAAAACTGGGCAAAAAAACTCAGCACCCCCAATCTCATGCAAGAAATTTCGCCTCAGTCCGTGATCAATAAAGCCAAGGAACTTTTATTCCCTGATATTTAAATTTATCTTTACTCGAAAGAACCGCTTAAACACGAGCTTTCATGAAGCAGTCGATCTTTAAACCCATCGATTAAACCGCCCACCACCGTCACGTGTTGCATCAGCCGTTTATCCATCACTTATATCCGATTCAGCGATTACACTTACCAAGAACCGCTTAAACACAAGCTTTAAAGTACACTATTTTTTCTCTGATGTGCTTTCTAGGTTTTTATCTTCGGGTAATAACAAAGGAGAAACCATTCTTTTGTAGTTACCGTCTTCATTTTCCCCCTCATAATAAATAAGCAAAGGAGAAACTTCTTTCATCGTTTGAACATGATGAGGGTTAAAAGCCTTATCCGTGTGATTGGTGTTTAAACCTAGCCATTGGGCATACAAAGACATAAAATGCAGATTACTGTAGTATTTATCATAAATCTCATGTTCCCGACTATCACTGTTCAAGATTAGGAATGGAACATGATAACTACTAATGTACATCGAACTAGGCCCTACACGTTCATCATTGACTTCTATACCATGATCAGAAAAATAAATAATCGAATAACTACCCTCTTTGCTGATTCGTTCTTGCAGCTTTCTCAAAAACTCATCTGTTTTTCGGATCGTCGCAAGATAACAATTCGCCTCTTTTTTCTTAAATACGGTAAAGTTGTTTTCAAAGCCATGTAAACGATGACAAGGATCGACATGTGAACCAAAAGTATGTAAAACAATCACACGCGAACCCTCTACAGGTTCTTTCAAATACTTTTCTAACCTCACTAACAATTCGTCATCATCTACATTGAAAGACTGATAACTACCTGTATGCAAGTATTCAAGGTGTTTAGCACTGCTGGCAATAAAAGATGAAGACGTATCATGAGTACCTAATTTACCTTGATTGGTAATCCAAATCGTTTCATAACCACCCTTATTGGCCAAATTCATAATATTGTTTTTAACGTCAAAATCTATACCGTCTTTCAATGGTAATTGGAGTGTTCGGGATAGCGATAAAACGGTGCCATAACTAGGTGAATAGGCTTTTGTGAAAAAGATACCTTTAGCTTGATTTAAAAACGGCGTGGTTTCATGATCATAACCAAAAACTGAAAAATAATCGGCTCTTGCACTTTCACCTATCACCAATACATAGTTTTTATACTTTTGGTAATATTCATTTTTCGTAACTTCCCATGTATTGGGCTTTTTAGACTCTTCTAATAATTCTTTAACCACTTTATGGTATTCAAACCCTGTACTCACAAAGTTCTTCAATGCTTGGATGGGAAAAGAAATATATACGCAACCCAAAAACACTAAGAATAAAATTATCTTCAATGGTTTGGCATTAGAACCATCTGGCATGGTATTGCCTTGTATCACAGGCGTGCTTAAACGGTAATAACAAACAAACGCAATCACAAATGCTAAGGTTTGGAGAATCACCACCCATGAAAAAGTACTCGAAAAACCTAACACTTCCGTGATATTTGTTTCAGCAAAAGCGGCGTACATTCCCAAGGAAATAGGCCCATAGGTCGCATAAATCGCCCCAAAAATAATCGTCAAAATAGCAGGAAGAATCAAAATACGTAAGCAAAATTTATTACCTGAAGCCAGTAGCAAACTTAACGCCAGTCCAAATATTCCGATATTGCTGAATAAAACATTGGCCCATCGAGACACTAAATTCACTAAAATACAAATAATAAAAAAATTAAAATACAGTCTAAATGTCTTATCTGAAAGTAAGCTCATCTCTTTTGTTTTCCCGTTGACCATTAATCATCTTACTTATTATAACGACTTATCAGCATCATCCCAATATCTATCGTTTCCACATCAAATAGGATCTTTGCCCTTCATCATTAAATCGAAAATAGTTATAGCTTATACTGCAGGCATAAAAAACTTCAGGGACACAAGCCTCTAAAGGGATTTCCCTCGGTGTATCCCATACTAAACGTATAACTAGACGCATAAAAAAAGCACCCCATTTAAATCTGAGGTGCATGATTTCTCCATTCTTATCGAACGATTTATTCAGAACGATAGATATTATCGGCTTGTTCAAATTTCTCTTGAACTTCTTTTGAAGCAGGCGATTCAAGTGATAAAACATAAGTCACTATCCAGCAAGCAATAAAGCCAGGGATAATCTCATAAATAGGTGAATCAATATATTTCCAACCCACAACCACTAAAGAACCGACAATCATCCCTGCCACAGCAGCCACCGATGAAATGCGTTTTGAGAAAACAGATAGAATAACCACTGGTCCAAATGCAGCTCCAAAACCAGCCCATGCGTAAGAAACAACTTTTAAGACGCTACTATTTTCATCACGAGCAATGTAAATCGCGATTGCCGCAACCGCTAATACCATCGCACGGCCAATCCACACCAACTCTTTTTGAGAAGCTTTTGGTCTTAAGAAGCCTTTATAGAAATCCTCTGTAATCGCTGATGAAGACACTAATAATTGGCAACTTAATGTTGACATTACGGCTGCCAAAATAGCCGATAACAGCACACCCGCAATCCATGGATTAAACAAATCACGAGCTAAATACATAAAGATTTTTTCTGCATCGGCTGAACTAACAGGTTTATCATAGTAATAAGCAATACCAAAATAACCTACCGCAACCGCACCACCTAAGCACAAGAACATCCAAGTCATACCAATGCGACGAGCTGAAACCAATGATTTTTTGCTTTCTGCTGCCATAAAACGAGCCAAGATATGAGGTTGTCCAAAATAACCTAATCCCCACGCCGCCGCACTAATAATGCCAATAAAACTTGTTCCTGCCAACAAACTACTGTAATCTTTAGTTGTAACAGAAATAGCGTGTTCCATAGCTGACTGGAATTGATCGGCACCACCCAAGCTTAAATACACCATAATCGGTGTCAGAATCAATGCAAATAACATCAAGGTGGCTTGAACCGTATCTGTCCAGCTTACTGCCAAGAACCCACCGATAAAGGTATAAATAATCGTTGCTCCTGCACCTAACCACATCGCTTGGGTATAGCTAACATCAAACAACAACTGGAATAGCTTAGCACCCGCGATAATACCTGATGCACAATACAAAGTGAAAAAGACCAAAATCACCAAAGCTGAGACGACTTTGATCATCGGTGTGCGTGCACCAAAACGCTGGTAAAAATATTCTGGTAATGTTAACGCGTTATGATTTAACTCGGTATGAATACGCAAACGACCAGACACTAGTCGCCAGTTAAAATAAGCACCCACTAACAAACCAATCGCAATCCAAGACTCATTAAGACCCGATAAATAGATAGCACCTGGCAAACCCATTAAAAGCCAGCCAGACATATCTGAAGCACCAGCAGACATCGCGGTTACAAAACTACCTAGACTGCGACCACCCAAAATATAATCATCGAAATTACGTGTCGAAAAATAAGCGATAAAGCCAATTCCCAACACGAGGATAATGTACACAGCAAATGTAATATATAAAGGATTAAACATGGGGATTCCTTCTTCCTTTTAAATTAAATTTTCATCATGCTTCACTCATTGCCATGAGGCTTGCATTGCCACCCGCAGCGGTTGTATTGATACTGACACTGACCTCTTGGTACAAACGCAAATAATCAACTTCCTGCTGCGTTTCAATTAAGTGTACGATAGCCCCTTGAGAGTCTGCAAGACGCAAACGCTCTGCACTAGGGAAACTACCTAGCGATAAAACGTGGCTGACGTTGCTTAAAATCAACGAATGTTCTGTAACCGTTAAACCAGAAAACACTGATGAGTACTGGGCAACAGGATGATCAGGTAACACAAAGAACTTAAACCCTAACACCTGTAGTTGTACAGCGACTTTTAAAGCCTGTTCTAAATCACCACCATATAACCAAATACCTTTTGGTAATTCCCAATGCAAGGTATTCTCTTCACCTGTTGGCCCTTTTAATGTCGCGACAGCACCGTGAAGATGGTATGCCTTGGCTTGATTAACCGCCTCTTGCAAATACGCTTTATTCTGAATATTCGCATTTTGGTTTAATGAGTGAATCAAAGCATCTGCCGCTTTTTGATCAAACACAGCTTCTGTCGTGACAAGTGGTTTACGCCATTGTTTTGTATTGATCAAACGTTGTAAATAGAATGGACCGCCTGCTTTAGGTCCTGTACCCGATAAACCATGTCCACCGAAAGGTTGCACGCCTACCACAGCCCCTACGATATTGCGGTTCACATAGATATTACCCGCGTTAACGCGATCGATAATTTGTGCCACTGTTGCATCAATACGGCTATGTACACCATGTGTTAAGGCATAACCTTTAGCATTAATTTGATCAATTAAATTCAACAGATCCTCACTACGATAACGTATCACATGCAAGACGGGACCAAACACTTCTTTTTTCAACTCATTTAAATTATTTAATTCAATTAAAGTTGGCAACACGTAAGTGCCTTTGCTTTCAAGCGTATCCTGCATCTTAATTTGATGAACGTTTTTGGCCACTTTAGAAATATGTTGGATATGATCGTTAAGGTTTTTCTGTGCCTCTGCATCAATAACTGGGCCAATATCCGTATCCATATCAACAGGATTACCTACTTTAAGCTCGTTCATCGCATCTTTAATCATCTTCAAAGTACGATCTGCTACTTCTTCTTGTACGCATAAAATACGTAATGCAGAACAACGTTGACCTGCCGAATCAAAAGCAGAATTCAATACATCTACGCAGACTTGTTCTGGCAAAGCGGTACTGTCCACAATCATGGCATTTTGTCCGCCCGTTTCAGCAATTAAAAGAGGCTGATCATCGCGAGCTTTTAAGTTTTTATTGATTAATTTAGCAACTTCAGTTGATCCTGTAAAAATCACCCCTGCAATACGTGCATCGGATGTCAATGCGGCACCGACATCACCTGCCCCTAATATCAACTGCAACGCAGTCGTCGGCACACCTGCCTGATGCAACAAGGTGACCGCACGATGAGCAATTAAACTCGTTTGTTCAGCTGGTTTGGCCACCACGCTATTACCAACCACTAACGCAGCAACGGTTTGTCCAATAAAAATCGCCAATGGGAAATTCCATGGGCTAATCGTCACCACCGCCCCGACAGCTTGTGCATCAGCAGGTAAATGATGTTCTGCTTCATCTGCATAATAACGGCAAAAATCCACTGCTTCACGAATCTCAGCAATCGCGTTCGTTAAGGTTTTTCCAGCCTCACGAATCGCCAAGGCCATTAAAGAAGGCATGTGTTCTTCCATTAAATCAGCAAAACGACGCAAGCAATCTGCACGTTCTTTTACGGGTTTCGATGCCCATGCCGTCTGACCCGCAATAGCAGCTTCAATCACTTTAGAAACCACTTTTACATCCGAGAAAGTCGCTTGACCAACCTTATCATCATGATTAGCTGGATTTAACACCTCAACAGTTTTTGCTTGTTCATCTGCAACCGCTAATAATGAACTGGCTACATAATGAGGTTCAAAGGCATTCATCGCTTGTTCTAACTGTGCCAACGCTAACTCATTACTCAAATCAATTCCTAGTGAGTTATCGCGTGCCGATCCGTATAATTTTCTTGGCAAAGGTAGAGCTTGGTGCATTTTTCCTTGGTAAGTCTCTGCCACATCCAAAGGACATTTCACCAAATCATCAATACTGACTTTTTCATCGACTAATTGGTTCACAAAGGACGAGTTCGCCCCGTTTTCCAATAAACGTCTCACCAAATAAGCCAACAAGGTTTCATGCGTTCCTACTGGTGCATACACCCGTACACGGCGACCTAAATTCTTCTCACCGACGACTTGATCATATAAAGTCTCACCCATTCCGTGTAAACATTGGAATTCAAAATCCAATCCTTTGCCCATATGATAAATCGCACAAGCCGTGTAAGCGTTATGTGTGGCAAACTGAGGAAATACCGCGTCTTGAGCGGCTAATAATTTTCTAGCACACACCAAATATGATACATCTGTATGTGCTTTTCGAGTGTACACAGGGTATCCCTCTAAACCTTCTAATTGGGACCATTTAATTTCACTATCCCAATAAGCACCTTTAACTAAACGGATCATAAGTTTTTGACCATGGCGACGAGCAACGTCCACCAAATAATCGATAACGTATGGACAACGTTTCTGATAGGCCTGCACCACGATACCAATACCCTTGAAGCCTTTTAAATCTGGATCTTTAATCAATGATTCGATTAAATCAAGTGATAATTCCAAACGATTCGCTTCTTCTGCATCGATATTCAAACCAATATCGTATTGTTTTGCCAATAAGAAAAGTTCTTTCAAACGTGGCAACAACTCAGTCATCACACGTTCATGTTTTGCACGACTATAACGAGGATGAATCGCTGATAATTTCACCGAAATACCGTTGCCATCATAAACGCCTTTACCCGCTGATTGTTTTCCTATCGCATGAATCGCTTTGACATAATCTTGATAGTAACGCTGAGCATCTTCTGAAGTCATCGCCGCTTCGCCCAACATATCAAAGGAAAAACGATACCCCATTTTCTCTCTGGCCGCCCCGTTTTTAAGGGCTTCTTCAATCGTCTCACCTGTGACAAATTGTTTACCTAATAAACGCATGGCATGATTCACCGCTAAACGAATCAAAGGCTGCCCACCTTTTGCCACCACACGCGTTAAAGCACTGCTTAAACTGTTCTCACTTAACGAACTGGTTAACTTACCGGTAATAAATAATCCCCAAGCCGTTGAATTCACAAACAAAGAGGGGCTATGTCCTAAATGTTTTTTCCAATCACCGCCTGAAATCTTGTCTTGAATGAGTTTGTTACGCGTTTCTACATCGGGAATACGCAACAATGCTTCAGCCAAACACATCAAGGCAATTCCCTCTTCAGTAGAAAGCGTAAATTCGTGCATCAACGCATCAACACCTGACGCTTTTTTGCGATTTTCTCTTACCTTTAAAATTAATTCTTTTGCTTGTTTAGCAATCGTTACTTTTTCGTCTTCATTTAAAGGTTGTTGAGCTAATAACCACTGAACAGCCTTTGCTTCATCTGCACGATAGGCTTCAGTAATACGATTACGCAAGGCTTCCTGAGCGTGTGAAAACTTAAACATGTATCTTCCTTTTGAAAATTATTCAACGTTAAAATAAGGGGATGATTATTTCAACTCGTAGGTGTTATCTTTACAAAGCAAAAAGGATAACAAGAGAAATCATATACCCATCTCGTGATATAAAGGGAACAACAAGAAAAAATCTAGGGAAAACCCCTAGCACTTTTTTATATCATTTGACCATATAAACAAACCCAGCCCTCTTGAACCTCAAAAGATTGCAAGACTATCCAAGGAGCGTAGAATGCCTTAATTTCAGCTTCTTGACTATCTAAAATCCCAGATAGAATCAAAAAACCACCTTTGGCAACGCGATGGCACAGCAAAGGAGCCAACATCTTTAAGGGATTAGAGAGAATATTTGCCACCACGACATCAAATGTTTTATCAGCAGGCATCGCATCAGGTAAACAAAGTGTCATCGGCGTTTGATTCACCTGAGCATTATAGGTCGCAGCAGTAATGGCTTGTTCATCAATATCGGTGCCGTAAACTTCTTTGGCACCCAGCTTAGAAGCGATGATTCCTAAAATCCCAGAACCACAACCATAGTCTAATACCGACATACCAGACTGTAAATGTGCCTCTAGCCATTTAGCACATAAACGCGTAGTGGGATGACTACCTGTGCCAAAAGCCAACCCAGGATCAAGTTGTAAAGTTAGACTGCCAGACGGCACATCATCCAGACTATGCCAACTCGGTACAATCCAAATTTTTTCACCTATCTTAATGGGATCAAATTGGGATTGTGTTAGCCTCACCCAGTCTTCATCAGGTACTTCACGCCATTGGACATCTGATGCAGATAGCTCAAGGGCTTCTAACACTTGGTTTTCATCGACCTCATCGGGCCATAAAGACACAACGATATTCTTTTCCCAAGCATGAGTTTCAATTTCCATACCTGGTTCACCAAACATCGCTTGTTCAAACTCAGAATCTCGCTGTGCATCTTCAATAGAAACAGATAATGCCCCTGAGTCAAGCAAACGATCAGATAAGGCTTCTGCTTCACTCAAGGGGCATTCAATGACTAGCTCACGCATCAATCACTTCTCACGTTCAGATAGTTTTTTCTCGAGATAATGAATCGAAAAATCACCTTTGTTAAACGGACCATCTACCATAATATCTCGATGTAAAGGAATATTTGTACTGATTCCCTCCACCACCATTTCACTTAAAGCCGTACGCATACGAGCAATCGCTTGTTCACGATCGGCACCCCATGTGATGAGTTTACCAATCATCGAATCATAGTTAGGAGGTACTTTATATCCATTATAGACATGAGAATCCATGCGTACACCTGGACCACCTGGGGTATGCCATGTTTGGATCAAACCGGGGCATGGAATAAACGTATAAGGATCTTCAGCATTGATACGACATTCGATCGCGTGACCATTTAACTGAATATCTTCTTGTTTCAATGTCCATGGTTCTCCTGCAGCGATCAAAATCTGTTGACGAACCAAGTCCAATCCCGAAATCATCTCTGAAACTGTGTGTTCTACCTGAATTCGCGTATTCATTTCGATGAAATAGAAACGACCATCTTCATACAAAAATTCAAAGGTACCTGCACCGCGATATTTCATACGACGGCAAGCTTCTACACAACTTTCACCCACTTCGGCGATTAACGCTCTGTCAACACCTGGTGCGGGTGCTTCTTCAATCACTTTCTGGTGACGTCTTTGCATTGAGCAATCACGTTCACCAATCCATACCGCATGACCATGACCATCACCCAAAACCTGAATCTCGATGTGACGTGGTTTTTGGAGGAATTTTTCCATGTAAACTTCAGGATTATTGAACGCTGCCGCCGCTTCAGACTTTGTCAAACTCACTGATTTCAATAAGCTTGCCTCATCATGAACCACTCGCATACCACGTCCACCGCCACCGCCGGCAGCTTTAATAATGACGGGATAACCAATCTTACGAGCCGTTTCAAGAATGACTTTGTCATCATTCGGTAAGGCACCATCCGAACCTGGTACTACAGGAACACCCGCTTCAATCATGGCTTTTTTAGCACTTACCTTATCACCCATCATACGAATTGTGTCAGCACGTGGGCCAATAAAAGTAAAACCACTTCTTTCCACCTGTTCTGCAAAACTTGCGTTTTCAGACAAGAAACCATAACCGGGATGGATCGCTTCGGCATCAGTAACTTCTGCCGCAGCGATAATAGCAGGCATCTGTAAATAGCTTTTTAGTGGTGAAGCAGGCCCAATACATACCGATTCATCCGCTAAACGAACATACTTCGCATCACGATCCGCTTCCGAATACACGACGACTGTTTTGATACCTAACTCACGGCAAGCACGTTGGACACGCAACGCAATTTCACCGCGGTTAGCAATTAAAATCTTCTCAAACATATTATGCAATCACAAAAAGAGGTTGGCCGTATTCGACAGGTTCACCGTTTTCAACAAGAATTTGTTTAATCACGCCTGATTTATCTGCTTCAATCTCATTCATCAACTTCATGGCTTCAACGATACATAGCGTCTGCCCCTCTTTAACACTGGTACCCACTTCAACAAAAGCAGGAGCCGTTGGGTTAGGAGCACGATAGAAAGTACCTACCATAGGAGCCGTTACGACATGTCCACTTAATTCAGGTGCTGCAGGTGCTGCTGCTGGAGCAGGTGCCGCAGCGGGTGCTGATACCACTTGTGTCGCAGGCGCTTGGTAGAATTGAGTGGTGCTAGGTGCCACGGTTACCGGTGCGTTTTTCACAATACGAACTCTGTGATCTTCGCCTTCGTTAATTTCTAATTCACTGATATTAGAATCGGCCACCAAATCAATTAATGTTTTAAGTTTTCGTAAATCCATAATAGAACTCTCTCGATAAATTAAGCGTCAGTCGCTATGTAATTCAATGCAGACACATATCCCATCGAACCCAAACCGCAAATCACTCCCACCGCCTTATCGGACAAATAAGAATGATGACGAAAAGGTTCTCTTGCGTGTACATTTGATAGATGTACTTCAATAAAAGGAATATTTACCGCACTTAACGCATCGCGAATAGCAATGCTCGTGTGAGTGTAAGCCCCTGCATTGATAATAATAAAGTCAATCTTGCCCATCGCTTGATGAATGCGTTCGACCAAATCGCCTTCGTGGTTACTTTGGTAACATTCACAAACCACCCCTAAATGTTTAGCCTGTTCGTGCAACTCAGTTTCAATATCGGCTAATGTTTTAGAGCCGTAAACACCAGGTTCACGTATGCCTAACATATTTAGGTTCGGTCCATTTAGTACCAAAATTCGTTTCATAAGCTATTTGCAAATTAAAAATCAAAGTTTATTGTAAGTGATTTTAAGATAAATTAATAGCAACTTAAAGAAAAAAAGATACAAGTTACAGAAATAATCCCGATTTTTTCATCCTCATTATTTATTCTTTTTCATTCTGATGATGTTGAGTTTCCCTGCTTTTTTTAATTTTTTCAAAAAGAAATTGGTATTAAACGGCTGAAATGCTTAAAATACCTCAAGGAGAAAATTTATGCATATTCATATTTTAGGTATTTGCGGTACATTTATGGGCGGACTTGCTCTTATCGCTCGAGCGGCTGGACATAAAGTGACCGGATGTGATTTAAATGTCTATCCTCCCATGAGCACACAGTTAGAGGAACAAGGCATTCAGCTTATTCAAGGCTACGGAATCGAACAATTATCTTTGAACCCCGATTTATATATCATCGGTAATGCGGTCACACGTGGTAACCCTTTAATGGAAGAAATTCTGGATCGCCAATTACCTTACACCTCTGGCCCTCAGTGGTTAGGTGAGCATATTCTCAGTCATCGTCATGTACTGACCGTTGCAGGAACTCACGGCAAAACCACCACGAGTTCATTACTGGCTTGGATTCTAGAGTATGCGGGTCGATCGCCTAGTTTTTTAATTGGGGGCGTTCCTGAAAATTTTAAAATTTCGGCTCGTTTATCAACGGACAGCCTTTATTTTGTGATTGAGGCAGATGAATACGATACGGCATTCTTTGACAAACGTTCTAAATTTATTCACTATCATGGACGAACCGTTATTTTGAATAACCTAGAATATGATCATGCCGATATTTTCCCAAATTTAGAAGCGATCGAAACTCAGTTTCATCATATGGTAAGAACCATCGCACGAGAGGGATATATTATCTATCCAAGCCAAAGTGCTAGCTTACATCGCGTTATTGAGCGAGGTTGTTACTCTGATAAAACAACTTTTGGTGAATCAGGTGATTGGCAAATCCGTGACAGTAGCCCAGATGGTAGTGAATTTAATATTTACCACCATGATAAAAAACTAGGTCGTGTTAGCTGGTCATTGCAAGGACAACATAACCAGCACAATGCCTTAGCCGCTCTAATTGCCGCTCATCGCATTGGAATTGATATTGCACAAGCCATCGAGGCATTAAGCACGTTCCAAGGGATAAAACGACGCATGGAACTAAAAGGCAGTATTCGTCATATAGATATTTACGATGATTTTGCCCACCATCCTACTGCTATTGAAACAACCTTAAATGGCCTCAGAGCAAAGTTTCCCGAACGTCGCATTATTGCTGTCGTTGATCCGCATTCTAACACCATGAAACTCGGGGCAATGGCTGAAAAACTTCCCTCATCTTTAGAGGCTGCGGATATGGTCTTTTGCTTTCATGAAACACAAGGCAAACACCGCTTAAAATGGGAACCTCAAGAAGTCTTTAAGCATTTTAATCATCCATTTTATTGTTCACAACATATTGATGAACTCGTTCAGATGGTCGCCAGTACCGCAAAAGAACAAGACATTATCTTGGTCATGAGTAATGGAGGCTTTGGTGGATTTCACGAAAAACTATTACAGACACTTGAGAATCAGTCATAATGCCGATTATTTATTTACACGGATTTCGTTCGAATCATCTTTCTGAAAAAGCGGTTCTTACACAGACGGCCTGCTTAGAACACCATATTCCTTTTGCCTGCCCTGACTTAGATGCTGAACCTCAACAAGCCATCGCACAAATCCAAGAAATCGTGACTCAGAAGCAGTGGCATTGGTCGGATATATTATTAATCGGCTCTTCATTAGGAGGCTTTTACGCACGCTATTTAGCGAATGAACACGGTTGTCGTGCCGTATTTGTCAATCCTTGTGTTTTTGCCACTCGTGATTTAAGCACCCAATTACATCACAAAAAAGCCTTTAATGGCGTAGATGACTTTATTTTCAAACCTCATTTTCTTATACAATTACAACAGCTTTTTGTGAAGACTTTACACCATCCAGAACAACATCTTTTATTCGTGGGACAAAGCGATGAGGTATTGAATTGGCGAGAAATGTTATGGATGAATCAAGGCGTAAACACCATTATCAAAGCTAATGATACCCACCGCTTTGAATCTTACTCAAATTATTTAGCAGACATTATAAAAGCATACCAAAACGGATTTTTTACATGCAAGTAATATACGAAGATAGTGGCCAAATCAAATTAGGCACGGTAATCAGCGAAACAGAAAGTAAAGTACAGATTAAGACAGACTCTGGCAAAGACGCTAAAATTAAGCGTGCCAATATTATTTTCATGCACCCACAAATGCCTGAACAGATTTTTGAACAGGCCCAACAACTTGCCGATGCTATTGACATTCCGTTTTTATGGGAATGTGCCCCTAAAGAAGATTTCTCCGTCCAAGACATCGCTCAAGAATATTACGGACAAGATGGACAAAACATTCTTTATCAAGTAGCGATATTTTTGGCCTTACGTAATCATCCTATTTATTTTTATAAGAGCAGTAAAACCTCTTTTAAACCTGCTACTAAAGAAACGATTGATTTGGCTTTACAGGCGATTGCTAAGAAACAGCAACAACAGGCACTCATCGAGACATGGGCGAATGAACTGATTCATGATCGTGTGCCTGATGAAATTCGTCAAGTCGCCGAAACGTTTTTAGATCGTCCCGATAAAAATAGTTTAGAGTGGAAAGCCTTTGATTTAGCACTTGAGAAAACAGGCAGAAAACTAAACCGTTTTCTCATGCGACTAAATATCTATCCTCATGAACTTGCCTTACTCAAGGCCCAATACCTATTGCCTTTATTTCCTCAAGGCAAAGAATTACCTGACATCGAGATTCCCAAATACGAAGATCTTCCTGCATCTGACAGAATTGCTTATTCAGTTGACGATCCCGCTACTACCGAAATCGATGATGCATTTTCAGTTAAAGCCATTGGAAATAATATTTATGAATTTGGCATTCACATTGCCGCACCTGCTTTAGCGGTCACACCTGATAGCCCATTAGATAAAATCGCCCGCGATCGACAATCCACACTTTATCTACCTGGCGAAAAAGTATATATGCAACCTGAGCATTTGATCGATACGTTTTCCTTATTAGCAGGCAGACACAACCCCGCGGTATCGCTTTATGTCACCGCCAATATCGAAACGGGAGAAATATTAAAGACTACTTCTAAGATAGACACTGTTTTTGTTGAAACGAATTTCCATACCAACGTTATCGCTCAATCCTACACACGTGAGACATTGGCCGATCCAAACGTATCCTTACCTTGCGATCACGTGTTCAGACCCATTTGGCAACTTACCCAACATCTTCAAAAGAAACGTGAAGACTACAGAGGACGACCTGAATTTAACCATCGAAAAGAATTTACATTCAGTTTAGACGGATCTCCTGAAAACCCTGATAGTACCGTCATCTTAACGCCTAGATGGCGCGATGATCCGATTGATTTAATGGTGGCGGAAATGATGATTTTGGCAAACAGTACATGGGCTAAGTTATTGCATGAAGCCAATGTACCTGCGATTTATCGTTCACAAGAAGCGGGACGAACACGCACCAGCACTTACGCTAACCCACACGAAGGTGTTGGTGTTCCTTATTATGCTTGGTGTACCTCCCCATTACGTCGTTATCTTGATCTCATTAACCAAATGCAACTCATCAGTGTGATTAAACATGGGGTGTCAGCAAGACTTATCGCACCGTTTCAGCAGTCTAAACAACTGTATGGCATCATTCGTGAGTTTGATGAACGTTATGCTTTATATGCCGTCGCACAGGGACAATTTGAACGTTTCAGGGCATTAAAGTATATTCAACAAAACCAAGTCACCCAAGCGACGGCCACGGTTTTAAAAGATAATATCGTTCGATTAGATGAGATTCCTTTGAAGATGACCTTGCATGATTTACCTGATTTAGAACGACGAACACACATTCAAGTGGCATTAGGTGAGATTAATTTTCTTGACTTGTCCATTCAAGCCAGTTATCTCAACACCTTGAGTGATGAACAAACGTTTAACGATGACGAAGAAGACAACCTATAAAAAACCATAGCGTTTTACTTAAAAGAGGATTGAATATGATACATCTTGCCGTTATGGGTAACCCCATCGCACACAGTCGTTCACCTTTGCTACATCAGTATTTTGCCAAGTCTGCTGGTATCGATGTTCATTATGAAAAACAACTTGTTGCACTCGGGGAAATTGAATCGAGCATCACTGCATTTTTTCAAAACGGTGGCAAAGGCTGTAATATTACCCTGCCCTTTAAACAAGATGTCTATACATTTTTAAATCCTAAACTAACCGATCGTGCCTTATTATCAGGAAGCGTCAATACTGTTTTTATCCAAGATAACGCCTTATACGGCGACAATACAGACGGTGTGGGGTTGGTCAATGATATCAAACGTCAACTCGGAAAAACGGGCTTATCTGGTCAACGCATTCTTATTATTGGAGCAGGTGGCGCCACAAGAGGCGTAATTCCTAGCTTATTAGATGAGGGCATTACTCATCTTCATATCGCCAATCGTACTGTTTCAAAAGCGGCCAGCTTAATTGACTATTTTTCTCAACACTTAGAAAAATGGGCATCAAAGCCCACATTAAGTTTCAGTGCTATTAACGATGCACCGCCCTGCGATATTATCATCAACGCCAGTTCTAGCAGTCTAAGCCAAGAAGCCTTACCTTTGAATCCAGAAGTATTACAAAAAGCGAGCTTTGCTTACGATATGTTATATACCCGCGAAGGTCGCACTGCCTTTTTAGATCAATGCTCCTGCCCTAAAAGCGATGGATTAGGTATGTTGATTTACCAAGGTTTAGAAGCGTTTTCTATTTGGACAGGCCTACATCCCAGCATCCATTACGCTGAATTAGAACAGTTATTGAGAATGGATGGATGAGGCCAAGTAAAAAGAACGTTGGCGGTCTCTTGATAATTTTTGTCGTAAAAGGATAAATCTTTAGGTATTCATGAATGATCGTGTTGCTAGAGTCTTATTTGGGAACTCATGAATGATCGTGTTGCTAGGGGCTTATTTGGGAACTCATAGATGATCGTGACACAGCGATTTTATCAGCCACGCATCATGGATTCTGTCAACACCCAGCTTATTTGGACGCTGTCACTTATTTATTCTCATCACTTTTATTAGCGGCCAAGCTCACTTTCTTATAAAAACTACCGTTTAATTGAGTGGTGTGTAAATGATAGTCACGATATGCTTTAAAAACCACTGAATTAGGCGGTGTTGGATTGTTCCAAAAATCATTCAAACTTCCTTGATCAGTGATTCCTTGAAAATCATAATTCGCATGTCCCATCACTTTAACAGGCATATCATGCAATAAAGCTGATAAACCACTCGTGCTATTTATGGTCACCATGCCTTTGCCTTGTCGTAATAAAACAGGCATGGGAATATCATAAACATAATATAAGCGACCTTTGAGTTCTGGATAGCGATCCTGATATGTTTGAATAATAGTGCGATAACTACAAAATCCCCTATCCATGGGATGGTGTTTCACGATCAGTTTTAAGTGTTGGGGGGCATGGTGTACAAAAGAATCTAACACTTCGCATAAAAAATCATTCACACTATCATAATTCGAGTGAATTTTTACTTGACTATCACCACGCACTTGTAACGGAAGAATATAAAAATCCCCCAAACGTCCACGCTTAATCCACTGAGTCATAGGATATTCAGAGATATAGTGACACATTCGCTTCACACCCGAGATCATCCAATGTTTCGCATAATCAAACAAATTCGTATCACGATGATGTTGATAATAAGGATAATGTTCTTTACCTTTGTTCATGTGCCAGTAGTATTGCATCGCTAATCTTGCCATAGGAAAGAAGCCTGAAGCCAACGGTTCTGGATTTTTCATCTCAGAAAATTCTTGTGATAAGAAAAATTCCGAATCACGAGGTGTGGTGGCATCATCATTCACACCATTTTCTTCTAAAGTCACATAATGCGGTCTAAAATAACCCTCTTCAAACACCCAAAAAGAGCGTTGATACTGTTGACACCATGTTTTAGCAATACGATGATAAGGGCGATGATCACCAAAACAAATCACGCTATCAATATGGTGTTGCTCCATAAACATGTTTAAAAATGCTTCAAACCCATCAAGACCACCCACATAATCAAACACCTGTTCACCGTGATAAAAATAGGCATCTCCTGCATTCAAATTAATTTTGAACACAGACTTACCTTGAGCCGATAAATAAGTCGCTAGGTCTTTAAAAAACGGACCGATGGGACCTTGCAATAACAATACATTCTGCGTTTGTGCGAGCAATTTTTCTAAATTATGCATCATCTTAATATCTCTTATTTACCCACCACATTTTTGTTATTTGTTTGAGTTTGCTGATTTGTTTCGTTATCCATAAACGTTGAATTTTGACGACTGTCGATGTTTTAGATGCCCGTAAATACGAGATTACTTTTGATGCATGACTAAATTGATGTGTAACAGGATCCAAATACAAAGGATAATGTAATAAGGTTCCTGCAATGAGTTCGTTTAATTGCAATCGTTTACTTCGTCGAGTTTTTATCTCATCAGTAAGCACATAATCATGCGTTAACCCCCAAGCTGCATAAAACGGCAAGCCATAACAGCACACTTTCTTTCCTCGAATTAAAGCTTCAAAACCCGCTAAAGAAGTCAGTGTATGGATTTCATCGACTTGTTCAATACAATCCAAAATATTAACGTCTGACACGATAAGATCAGCATACTTTAAAACTTCGTTAGTCTCGATATGTCCAACACGATTACCACTCAGTACATCAGGGTGCGGTTTATAAATCACGTAATCATGTGGATTCAGCGATCTCACCGTTTCAAGCAAAGCTAAATTCGTTTTAATTTTTGGTGAACCATAAGTAATCGATGCATCATCTTCTACCTGACCAGTGACTAAAATCACTTTTTGATCCGTATCTGGACGCTGGAAACCTGTTTGTCCCACATTATATTTACCAATCTGTGCATCAATCAGTGCCTGTTGAATTTTTTCTGCCTCGATTAATTCATCTGACGTAAAAACAGTATGTTCAAGAATATGCTCCAACCGTGACGTTGACTGAGCATTAAAGTAGATACCTTTATCATCTATCACTAAAGATAAAGGCGCCACCAAATTAGAACCCAATCCAACCGAACGAATAAAGCCATCTTCCATTCGAATAACAGACAGATGTTTTTCATGAGCAAAGTCTAATAATGAAGACTGACCTTGTCCCCAGACTAATAGCTTAGCATCCGATGGAAGCACCTTTTTACTTAATTTTTTTAACGAAGAAACAAAGTGCAATCGACAAGCTGGAAAATTTAAAAACGGACGGATAACGGCTTTTTTCCATAACGACAACCCAACTGCATACACATCACCTGCTAATCGCTGGTTATATCTTTTCTTTTGATGCAAATAATCAATCACATCAAAAACACTGCCTCGTTCATGCGTAATGGGATTTAAATAACGAGCATACTGCATATACGCCGCATGGAATAACTGTAAGCACGAACGTTTCGCACGACGATGAGATTGAGCCAACTCAACGGCAAGAGGATGACGATCATCTGTCAATCCCCATCCCGCATACCATGGCACACCAAATGTCACCACTTCTTTATCTAACATCAAAGCTTCAAAACCCATCTGTGATGTCACACAGTAAACCTTATCTACCGCTTCTAATAAAGAAATCGGATGATACGATTCACTGATGATCGTAATATTGGGATGCTGAGGTAAAGAAGAAAAATAACCACGTTTCTTACCGCTTAATACATCAGGATGCACTTTTAACCAAATATCCGCATGAGGATTTTCAAGTATCGCAGCCGTAAGCATTTGATCAAATGTCTCGGCACTCGCACCCCCATAACGAACGGCCATATCACCGAATGTTTGATCCACAACGAGTACCACAGGACGATTCTTGGGTTTTGCATCATCAGGAAAATCCAAGGCATGATTGTATTTTGATAAACGATAACGTCGTATTAAAGACAAAGCCCGTTGTGCCTCTGATAAATCTTCTTGGCCATCACACTCTAAAATCAACTGCTCTAATTTTGATGGACGAGACGTATCATAATAAATCCCTACCTCATCATAAACGAGTGACAAAGGCGGATCACCGTTTACCCCCAAATCCAACGAACGCAAAAAACCATCTTCTAATAAAGCATAAGACTGTTGATAATAGCTTGCAAAATATCTAGCACGCTTTCCACTTTTTTTATTTCCCCAGCCAAGTAAAATTTTATTTTTTATATTTAATCCAATATTGATATTAGAATCTAAAAAAAGAGAAAAATAATCCCGATTTTTGCATAACCCAACATCCAAGGGCGTAATAACATATTGGTTTATCATAGAGCTACCGCAATTTAACAACATCAATTATTTGTTTTAATCTATGTCTCCAAGTATGATTATTAGCAACATATTCAGCGGCACTTCGAGCACGTTCTAAATCACTATTTGTCGGACCATATTTCAATCTGTTAAACAAATCGTACATTTCTTCTTCGGAGTGAACGATATGGCAGTATTCATTAAATAAGGTATTAACTGACAATGATGGAGTTGTTACTGCAATACCACCACAGGCCATAATTTCTATCAATCGACGAGAAAACATCGTAGGTGAATCAATTACAGTATTAACATTTAAAGATACTAAATAATCTTTATAAATTGATGATGTCTCATAATAACTAATAGCAGGATAAATTTTTATATCATCAATATTCGGATAACGATAATTTTGTGATTTTCTATTTGAATTTCTATCAAATACAACTAATCCCAAACCACTTTCTAATGCATTCTTAAATAAACTATTTTGCCATTTTCTTCTAATATCATGAATATGACGACTATAACTACCAACAAAATTCGCACTATTATATTTAAAATTGAATCCTGAAAATGAATGAATTTTAGGTTGAACCGCAAACATCAAGGTGTTTATCGAAGCATTTTCTCCCATAACTGCTTTATATTTTGAAATACTATTTTCATCAACCGTAAACACATGATCAAAATGCTTTGCGGAATCAATGAATCTGTCAAAATGTACACCATCTTCTTTGTTCCAAAAAACAGTAGGAATTCCTTTATCTTTTGATTTTTCTACTAGTCGTATTAATTTTTCATTTGTATGATTAGGGTAAGAAGCTATTTTATATTTCCAACGATTTTTATAACCTTTCCAAGCAGATTCAACAAATAGCATTGATGGTCTTTTTTTCTGTAATATGAACCAAAACTCTTTAACCGTAAGATTATTTTCTAAACAAAGTGAACAGCTAGTCAATTCATCACTAATTAAATAAATATTCATGACAAAGTAACAACCTTGCTATTAACAAATTGTTCTGCGACAGATAAATTTTTAAACCATAAAAAATCTTTTAAAATTAACCTACAGGCTTTTCCCCATTGCCATGGCTCTAAATTTCTATTTGATTTAATTTCTAATGAGATATTAATATTATCATTAGAGACATTTATATATTTAAAAAGAATATTTTTATTATCTCCCATGTTAATTTTCTCAGTCTTGTCATTTACTGACAAATAAACGTCAAATCTTTCTTCTAGTTTTTCACTACAATAAGGAATATTTAACTTAAAACAAAGAACAGAATAATTCAAATAAGAAGGAATATTTAATATAATCTTGCAACCGTCCCCTTTTAATAGAGGGTTCTTTATAAAATAAAAATCTAACATTTTGTTATTTAATGTATATGCAATGTCTTTTTCAGTAAGACTATTAATTAACTGAAAATCAACATTTTCAACATATATTCTACGAGGAGAACTTTGCAGATTATTTACCCCCATTCTATTAGAAATCAAACGTTGAGAAAAAAACATTGGGTCTATAATACCTTTTATTTCTTTAATTATTGGTAATACATTCTTATTAAAATATACTACCTCGTTACCTGCCTTTTTCTCTTTTGGCGCTATTTTTGATGGCAATATCCGACTTAATTGTTTAATTGAATATTGGTAGAGAGAAGATGGATAGATTTTTTTTAAAATATCATAATAAAAACAATCTTCATGGAATAAATTAGCATCTTCACGATAAAAATCTACCAATAAATTAAAATTAATCTGTGCCTGTTCACTTTTAAATGACACTTTTCTTTCATATAATGAATTCAATATAAATTTAAAAGAATCAAAATGCAGAAAAAATGTAGATCCTTGAATAAAGCTACCTTTCGGTTGCAAAGATATTTTTTCTATTATTTTTTTTATCCATTTAGATTCGCTAAAAAACCAGTCCATATCTATATCATTTTGTTTCAAATTATAGTACATAGAATACAGAACAAATTCTCCACATTTGCTACAAGAACAACACCACTTTTCGTTAGGGTTGACTGTAGATTCACACATTACTAATGTTTTATAAAAATCTGGTTTTGTTTTTACTAAGTATCCAAAACTAGATAGTTCAGTCATGTGTTGATTGGCATTAAAAATATTTAATTCATTTTGAGCAAAAAATAAAGAATAAAAATTACTAATATATTCTATGTAAGAATGTTGAGATCTTTTGAAACCAAATTGTTTTTCTCCTTCTTTAGATACAAAATAATGGCAGTATTCATAACTAAAAGTAATAAATTGAAACAAATTTAACCATACCAAAACTCCTAAAGGGGCAAAATAAAGTTCCAAATGATAATTATTAATAATTTCTCTGGCATTTGTCCTTATTTTAATGACATCCACATTATACTGGTTCAAGATTTGTTCTAAAATAAGGCTGTCTCTTCTTTTTTCCAACTCTTTTTCATTAACATGAGAACTGGGAATCACAAAAGATATTAAACTTATGTTATCGATATTGGGATGTTTACTAAAAAAATCTAATGCATAATAAGAATCTTTACCACCACCATACAATATCCCCATATTTCCAATTGCTTTACTTGAATTACATTTTAAAATGTCAACATCCTTAGTATTAGAAAAATAAACATTTTCCAAATTATGATAAGACAACCAAAATCGCACTAGTTTTTCAGGAATAGGATCAGCAGTAACAATTATTGTATCGTATTCCACCACTTTTAATTTATTTAGCAATAATCCAATTATGGTGCTATAGTGAACTTCAATTGGAACATTATCAAGGTCAACCAGCCCATCATAGTCTACATACATACTGTCAATAGAAGGATTAATATCGTAATCAATTTTCCAATTAAAAGTTACGACACTTCCATTAATTATTGGTTTTTCTATATACAAAAAATTAGTGAATGAGCGACTTATTCTCATTTATTAATAATCCTTTATAAAACAGTAATATTTTCTGCTAAGCCATTTCCTACAAATTCGCCTTTTTTGGTAAAGAACTCATCTTCTACTCGCCAAGTGTGATTATTTACATCCTTAGATCTAAATTGAACATAGTTGTATGGATCAGAGGCGTAAATTTTAATATTAAGCTTTTTGGCCTGTTCTAAAATATTAGAGTCCTCTCCCTTATTTAGATCAGCAAATTTTAATTTTGCTAATGCAATCTTTGATAATATCAATGTTGCACCAGATACAAAATCGCTATCCATATGACATTGATTTTTATAACGTAAAATGGTTGAATTCGTAGATTCCAAATAAACAAAAGTTTCTCTTTTTCCAACAATCCCATAGTCCCCAAATTTAAATGGAATTAAAGCATCTTCCAAATAATTCGGAAAATAAAAATCATCATCATCAAATTTAGCAACATATTCACCTTTAGATAAAACAATACCCTGATTTAATCTTGCACCTAAGGTATCATCACTATCATTACGTATTATGTGAACAGAACTAAATTTTCTAGGACCATTATTAAGTTTTATGTCTAATTCGTTAAGGTGTTCTTCATCATAATTCTGAGTAATAATGATAACTTCAATATTAGAATAAACTTGTCTTGTAATATTTTCTACTATTCTAGAAATAAAATGGGGTCGATTAGATGCCATAACGATACTCACAAGCGGTTTTTCTTGTTGAATATTTTTTCCTAAAGCATTAACTATTTGCATTGCTCTATGCTCATAAGTATGTTTTAACATTACTTCTCTATAACCAAGATGAGAAATTTTTCTCCATTCCCATTCATTTTCTAACAAATGTTTAATTATTTTATTAGCCTCTTTTGCATTTTTGGCAACTTGAACGATGCCTTTGAATTGTTTGTCAATGGCTAAGCTAGGCGTTGAAATTACAGGAGTACCACAAGCAAGAAGTTCATAGACTCGTCTTGACATCATAGTTGGAGAATCTGTAATAGTATTTACATTTAAAAAAATCTTAAATTTTTTATATATATTTACAATTTCTTTAAAAGGGACAGATGAATGAATAAACTTATGATATTTTTTAGGGTAGGCATATCTTTTATTATTTAATTGGGACATCCTATCATATATTGTACCTTTAAACTTAATAATGGACGGCAATAGTGCATCCATTTGTTTTTTGCGATCTTTATGACCTTCTCCATAATAAGATCCAGCAAAACAGATATTTTTTTGTTCTATTTTAAAACGATTAGCTGGGTTACAAATATGAATATTTGCTGCAAACAAAAGGGTTTCTACTTTTGCATTGGGTACGTCACGTTGATAATCCTGTACTTTATTCACATCTGTTGTAAAAATCACATTGCATTTTGATGCTATTGGAAGAAATTTTTCATAATGCATCGGATCTTCTTTATTCCAAAATACGATTGGAAAATCTCTTTTTTTGCATTTATCTATTGCTTTTAATAAATTCTGTGCATTTTGGTGTTGTAAGTTTGGAGAAGTAAAAGCATACTCCCATAAACCGAAATTACCTTTCCAGCAACTTTCAATAAAAAAACCTAATGAGGTTGAACCCTCTATTTGATCCTCGAAATTTTTTTTATTAAGCGGGTATAATTTAAATTCACTTTCAAACGAAGTATAAGAAATTTCGTCCAATATAGAGATGAATTTAAATCCATTGTTCTTTTTGAAGTTGCTATCGATTTTTGGATAAAAATTATAACTATTCGAACTAACTTTTTCTAAAGTGGAATTATTGTTTTTATTTTTTCTTTTTTTCGCCAATAGAAATATATCAAATAAGTTCTTAGGCAAAGAAATAAAATTTTGAAATGATTTAGTGGAATGAATCAAAGTATATCCAAGTTGAAAAGAAATAGTATTTTCAACTTGTTTTTTTATTTGATTAATTTGTTGATTTACTTTGTTTAATTCTATCTTATTTTTTTCAATAATTTTTTTATTATTTTCTAATTCATTTGTTAATTTATTTATGGTTTCTTGATAATCATTTACCTGTAAACTTATAAAATCCTTTTGTACTTTTTCAAAAATATATTTTTGTTGTTTTATAAGATCTGCAATATTATCTAACTTAGAATCAATGTTAATGTAATCAATATCTTTTTTTTTGTCTTTTAATTGAGTTAAAAAGAATAAATAAAGTTCATCAGTATAACAAAACGGTTCTACATTAGAAGTATATTTGGAATCAATTAAAAACTGCTCATCATGATACCGTATAATGTTTTCTTTTTTTAAAAAATCTTCAAAAAAGTTATATTGTCTATCTAAAAAAGAATTGACTTTAACTACAAAATTATGATCATAAGTATTTTTATCAGAAGAAATACTAGGCCAATATATTTTATTAAGAATAATTTTATCTAAAGCATTAAATTTTGCCACTAATTTGATAAATTCAATACATCCTAATTTCCATTCTTCAAACCATTCATCAGATAATTTTTCAATAATTTTTCCATTTTTTTCATTTCTTTTTATAAAACTTACTATATCTCGTTCATCGGAAAGAAGTACTTTACTTTTATCATTAAATTCAAAGATATTAAATCTATTATCAATAAAATCAATAACGACATAATCAAAGTCCTTATTTGATAAACATTCTTTAAATTTTTCTAATAATACAAGATCTGTATTTTTTTCTTGAAAAAAAGATTCTAATTGTTCTTTATGTGTATTATCAATTGAACTCGAGTGAAAAATTGTTGCAATAGAAGTATCAACAAAACATCCGGTTAAATTAAATAAGTTTGTTTTATCTATAGCAAATGCACGTTCTGTAACATGACTCCCCAGAAGCAATATATTTATCATTTTTGCCAAATTCCTTTTGTATCAATGACAATGACATTATTTGCAAAATTTGGTTTATTCTCAATGAATTCTTTGTGATTGACTAACAATACTGCAACATCAATATTTTCATCTATACTTTCTTGATACTCTACCAATGGAACAATTACATTGCAGTTATCTTTTTGACAGTTTGGTTCAACAGCTTTTACTTGATTAGGATACAGATTCATTAATTTATTTACAATTGCTAAGGCTGGACTTTCCCGCAAATCATCTATATCTGGCTTGAATGTTAATCCATAACAAACAATTCTAACTTGTTGTACATTTTTATTTTTTATAAATGCAGCGTGATTAACTGCTTTTTTAACTTTCTCTATTACCCAATCTGGTTTGCTATCATTTACTTCACGTGCAGTACGTATAATCTTTGTCAAGTCTGGAGTTTTATCAACCATAAACCAAGGGTCAACTGCAATACAATGACCACCAACGCCACAACCTGGTTCAAGAATATTGACTCTCGGATGACGATTTGCAAGAGTAATTAATTCCCACACATCAATATTAAGGCGATCTGATATTAAAGACAATTCGTTAGCGAAAGCTATGTTCACATCGCGGAACGCATTTTCAGTAAGTTTGCTCATCTCAGCTGTTCTAACATTTGTTTTTATTAGATCGCCTTTCACAAAAATACCATAAACCTCAATAGCTCTATTTGAACATTCATCAGTAACTCCTCCAATGATGCGGTCATTGTTTATTAATTCATTTATAACCTGTCCAGGTAAGACACGTTCTGGACAATAAGCAACAAAAATATCATGATTCTCACTATCTTTAGAAGGAAATTTTAAATCAGGACGAAGAACGGATAACCAATCTATCATTTTTTCTGTTGTCCCTACAGGCGATGTCGATTCTAAAATAATAAGATTACCTTTTTTTAGAACAGGAGCAATCATCTTAGTAACAGTCTCAATATAACTAAGATCAGGTTTATGATTTTCTTTAAAGGGTGTAGGAACTGCGATTAAAAAAACATCTGCAGGTTCTGGTGCATTAGTGGCTTTTAAATATTTATTTGATACCGTTTGTCTCACCAAATCTTCCAATCCTGGCTCAACTATATGTATTTTTCCTTGATTTATTGTATTTACAATATGTTCGTTAATATCTACACCTATTACTTTTACGCCTTTACTTGCAAACATAGATGCGGCTGGTAATCCAATATATCCAAGACCAATAACAGAAATCGTTTTATTCATATAAACAAAAACCTAAAAATGTTTCTTTTGACTTAATAACAAATTAATAATTTTTGATGATGCAGTTCCATCTCCATATGGATTTTTAGATTCAGACATTTTTTTATATACATCTGGAGAATCAATCAAATTCGAAAATTCATTAACTATGGAGTCAGTATCTGAACCTACGAGTTTAACTGCACCGGCTTCCACAGCCTCTGGGCGTTCCGTTGTTTCTCTCATAACAAGAACAGGTTTACCTAATGATGGAGCTTCTTCTTGTATGCCACCAGAATCACTTAAAATAATATATGAACAAGACATCAAGTAAACAAAAGAGATGTACTCTTGAGGTTCTATTAAATGAATATTAGCTTGAGATGAAAGCACACTTATAAGCGGTTGTCGAACATTCGGGTTTAAATGCAATGGAAGAACAAACTCAAAATAAGGATATTTTTTAGCTAACTTTAAAATTGCTAAGGCAATATTTTTAATTTTTAAGCCTTGATTTTCTCGTCTGTGCACAGTAATTAATATGACTTTACCCTTTTTCTTTACAAAAGGAAATATAGCTTCCATTTTATTTTTCATCTCGAGTTGTTCTAGTTTTTCTAAAACCATCCAGAGTGCATCAACTACTGTATTTCCAGTAACAAAAACTTTATTACTTCTTTTATTTTCTTTTAATAAATTATTTTTTGCTGTTTCCGTTGGGGCAAAATGTAGATCCGCAATAACCGAAGTAAGACACCTATTAACTTCTTCAGGCCAAGGGGAATACATATTATTTGTTCTTAACCCTGCTTCCACATGAGCAACTGGAATCTTTTGGTAAAAAGCCGCTAATGATGCTGCAAAAGTAGTCGTCGTATCGCCATGAACTAAAATATAATCAGGTTGAAATTCTTCCAGAATGGGTTTTAACTTTTCTATAATTAAAGCTGTAACATCATTTAACGTTTGAGATTCTTTCATCACACCCAAATTATATTCAGGTTGTATATCAAAAAAAGATAAAACTTGTTCCAACATCTCTTTGTGCTGACCAGTTACACAAACTTTTGATACAACATTTGGGATAGATTTTAATCGAGTTACTAAAGGAGCCATTTTTATAGCTTCTGGCCTAGTTCCAAAAATAGTAAGGATTTTCATTTTTATTAATTAAACAACAAAAATTTATAGTGTCTTTATCCCATTGGACACCGTAAATATCAAACACAAAACAAAAAGACAACCAAGTATTCTACCCCCCCCCGCAAGAAAAAATCAAGCTTTTTGTTTCATTTTTTTGAATTATTTTTGTTTATACAACAGTCCCTTATCATTTCATGATGAATCCTTTAGAATACTGAAATCGATGACCGTTATACCTTTTTAAAACGATGAAAAAATATTTATTACTACTCAGCGTCGTGATGCTTACGGCTTGTCATACCTTACCGAGTTCAGGTCCAAGTCAAAGCAAAATCATGAGTATCAAAGAAAGCGAGAGTTATCCTAATAAGGTTGACATTATTGAAGTCAATACGTCGGTCGTGATGAATCTATTTAACCAACAACGCAGTCAATCTTTTAGTCAGTTTCGTGAAGCAAAACACCCTTATATAGGAACGATAGCGGCGGGAGATATTTTAAACATTTCTGTATGGGAAGCACCGCCTGCTATTTTGTTTGGTGCGAGCTTAACAAATAATGGATCAGGTACTGCACAGTTTATCTCTTTACCCGAGCAAATGGTATCTTACGATGGAAAAATCACCGTTCCTTTTATCGGCAGTGTTAAAGTAAGTGGCAAAACACCTGAACAAATCCAAACAGAAATCTTACGCCGTTTAAAACCTATCGCTAATCAACCGCAGGTTATGGTTCGTTTGCTTAAAAATAATTCTGCAAATGTCACGGTATTACGTCAAGGTAATAGTGTTCGCATGCCTTTAACAGCACATGGAGAGCGTGTATTAGATGCAGTTGCAGCGGTTGGTGGCGTGAGCGAAAATGCAGAGGACATTTCCGTCCAACTCATGCGTGGTCAAGAAGTCAAAACCATTTCATTAGAAACCTTGGCCGCCAATCCCATCGAAAATATTCCTTTGCGTTCAGGCGATGTCTTATCACTTTTAAACAATCCTCTTAGTTTTACGGCATTGGGTGCCGTAAACAGTAATCGTGAAATTAAGTTTTCTGCTAAAGGTTTAAGTCTTGCTGAAGCGATAGGACGCATGGGCGGATTAATCGATACTCGATCGGATCCCAGAGGGGTTTTTGTTTTCCGTTACGTTCCTTTTGATGAATTACGTGCAGCAGAAAAGATTGAGTGGAAACAACGTGGCTACGCTTCTGGCATGGATATTCCACGTGTTTATCGTATCAACCTTTTAACACCCGAATCTTTATTTTGGTTACAACGTTTCCCTATTCATAATAAAGATATTGTTTATGTGTCAAACGCACCATTGGCTGATTTCCAAAAGTTCTTGAGAATTATTTTTTCATTAACTTCACCTGTCATCAGTACGGCAAATGGAGTTAATAATTTATAAATGATGAATATGTTAGATATCGCTTCTTTAAGAAAAAAAATAAAACCATTATTCTGTTGGATCGTGATAGTGCCCACTTTTTTCTCACTCATTTATTTTAGTTTTTGGGCATCAGACATTTATATTTCTGAATCGAGTTTTGTAGTTCGTTCTGCACGCAACCAGACTTCCTTAACAGGCATTGGTGCTTTATTACAAAATGTCGGTATCTCACGATCTCAAGATGATGCCTATACTGTACAAGAGTTTATACGTTCAAGAACTGCGGTGGATAGACTCGTCCAACTCTTGCCCATTAAATCTTATTATGAAGATCAAGGCGATTTACTCAAACGTTTTAATTCATTCGGTTTGAATCACGAAGACGAATCCTTTTATCAATATTTCTTAAATTTCCAATCCATTTATTTAGACCCATTATCAGGCATTGCTACCTTAAAAATTAGAGCCTTTAAAGCGGAAGAAGCTCAAAAGATTAATCGGGCATTGCTAGATGAAGCTGAACAATTAATCAATCGTCTGAATGAAAGAGCCAGACAAGATACAATTAAATCTGCAGAAAAAACGGTTAAAGATGCTGAACAACATGTTAATGAAACCGCCCAAGAGCTCACACAATACCGTATCAAACATGCGGTGGTAGATGTAAAAGCACAATCCGAATTGCTTTTAAATTTAATCTCTGGCTTGCAAAGTGAATTAATTAACACACAATCTCAATTAGCACAAATCAAGTCTATTTCTCCTAATAACCCACAAGTACGAACACTCACCATACGCGAACAAAGCATTCAGAAAGAAATTGATAAGCAACTCCAACTCATTGTTGGTAATGAAAGTTCATTAGCGACGCAAACCGCTGAGTATCAACGTTTAGTATTAAACAATACGCTGGCACAGCAAGAATTAACAACCGCAATTGCCTCTCTACAACAAGCAAAAATTGAAGCGGATCGTAAACAACTGTATTTAGAAGTCATTGCTCAACCCAGCAAACCCGATTTAGCGTTAGAACCTTATCGTATTTATAATATTTTGGCGACTTTATTTTTTAGTTTATTGATCTATGGCATCATACGTTTGTTAATCGCCAGTATTCGTGAGCATAGAAACTGATGGAATACGGTCAACAAACTCATTTCAAAGATTCTCTCGCTATCCAATGGCGAGTATTGAAAGCACTACTTATTCGTGAAATCATTACTCGGTACGGTCGCAAGAATATTGGATTTATGTGGTTATTTGTTGAACCACTTATCATGACATCATTAATTGCAGTGCTATGGGGTTCACTGAGAGCCCATCAAATTTCTTCGCTTAACATCATTGCTTTTATGATTACAGGTTACCCACTTATGATGATGTGGCGTAATGCGTCCAGCCGTGCGATCGGTTCTATTTCTGCTAATATCAGTTTGCTGTACCATCGTAATGTGCGTGTCTTAGATACGATAATAGCAAGAATGATATTAGAAATCGCTGGTGCGACCATCGCTCAATTAGCCATTATGAGTTTTTTTATTGTGATTGGTTTAATTGAATACCCTCAAGATATGTTCTATATGCTCATGGCATGGGGACTGATGTCAGGATTTGCCATTGGACTAGGACTGATTATTACAGCGATCGCACAGTATTTTGAGGCTTTTGGAAAAATTTGGGGAACGTTATCATTTTTAATGATGCCTCTTTCAGGTGCATTCTTTTTTCTCAACTCACTTCCCTCTCAAGCCCAAGAATACTTACTTTGGGTTCCCATGATACATGGCACTGAAATGTTTCGCAAAGGATATTTCGGTGATTCCGTCATCACTCTTGAGAATCCTTGGTATCTCGTTTCAGCGGATTTAATACTCGTTTTTATCGGTTTAATATTGGTTAAACATTTTAGTAAAGGAGTTGAACCTCAATGATTAAAATGTCCCATGTTAGCAAACGATATTTAACTCGCAAAGGCTGGAAAGATGTCTTGCTTGATATTAATTTTGAATTAAAAAAAGGCGAAAAAATCGGTATCTTGGGTCGCAATGGCGCTGGGAAATCAACACTCATTCGTTTATTAAGTGGTGTTGAACCGCCAACCAGTGGCACGATTACACAAAACATGAGCGTCTCATGGCCTTTAGCATTTAGTGGTGCATTTCAGGGTAGCTTAACAGGAATGGATAATTTACGATTTGTTTCTCGCATCTATAACGCTGATATGCATTATGTAAAACAATTTACCGAAGAATTTTCTGAATTAGGCGATTATTTATACGAACCCGTTAAAACCTATTCTTCAGGCATGAAAGCCAGACTTGCCTTTGCTTTATCACTTTCTATTGAATTCGATTGTTATCTAATCGATGAAGTTATTGCTGTCGGTGACTCACGTTTTTCTGAAAAATGTAAATATGAACTATTTGAAAAACGCCAAGACCGTGCCATTATCTTAGTCTCACACACACCTTCAGCTATTCGTAACTACTGCGACAACGCCATGGTACTGGAAAAAGGCATTCTTCATACCTTTAACTCCATCGATGAAGCTTATCAGTTTTATAAGTGAATACTCGGTTTCCTTACCATTTCAAATGCACTACAATGGAGACTGCAGTATACAAGAGTCTTAGAAACGGCGGGACAAGTTAAAGGAATTCATTCCATATTAAAGTCAGTATAGGTATTCTCATGAAGACAGGTATTCTAAATAAAAAAGAGTTTGGCGATTTTCAAACTCCTTATTATTTTGCTTTACAGGTATGTGAAAAACTAAAAACAATGGGAATTGAAGCGGATTCAATTATTGAACCTACTTGTGGCATTGGAGCTTTTGTCTTGGCTTCCAGAAAAACTTTTCCTACTGCAAAAATATTCGCTTCCGATATTAACCCAAGCTATCTTAAACAGCTCATCAACTCACTATCTAATACGGATACCCACTATATTTCTACTCAATCTGCTGATTTTTTCTCAATGAACTGGAATGATAAGATGGCGGGTACGAATGGCAGACTACTGATTCTCGGAAATTTACCATGGGTAACAAATACCGCATTAGGAAAATTAGGCAGTCAAAATCTTCCTCAAAAAAATAATTTTTTAAAATTTAAGGGACTTGATGCGTTAACTGGAAAGGCTAATTTTGATATTTCAGAATCCATGCTGACTCAGATCTTATCAGCACTTGATCATAAGAAAGCAACCATCGCCATGCTCGTAAAAACAGCTGTTGCAAGAAAAATCATTGCATTCAGCAAAGAAAATAAAATCCCTATCGTCCAAGCTTCTCTTTTTAAAATCAATGCAAAAAAAATTTTTAATGCTCATGTCGATGCTTGCTTAATGGTAATAGCTGTCGATCCAACAAGGACAGCTTCTTATGACTATTTCATTTATGATGGTATCGATGATTTTGATTACACAAAAACTGGATATCGTGATGGTTTGAATATATCGAATTTAGACGACTACCAACAATTCAAAAATCTTCTTGGGGTCAGCCACATAAAATGGCGTTCTGGTATAAAGCACGATCTGTCAGCTGTGATGGAATTAACACGGGATGTAAACGGTTATATTAATGGATTAAATGAACCTGTCGATATAGAAGCTGAACTGTTATACCCTTTAATGAAAGGATCGGACGTGGGTTCTAATAAAGCATGGCGAAATAAATTTGTGATCGTAACGCAAAAAAACACTGGTATGGACACCTCGTACATTAAAGACAAATATCCCAAAGCATGGAAATACCTTTTATCGCATTCAGAAAAACTTGATGCACGAGCTAGCCGTATTTACAAAAATAATTCACGATTTTCAATTTTCGGCGTAGGAGATTATTCTTTTAAAAACTGGAAAATCGCCATATGTAGCTTATATAAAGATTTGTCCTTTAGATTGGTTCATCCTATTGAAGAAAAACCAGTGCAATTTGATGATACCGTGTATTTTTTATCTTTTGATTCACAAGAAGAAGCAGAAAAAGCCTACGCTTACCTTACTTCCGATGCCGTAAAAAAAATATTAAATTCTTTGATTTTCTGGGATGATAAAAGACCTATCAAAACCAGTATCCTGAATCTTTTAAAATGGGAACATGTCGCTCAAAAACCCACTCATCTATAATTTTTAACACGCCAAGACCGTACCATTATCTTAGTCTCACACACACCTTCAGCTATTCGTAACGACGGCGACAACGCCATGGTACTGGAAAAAAGGTTTGCATATTCATAAAAAAACACCATTCTGAATAGGGTATTTTTGCGATTTTGCAACACAATATAAATTATGTTTTACGCTTTTGAAACATATGCACTTTCCATGCCAGATAAGTAGTATGATAAGGCCCGTATTTTTACTATGCAGTTTGCATTGAACCAATCGCACACAACTTTTTTGCCAATGAATAAAAAGTGTTATGTGCTGAATTGGTCTTTATAAATAGTCATGAACTTACGAGGTTATTTAAATGAAATTAAAACTAACACTTAGTATTCTTTTAATGAGCTTATCAACCACAGCTTTTGCAGCTCGTTGTGCTGACTTTGCTACTCAAGCCCAAGCTCAACAATACATGGAACAACACAATGACAAAAGCCTAGATCGTGATGGCGATGGCGTTGCTTGTGAACATTTAGCTGGTGCTGCTGCCGTCAGTGAAAAAGCACGTGAAACTATTTCTACTACTCGTTCTAAAGCTAAAGATATTGAGTCAGATGCAGAAGAACGCGTCAGCAAAGCTAGAAGTTCTGCCAAAGCTAAGATTGATGAAGTTAAAGAAACTAAAACAACCGCTCGTTCTAAAGCTAAAGATATTGAGTCAGATGCAGAAGAACGCGTCAGCAAGGCTAGAAGTTCTGCCAAAGCTAAGATTGATGAAGTTAAAGAAACTAAAACAACCGCTCGTTCTAAAGCTAAAGATATTGAATCAGATGCAGAAGAACGCGTCAGCAAGGCTAGAAGTTCTGCCAAAGCTAAAGCTGATGAAGCTAAAGAAGTTAAAACAACTGCTCGTTCTAAAGCTAAAGACGTAGAATCAGATGCAAAAGATCGTGTGAGCAAAGCTGGAAGTTCTGCCAAAGCTAAGGCTGATGAAGTTAAAGAAACTAAATCAACTGCTCGTTCTAAAGCTACTAAAGAAGCAAAAGAACGCGTGAGCAAAGCAAAATCTAAAGTAAGTGAAAAAGAAGCGAAAGCTGCTACCAAAGCTAAAGAAGTGAAAGCGAGAACAACGTCTAAAGCAAAAGACGAGATCGCAAAAGTTAAAAAATCTTAATCACTTATCAAAAAAGGGTTCTTCACGAACCCTTTTTTATTTCCTATTTATTACATCACCTTATTCACATCCCCCCATCTCCCCTCATCAACACTAAGAGATGGCGGTGTATCAACACTTGGCGGATGGGTCTCTGGACTTAATCTCCCATCTTCCTCTACATCAACACTAAGCAGATGGCGGTGTATCAACGCTTGGCGGATAAATCTCTGGGCTTACTCTCCCATCTTCCTTTACATCAACACTAAGCAGATGGCGGTGTATCAACGCTTGGTGGATGGGTCTCTGGACTTACTCCCTCTACATAGACTTCTTTTTCTAAACGATAACGCACTATCTCTGCAAGTTCTAATCGCGTCATCTGTTCTGGAAAATCGGCAATCGGTTCTAAAAATACTAACTCAATCACCACATTCCAAGTTTTCAACAAAATATAAAGATTTTGGACAAGATTTTGTTCCCCTACAAATGCAAATTTATCACTACGTTTTTCTCGATGGTAAAACATGATCGCGACGGGTTGTAAGGGAATACGATGCACTAAATTTACTTCCAAAAGGCTAGAAAAAAATGGTTTGACCCCATACCCATTACTTGTTGTTCCCTCAGGAAATAAACCCACACACGCACGTTGTTCATACAAACGATTAATTTCTGAACTGACTTGTTTGATGGCCTGTCGATGGCCTCTATCAATAAAGACCGTTCCCACCCACGCGACTAATTTACCTACGATGGGCCATGATTGAATTTCTTTTTTGGCAATAAAATAAGTTGTTCTAACGCTGTTATACGCAAAGATATCAATCCAAGAAACATGGTTTCCCACCCACATAATGGCATTGTCTTTGACGGGGTTGCCTTTGATTCTTAATGTCACGCCACAGATTTTCAACAATATTTTGGACCAACCATTAGTAATGCTGTCTCGATATTGTTGTTTGAGAATAGGATAAAAAAGACCTGCCAAAATCAAGCCTAAGATAATATGAACTATCAACAATATCGCTCTGAAAATAAACAGAATAATTCCCAAAATCAACTACCTCTTTTTTAATATTTAACGTTTTAACCGCAATAATCCACTTGAATCAAACGGTTGTCTTTGAGTCTCACTGCACTTAACTGCCCACCCCAAACACATCCTGTATCCAGTGCCAATAAATGTTTCGTTATTTTTAGCCCTAGTGTTGACCAATGTCCAAATACAATTCTTTCGTTTTCTGTTAAACGACCTGGCACATCAAACCAAGGCATTAACGCATCTTTTACTTTTTCAGGGGAATCTTTATATGTAAATTCCATACCACCTTTGCGATTACACATACGCATGCGTGTAAATCCATTCACAATGACTCTTAATCGCTTAGAACCTGTTAAACTTTCTTTCCATTGGTTCGGTTCATTGCCATACATTTTTTTAAGATATTTTTGCCATTTTTTGGATTGTAATGCTTGAGATACTTCATTTGACAAACGAAGTGTGGTCTCTAAATCCCAACGCGACATCACCCCTGCATGAACCATTAAATGCCCGCAACTATAGTAGGCTAATGGTTTTGATCTTAACCAATCGATAATATCTTCCACATCTGGTGCATCTAAAATCTCTTGTAAGGTATCGCTTTTGTTCATGGTACGAATACCCGCATAAACAGCCAAAAGATGTAAATCATGATTACCCAATACACACACCGCTTTATCACCGAGCGACATAATATATCGTAGCGTTTGAAGAGATTTTGGTCCTCGATTAATTAAATCACCTGCAAACCAATACTGCGTGTTTTCATCCGAGATCAATGGCTGTGACAATAACTTAACCAACGTATCGCCACAACCTTGAACATCGCCAATGGCCCAAATATCAGGAATCACATTCTGCATCTATGATGCCCCTTTAAACAAAGACCACAAAGAAGCATTCGTTCGTTTTATTTCTGTATAAAGCACCGCCATGAGTGCCACGACTAACGCTAATAAATTCGGCAATACAGCAGGTATCCACGGACTCATTTTACTTAACATACCCACATTCAAGGCCAATTGGTTCACCATAAAGAATGCCACACCTAATAAGATACCAATAAAGATTTTAGCGGCTACCCCTCCTTTTCTAATATGCACAAAGGCAACGGGAGCGGCAATGGTAATCATGACAATCAAAGAAAATGGATAACTCACTTTGCGCCATAATGCAATCACATATCGTGAGGATTGCAAATGATTGACTTGCAGATAATCAATATAATCCATTAAATCAATGGTGGACATTCTTTCAGGCTTCATCTCAGTGGCCAATACCCTTTCTGTACTTAAACTTGTTTTAATAGACAGGCGATCGAGATGACTGATTTTAGAACCTGTGAGCTGATCAAGCGGTTCGTTTTTTTGAAACACTGACTCTGGGATACCTTGGATTTCGGTCACATCTTCTAATTCAATATTCCCATCTTTAAACACGCCTTTTGATGCTCTATCCAAACTCACAAAAACGCCTGCTTTTTCATCATAGGTAATGACATGAATATGACTCATCTCATTATTTTCTTGGATGGCACCGATATTGATCATTCTAACCAAACCATCTTGGGCAGGTTCTCTAAACCAATACCCACTTCTCATCTTACCACCTTCGGCTTGTCCAAAATACTTTAGATTCAGACTACTGGTTTTTCCTTCAGCCCAAGGAGTGACTTGTTCAGATAAAAAAGTAGCAAATACCATGGCTGGAATCGCAATCAACCAAAGCATCAAGATAAATCGCCACACACTCATACCAGATAAACGAAAAACAATCAGTTCATTTTTCTGAGCTAATCCTGCTAAGGCGATAATCGAACCAATTAACAAAGCCACAGGCAGTAAATCATAAGCTCTAACAGGTAATTGGATCAGTTGAATCGTCAAAAAATTAATAATGGTATAGTTTTTGCCAATACGGTCTAAATCATCCATCATGGCAAAAAAAGTAAATAAACCCAACAACACTAATAATGCTGCCAAAGCATATTTGTAAATTTCTTTCATTAAATAACGCGTTGCTAATTTCATTTTTTTTCTAAAAATCGTGTAAGAATCAAACTCGCCGCTACCGCATCATCATCTTCGTTTTTGACTATCTCTTGAGCTTGCATGGACGTGCCTCTTTCGTCTTGCAAACTCACTGGTAAATGAAAACGAGCCTGTAACTGATTGGCAAATCGCCTACTTAGCTTAGAAGATGCTTGTTCATCACCTTCTGTGGTTAACGGCAAACCAACAACGAGTTCGTCGGGTTGCCACTCTTTAATCAAACATTCAATTTTTTGAAATCGTTTGGCTTTTTCTTCCTCATAAATAATGCCCAGCGGTCTTGCACTTTTTGAAATATCATTACCCAGTGCAACCCCTACTTTTTTTAATCCATAATCAAAACATAAATATATTTTTTCACTCATGGCAATCCATTAAGCATCTAAACGCGTACGTTTTTTTGATGGAATAATATCTTTCATGGTAATATTTAGTTCAGACAACAAAAAAGCATGACGCTCATTGGCTGGGACACTCAAGACATTCAGCGGGTCCACATCACTCAACAGCCAATCATTATTAATCACCTCTGATTCTAATTGGCCAGGAGACCATACACAGCAACCTGCGAAAATACCTTTGTAGTGGCTTTCATCTTCGATAAACGTCGCCTGATAGATATCCGAACGCATAAACGACATATACAAATGTCCACCGATTTCAATAGCCTGTTTATACAGTTCGGGTTGAGAATGCACCAAAAACACGTTTTGGGGATCGACAGGACCACCAATACTCAAAGGCATAGAATCAGGAAGGTCCATTTCAAACTTTAGTTTTTCTGTCAACAAATGACGAACGTGAGACGGTGCATTGATATTCATAATAAAGCCTCTTGCCCCGTCTTTGCTATGTTCTGATAACCAAATAATCGTATCGGCAAACACACTATCACTAATTTCATGCGTTGCAATTAAAAAATTTCTGGATAAATTTTTTAATGAAAAAACCATACTTGCCTTTATCAAAATAGTTTAAATCGCCATCATTTCAAAATCTTGTTTTCTTGCCCCACACTCAGGACAGGTCCAGTCCTCGGGCACATCTTCCCAACGAGTTCCTGGTGCGATGCCATCTTCAGGAGCTCCTAAAGCTTCATCATAAACCCAACCACAGATAATACACATCCATGTACGCAATTTCGTTCTCCTAATCAGATTCATTAGGCTATAATTTTAATGGTATTTTAATAATGAAAGCAAAAAACAGTGAATTTATCGATATGTCTTATGATAAAAACCAGAAATTAAAACCCGGACTCTATGCCATAACACCTGATAATGTTAGCATCAAGGAAGTCTATCGCATGGTGAACCTCGCCTGCCAAGCTGGTTTACCTGTCTTACAATGGCGACGCAAAGATACACGATTTGAAGATGCTTTAAATCAAATTCCCAAAATCCAAGATATTTGCGATAAATATGGCACCCAGCTGATTATCAATGATGATTGGCAACTGGCTATTGAAGTCGGGGCTGATGGTGTACATCTAGGAAAAGATGACGGTGATGTGGTTGAAATATCGAACATTCTTCGTCAAAAAGCGCCAAAAGATTTTATGATTGGAATGTCTTGTTACAACGATTTATCACTATTAAACATCGCTTTAGAAGCAAAAGTGGACTATATTGCTTTTGGTGCTTTATTCCCCTCCAGAACGAAACCTCAAGCCGTCCATGCCAATCTAGATTTATTTTCCCAAGCAAGACGTTTTTATGAAACACACAACGTACCTTGCCCATCTTTGGTAGGAATTGGAGGCATCGATGTCAACAATGCGGCTTCAGTCGTTAAAGCGGGGGCTGACAATATCGCCGTCATATCCGCTTTATTCCACACCAAACAGATTTCTGCACGTACTAAAGAATTTCAACAAATATTTAAGGAATTAACACATGACAACTAATCAAGCACTCTTTGAACGAGCCTGCCAATCGATTCCAGGTGGGGTCAATTCACCTGTTAGAGCATTTCGTTCAGTCGGTGGCACACCCAGATTTATTGCTAAAGCTAAAGATGCCTACTTATGGGATGAGGAAGGTAAACAGTACATTGATTATTTAGGTTCTTGGGGGCCTGCTATCGTGGGCCACGCTCATCCTGAGGTGGTGGAAGCGGTACAAAAAGCAGCTGAAAATGGACTGTCATATGGAGCTCCCACAAAAGCTGAAATTGAACTAGCCGAGTGTTTAATCGCACGCATTCCTAGCCTTGAAGAAGTCCGTCTAACCAGTTCTGGAACGGAAGCCACTATGAGTGCAATTCGTTTGGCTAGAGGCTTTACAGGACGTAACAAGATTATTAAATTTGAGGGTTGTTATCATGGACACTCAGATGGTTTGTTAGTCAAAGCTGGTTCGGGTTTATTAACTTTTGGAAACCCTACTTCTGCAGGCGTACCCGCTGAGTTCGCACAACATACTTTAGTATTAAGCTATAACCAAATCGATGATGTCAAGGCCGCTTTTGCTAAGTATGGTTCAGAGATTGCTTGTGTGATCGTGGAACCCATCGCAGGTAACATGAACCTTGTTAAGCCTATTCCAGGTTTTTTAGAGACCTTAAAAGAGCAATGCCAAGCACATGGGGCTTTATTGATTTTTGATGAAGTGATGACTGGTTTTCGTGCGGGTCCACAAGGGGTACAAGGCTTAACTGGTATCACGCCTGATTTAAGCACGTTTGCCAAAGTTATCGGTGGCGGTATGCCTGTCGGTGCATTTGGTGGTCGCCGTGACATTATGCAGTATGTTGCACCCGTCGGTCCCGTTTATCAAGCAGGTACTTTATCAGGTAATCCTGTAGCGGTGGCAGCAGGGTTAAAAACATTAGAAATTATCGCTCGCCCTGGTTTTTATGAACAATTAAGTCGTACTGCTGAGATGCTCACTCAAGGATTAACGCAACTGGCAAAAGAAGCGGGAATTGCTTTCTCGGCAGACTATGTCGGTGGTATGTTTGGCATCTATTTTAGAGAGACACCGCCTACGACACTTGAAGAAGCAGGTGATGTCAATGCTGACCAATTTAAACAATTCTTCCATTTGATGTTAGATGCAGGCGTACACCTCGCACCGTCTAGTTATGAAGCAGGTTTTGTTTCGGCCGCTCATCACGACAATATCATCAATCAAACATTAGAAATTGCCAAAGTCGCTTTTTCTCAATTGACTTAAAAGGAATTTAAATGGCTGTGAATTTTACCATCCCTGCCGAGCATGAGATCTATCCCGTCAAAGGGGTAGAAATTGGTATCGCCGAAGCAGGGGTTAAAAAAACCAATCACAAAGATTTAACCATCTTTAAATTTAGTGATGGCACTAGTGTGGCAGGTGTATTCACTAGCAATCGTTTTCGTGCAGCACCTGTACAAATTAGCGAACAACATTTGCAAGCAAGCACCATTCGCGCATTGATCATCAATACTGGCAATGCCAATGCAGGAACGGGAGAAGATGGCATCAATCGATGTCTGCAAGTTTGTCATGCCTTGTCAGAACAGTTAAATATTAGTGAACAAGCGGTATTGCCTTTTTCAACAGGTGTTATTATGGAAACCTTACCTGCTGATAGAATCATCCAGGCGATTCCACGTGCGATCGCTGATTTATCAGAAAATAACTGGTTCCCTGCCGCCTACAGTATCATGACTACGGATACTTTGCCCAAAGTCGCTTCCCGAAAAGTTCAGATAGACTGTGACACTATTACCATTACGGGCATTAGCAAAGGAGCAGGGATGATCCGTCCCAATATGGCGACTATGCTATGTTTCATGGCCACAGATATTGGCATTAATCAGCGGTTACTAACTTCGATGATTCAAGAGATTGCAAACCGATCATTTAATCGTATTACCGTAGATGGTGACACCTCTACTAACGATTCTTTTGTGATCGCAGCCACTGGCAAACATCCGTTATTCATCGATTCCAAAGATCATCCTTATTACCAAGATGTGTTAAAAGCCTTGACAGAAGTGGCTTTGGAACTGTCTCAAAAGATTGTGCGTGATGCTGAGGGTGCTACTAAATTCGTAACGGTTAAAATCGATAAGGCACAATCCAACGAAGAGGCACTAAAAGTAGCGTATAGCATTGCTCATTCGCCACTGATTAAAACCGCCTTATTTGCTAGCGATCCGAACCTAGGTCGAATCCTTTGTGCCATTGGTTATGCGGGTATCCCTGATTTAGATACACGAAAAGTTAAGTTGTTTTTAGGCGATGTATTGGTTTCTGAACATGGTGGCATTGCAGCCAGTTACACAGAAGCACAAGGACAGGCGGTGATGAACGAATCTGAAATTCTCATTCATGTGGAATTAAACCGCGGGTCCTGTTCTGAAACAGTCTATACCTGTGACTTTTCACACGAGTACGTCACTATCAATGCAGATTATCGTTCTTAGTCTTTTCATAAAAAAATGCTGACCTATCGGTTTGATGCGATGGGTCAGCTTCCAAGCTACTTTTCACACGAGTACGTCACTATCAACGCAGACTATCGTTCTTAATCTTTTCATAAAAAAATGCTGATCTATCGGTTTGATGTGATGGGTCAGCTTCCAAGCCACTTTTCACACGAATACGTCACTATCAACGCAGACTATCGTTCTTAGTCTTTTCATAAAAAAATGCTGACCTATCGGTTTGATGTGATGGGTCAGCTTACATGGGATATATAAAAGATTTAGATATTATGACGATTGGGATTAAATCGTGGATCAGAGGGTTCGTAGTCAGGGGCTGCTTGTTCTGCTTCTTGAATATCCTTGGCTTTCATTTGATCCAAATATTCTTGTAGATCCCACGTCAATTTATCTAATCCTTGTCCAGTCAATGCAGAAACCGCATAAACAGGACCTTTCCAATTTAACCGTTCACACAAACGTTTTTTAAGATCTTCAAAATCTTCTACCATGTCCACTTTATTTAAAACCAACCATCTAGGTTTTTCATAAAGTGTTTCATCATAACGTTTCAGTTCTTCAACAATCGCTTTTGCATCATTAGTAGCTGTCTCCACAACATCCACACTCGGGTCAACCGAGGAAACATCTAATAAATGCAACAGAACACGAGTACGCTGTAAATGGCGTAAAAACTGGTGTCCCAACCCTACTCCCTCAGAAGCTCCCTCTACTAGACCAGGAATATCTGCCACGACAAAACTCTTGGAAGCTGACGTTCTAACCACCCCTAAATTCGGATAAAGTGTCGTAAAAGGATAGTCTGCAATCTTAGGACGAGCATTTGAGATATGCGAGATCAAAGTTGATTTACCTGCATTAGGCATGCCTAGCAAACCTACATCTGCCAATACTTTCAGCTCGAGTCTTAGCTTTTTCTGTTCGCCCTCTTCGCCATACGTAAACTGACGAGGTGCACGGTTAGTACTAGACTTAAAATGAATATTACCTAGACCACCTTGTCCGCCTTTTGCCAAGACTACTTTTTGATCATGTCGATCAAGATCGTACAACTGTTCACCTGTCTCATCATCATAAATGATCGTCCCGACTGGCACTCTTAGTGTAATATCAGGAGCAGCCGCACCATATTGATCCGATCCTCGTCCGTTTTCACCGTTCTTTGCTTGATGCAAGCGTGCATAACGAAAATCAACCAATGTATTGATATTTCGGTCAGCTACCGCATAAATACTGCCACCGCGACCACCGTCACCGCCATCAGGCCCACCTTTTGGAATAAATTTTTCACGTCTAAAGCTAGCAGAACCATTTCCACCCTTACCAGCTCTCACTTCAATGACGACTTCATCTACAAATTTCATAATCAACTATTCTTATGATGCAAAACATTTATATTTTGTGATGATACCTTTGATCAAAAAATAAAATCTCACCACACCCAAAACACTATCTTACTTATTTTACGATTTAATACCGATCATCACATTATCAATTAAGACTTTTTACTTTTTTTACAACATGCATACTTCTGGAGTTTTAAAAAAACAAGTCTTCGTCACACAGATATAAAGCCTTATTTAATCGACCTCATCGCTTTATCTTAAACCTGATATTCACAACCCATTCATTGACAATTTAATACCGACCATCACATTATCAACATTATCAATTAAGACTTTTCATTTTTTTTAGACCACCGCTATTATGGCGATGGGATATGTTATTAAGGTAAGCAGTGCTTTGTACCAGACAAAATAAAAAGCCGCCAAGCATTGGCCAGGCGACTTCTTTTACGATAGGTTTAAATATTACTCTGTAGCGATAACAGATACGATCTGTTTATTAAGTGCACCGCCAACTGAGAACTTGACGCTACCATCTACTAATGCATACAAAGTATGGTCTTTACCCATGCCTACATTACGACCTGGATGAAAACGAGTTCCACGCTGACGAACAATAATAGAACCAGCAGGAATCGTCTGACCACCATAAACTTTTACACCTAGGCGTTTCGCTTCTGAATCACGACCGTTTCGCGTTGAGCCGCCACCTTTTTTCTGAGCCATGTTTTACTCCTATAAAAATTAACCAGCGATACTAACGATTTCAATTAGCGTGAAATTCTGACGATGGCCTTGACGTTTCTGATAATGCTTACGGCGACGCATCTTAAAAATTTTCACTTTATCATGACGACCGTGTGCAAGAACTTTAGCCTTAACCACCGCACCAGCTACTAAAGGCGTACCAATCTTCAAAGATTCGCCTTCACCTACTGATAAAACCTGGTCTAGGGAGATTTCTTGCCCGATGTCTGCAGATATCTGTTCTACCTTAATCTTTTCGCCTTGGGCAACACGATACTGTTTGCCGCCGGTTTTTATGACCGCATACATATGGGTAACCTCACATAAAATTAATAAGAATCGTAAAATATAACATCGTTTTATCTGAACTGTCAAGACTTTATATCAATTTTTACTTAGTCTTAACCCAAACGTCACTTTCTTACCACTAATTATTTAACCCCTACAAAACTTTTATTTTCTTCACTCGTATGCAACGACTACCAGAGGCTCCCAACGCCCTCTACATTGAACGTCAGTCTTCTCACACCCAACACATCATTATTATCTTTCTAAATAATTAATCCATCTCAGACAACACGCTTTATGCATTCCAGCACCCAAAACACCTACTTCTACGCCCTCAAGCATCACGCTTTATAATAAGAATCCCAATATTCGTTTAAAAAGCACTCCCCAACTAATAAAGCGGACTCTGCAATATAAAACAAAGAATGTCTCGCTAACCCATTCGATGTGGCCGACCATTCAAAATCACCTCGTTTGATATGGTGTGAAAACAAGAACTCTCCTAATGGTTGTTGGCCCATTTTCGTCAATACTTCTAAAGTGTTGCATATTTTTTGGGGAATGACACTACGTGCAAATACGGCATTTTTTTGATTAACCGACAATAATACTTCTCTTACCCAAAAACACTCGTCTTCAGGCAATAATGCTTTTTCTCTATCAAAAATATCGCGAGCATCTTGCATCGATTCATGCAACACTTGTACGGTCAACACCCCCTGTTCTTTTAAAATCGCCGTCAAGGAACCTGAACAAAAAAGCATTGATTGCACTTTTTGACTCAAAATCTCTTGTCCTTTCTTTTGAGTTTGCCAATTAATTGATTTTAAAAATGCACTATTCATTCCCAACCCACCCAATATGATTCAATCCAACACCATCATAACGAACCACCACCTCATCCAACCCCACCATAACATCATCGTAAGGCAACCACTCACCTCACCTATCGTTGCATCAGTCTGTCAAATCGCGTTCATCATAACGAACCACTACCTCATCCAACCCCACCATAACATCATCGTAAGGCAACCACTCACCTCACCTATCGTTGCATCAGTCTATCAAACCGCGTTCATCATAACGAACCACCACCTCATCCAACCCCACCATAACATCATCGTAAGGCAACCACTCACCTCACCTATCGTTGCATCAGTCTGTCAAATCGCGTTCATCATAACGAACCACTACCTCATCCACCTCATCATAACATCATCATAAGGCAACCACTCACCTCACCTATCGTTGCATCAGTCTGTCAAATCGCGTTCATCATAACGAACCACTACCTCATCCAGTCCCACCAATAACATCATCGTAAGACAACCACTCACGTCATCGTGGAATAAAGCAAGTTAATACAGATGAAAATAAGGACTGCCGTTCATGCAGTCCCTATTATCGTGATGTTTAAATTGATATTACTTTTTTAACAAAGAAATGTCGCGTACGGCACCCTTATCCGCAGAAGTTGCCATGGCTGCATAAGCTTTTAAAGCAGTTGACACATAACGCTCACGATTCAGTGGTGTCCATGCTTTATCACCACGTTTATCTTGTAAACGTCTGCGTTCAGCGATCACCTCATCGGATACGTCTAAATGAATCTTACGATTAGGAATATCAATCTCAATACGATCACCGTTTTCAACCAAAGCGATGGTACCTCCCTCAGCCGCTTCTGGCGAGGCATGACCTAACACCAAACCTGAAGATCCACCCGAGAATCGACCATCTGTCAACAAAGCTGCTTTGGCCCCCAATCCCATAGACTTGAGATAAGAAGTGGGATACAACATTTCTTGCATGCCTGGACCACCTTTTGGACCCTCATAACGAATAATCACAACGTGACCTTCTTTAACTTCGCCGCCCAAAATACCTGCTACAGCGTCTTCTTGGCTTTCATAAACAATAGCTGTACCTGTAAACTGCAAAATACTTTCATCGACGCCAGCCGTTTTAACAATACAACCATTTTCTGCCAAATTACCATATAGCACGGCTAAGCCACCATCTTGCGAGTAAGCATGGGCTTTATCACGAATACAGCCATTCTCACGGTCAATATCCAAAGTAGGATAATAATTATCTTGGCTAAATGCTGTTTGGGTAGGGATACCGCCAGGTGCAGCACGATAGAATTTTTCAAGTTCTGGCGTGACATTGGCACTACAAATATCCCATTGGGACAAAGCGGCTTTCAGCGTACCTGCATGAATATTTGGCACATCGGTATTTAATAAACCTGCACGATCTAACTCTGCTAAGATACCGTAGATACCGCCTGCACGGTGAACGTCTTCAATATGATATTGATTTGTTGCTGGTGCAACCTTAGATAAACAAGGCGTTTTGCGAGAAATACGATCAATATCATTCATCGTAAAGTCCACACCTGCCTCTTGGGCAATCGCCAACAGGTGTAATACCGTGTTAGTCGAACCACCCATCGCAACATCTAAAGTCATCGCATTTTCAAAAGCCGCTTTGGGGGCTAATGAACGAGGTAAGACAGACTCGTCATTTTGTTCATAATAACGGCGACACAATTCAACAATCTTTTTCGCTGCTTCTTCAAATAAGGTTCTACGCGAAGCATGAGTGGCTACAATCGTACCGTTTCCAGGCAAAGCCAAACCTAAGGCTTCCGCCAAACAGTTCATTGAGTTGGCCGTAAACATGCCTGAACAAGAACCACAGGTCGGACAGGCACTACGTTCAACTTGAGCAATCTGTGCATCGCTGACATTTGGATCAGCCGCTTCAATCATGGCATCGACCAAATCCAATTTTGCAATAATCTTCTTACCATCAGATGCCAGAATCTTACCTGCTTCCATCGGGCCACCTGACACAAAAATCACAGGAATATTCAGACGCATAGCGGCCATTAACATTCCGGGGGTAATTTTGTCACAGTTAGAAATACAGACCATCGCATCGGCACAATGAGCATTTACCATGTATTCCACGGAATCGGCAATCAAATCACGTGAAGGCAGTGAGTACAACATACCACCGTGACCCATAGCAATACCATCATCAATCGCAATGGTATTAAATTCTTTAGCGACACCGCCTGCCGCTTCAATGGCTTTGACCACTAACTGCCCCATGTCTTTTAAGTGAACATGACCTGGGACAAATTGGGTAAAGGAATTGACGACAGCGATAATAGGTTTTCCAAAATCACTGTCTTTCATGCCAGTAGCACGCCATAATGCACGTGCACCAGCCATATTGCGTCCTGAAGTGGACGTCTTAGAACGATATTCAGGCATTTTTTATCCTACATGTTGTAAAAAGTCGCGTAAACGCTGACTTGGGGGATTGTTTAACAACTCTTGAGGAGGGCCATCATGAACGATTTTACCCTTATCAATAAATAATAATCGACTGCCTACTTTCTTAGCAAAATCCATCTCGTGAGTCACCACGACCATGGTCATTCCCTCACGTGCGAGATTTTGCATCACCCCCAATACTTCATGACGAAGTTCAGGATCTAAAGCAGAAGTCGGTTCATCAAATAACATCAGTAAAGGCTGAATCGCCAATGAACGTGCAATCGCTACGCGTTGTTGCTGTCCACCTGAAAGCTCGTTAGGGTAATAATTCATTCTTTCACCCAAGCCCACTTTCTTTAATAATACTTCTGCGATTTCACGAGCTTCACTTCGTGATTTACCACGTGTTTGTATCGGACCAAACATCACGTTTTCCAAAGCGGTCAGTTGAGGGAATAAATTAAATTGTTGAAACACCATACCTGCTTCACGACGCAGTTCTCGCACTTCTGATGCTCGTCCTCTTACTGATAATTCACCAACTTTAATATCACCATCTTGAATCGTTTCTAGGGCATTAATACATCTTAAAAAAGTGGATTTACCACAACCTGACGGTCCAACGATAACCACTACTTCGCCTTTTTTAATATCAAGACTTACTTTATCTAAAATGATGTGATCACCAAATTGTTTGGTAACATTATCAAAACGCACCATGACCTGACCATCAAGAATTTTTGTCACGTTCATAGTATTCGCATCCTTTTTTCTAGAATTTTTAAACCAAAATCAATAATTGTGACCATGACTAAATAAATCAGTGCAACGGCTGTCCAGATTTCAACGGCTTTAAACGTTTCAGCCATAGCAAGCTGTGCCTGACGAACCAACTCTGCACAACCGATTACCACGAATACTGATGTATCTTTTAAACTAATAATAATCTGATTGCCTAAAGAAGGTATCATGCGACGAAAAGCCACTGGCATGACGATTTTCCAATAGATTTTCCAAGTAGGTAAACCCATGGCCATACCAGCCTCGTAAAGCCCACGAGAAACCGATAAAATACCGCCACGCACAGTTTCTGTAATGTAGCAACTTGCATTGATAATCAATGCTAAGGTACTTGCTGTAAAAGGATCGACACTCCAACCCGTCAGCATAGGCACGGCAAAATAAATATACAATACCTGCACAAGGATTGGGGTGCCACGAATAATCCAAAGATATACTCCGATGAGCCAACTGATTATTGGCATTACAGCACCTGTCAGAACATCTTTCTCTTTTGCAAGAGGTATACGAAAAAAAGTAACAGGAACCGCTGCTCGAATAGTCCCAAATAGAAAACCAATTAGCATTCCACCTGCAAGACCTAATACTGTAATCAGTATCGTGACTTTTGCCCCCTCCCAAAAAGAGGGGTAATAATCATTTAATGCCAAAAAATCAAATTCCATCAAGTCCTCTTATTATTCAATCTTACCGAACCATTTTGAGTAGATTTTATCGTAGGTACCGTCTTCTTTTAGTTCTTTCAATGCCTTATTTACTTCAGCCACTAAAGGAGACCCTTTTGGAAAAGCGATGCCATAAGATTCATTCGTATCAATAAAACCAGTGACACGCGTTTTTCCTTTACCTGCGGTAGCCGCGTAATATTGGACATTTGGACTGTCATGAACGACCGCATCAGAACGACCAGTCAATAGGTCTAAATAAAGATTATTGACTTCTGGGAAATAGTTTAATTTTGCGGTTGGCACTTCTTTTTTCATATATTCCACGGCAACTGTACCCGTTTGGACAGCTACGGGTTTGCCAGCCAAATCTGCCGTCGTTTTAATGTGTTCATCTTTCAAACGTGTCAACACCGCCAAACCTGCTTGATAGTATGGATCAGAGAAATCGACCACCGCTTGGCGTTCTGGCGTAATCGTCATACCCGCAATCACCATATCCACGTTATTTGTTTGTAAAGCGGATACTAGACCACCAAACTCCATGGTACGCCATTTGTACTTTAACCCTAATTTCTGAGCAATCGCATCAATCAAATCCACGTCAAAACCAACGTATTTGCCTTTTTCCGTGAATTCAAAAGGAACAAAACCCAAGTTAGTCGCGACAATTAACTCTTTATCAGCTGCTTGAGCAGTATGTGTGAAAGGCAATAAAGACATCATTAGTCCGCCAATCAAGCAAAGTTTCTTTATCTTGTTTTTCAACATCTCATTCTCCAAAAATTATTGACAACTATTTGGAAGGACTTCCAAACCATTCTTCGTAAATCGCATCATAAGTGCCATCTTCACGAATTTCTTTTAAGGCACGATTGACATCATGGACTAATTTAGATCCTTTTGGAAAAGCAATGCCATACTGTTCATCGCTAACTAAATCTGTCGCCACGGCAACCTTACCCTCACCACCTACTTTTGCAAAATAACGCAAATTAGGCGTATCATAAACTACTGCATTTACTCTGTGTGTTTTCAAAGCTAAATACATATTGTCATCATTTGGGTAGTACGTTATATTCTCTGTAATCCCATTCTTTTTCAGAAAGTCAACAGCTGACGTACCAATTTTAACCGCTATTTTAGCCCCTTTTAGAGCCTCTAGGGAATTATATTTATCCTTATCTTCAATTCTCGTTAAAGCTGATAAGCCCGCATCGTAATAAGGATCTGAAAACTCAACAATTTTTTTGCGTTTTTCATTAATGGTAAGTGATGCCACGGCCACATCTAGGTTACGTGTTTGTAATCCTGGTATCACGCCACTAAATTCCATCGGCTGAAAGTTATATTCCAAGTCTAATTTTTTAGCAATCGCTCGCCAAATCTCGACATCAAAACCCGTTAAGGTATTGCCTTTTTGGATCATAAAAGGTACACAACTAACATCTAAGCCAATTTGTAATGTTTTCGCTTGAGATGGCAACACACATGCCCATAACAACAGAAAACTTGCCAAACATTTTTTTAAAATACGCATTTTTCTTTACCCTCTTCATTAAAGAAACAATTCTAAATTTAGTGAATTTTGTGCAGTCATGCTATTGGGGTAAATACCAAGTTGTATAAAAAAACCGCCATGAATCTTCATTCACGGCGGATATTTGTTAATTAAAACAGAGAATTAAAAAAAATCAACAATATTAGCGATCTCTAGACACACTAAAGTCAGCCAACGCTAACATACTCTCTTTAAACTTCGATGCGGGGAACACCGACAAAGCTTCTTTGGCTAACATCGCTTCTTTTACAGCCATTTCACGGGTATAGGACAAGGCATCTGTATCATGAATGATATTCGCCACTGCCTCAAAATCACCCTCACCTGTTTCAATCGCCGAACGAATCAACGCTGCTTGTTCAGGTGAACCCACCTGCATCGCCCGAATCAAAGGCAATGTAGGTTTACCCTCTCTCAAATCGTCACCGACATTCTTTCCTAATGCAGCCACATCTCCTGCATAATCCAACACATCATCGATCAATTGGAATGCAGCACCAATATGTCTTCCATAAGCAGCGGCTGCTTGCTCAACCTCGTGATTGGCCCCGCTTATCACCGCAGCGACTTGGGCTGATGCTTCAAATAATTTTGCTGTTTTATAATGAATTACCTGCATATAGCGTTCTACGGTAATATCGGGATCATGCACATTCAACAACTGTAGCACTTCACCCTCAGCAATGACTGTCGTTGCGTTTGACATGATCTGCATGATTTTCATCTCATTTACATCCACCATCATTTCAAAAGATCGTGAATATAAATAATCACCCACCAATACACTGGCCGCATTACCAAACACTGAATTAGCGGTACTTCTGCCTCGTCTTAATTCTGACTCATCCACCACATCATCATGTAGCAACGTAGAAGTATGAATAAACTCTACTGTCGCCGCCAGCAAATGATGCAAATGTCCACTATATCCCAAAGCATTAGCTACCATCAAAACCAGAGCAGGTCGCATACGCTTGCCTCCTGCACTAATGATGTACTCGCCAATCGTGCGAATCATCACCACATCAGAATTTAAACGTTCACGAATCACTGCATCCACAGCTTTCATGTCATTTTCAATCGGTGCAACAATCGTTGTAATACTCATAAAAAAAGTCAAATTTTAAGTATTGGAAACGCTTATAATAGCTTAAATATTTTATTTTGGCTAACCAATAAGGCAAAAAAATGCAAAAATCCAACATCGAATTATTGATTAATAAAGCACTTACCGTCCTTTCTCAGCTTGAACACTTTCTTCCTCCTTTGCCCACCCCAACGGATTGGAATGCCAAAGCATTTCGATGGGAAAAGAAAGGACACACCGCTTACCTAGCCCCTATCCATCATCTTGCTTTAATTCATCCAGAAGACTTACATTTTGTTGACAAACAAAAAGAAGCTATCGATCAAAACACCTATCAATTTCTTCAAGGTCTGCCTGCTAATAATGTGTTAATGACAGGTTCTCGAGGAACAGGAAAGAGTTCTTTGGTTAAAGCTATGTTGGATAAATATGCCAATAAAGGTCTCAGACTCATTGAAATCGATAAATCCGATCTCAAAGATTTAAATCAAATTATCACCCTCGTCTCTGGTCGCCCTGAAAAATTTATTATCTTCTGTGATGATTTATCTTTTGAAGAAGGCGAGGCTGGATACAAAGAATTAAAGTCTATTTTGGACGGTTCTGTATCGGCCAGCACAGAAAATATTTTGATTTACGCCACCTCCAATCGTCGCCATCTCATGCCCGAAAAAATGCAAGATAACTTGGATTCACACTACGTGAATGGCGATTTACATCCTAGCGAATCGATCGAAGAAAAAGTCTCTTTATCTGAACGCTTTGGTTTATGGTTGACTTTTTATAGTTTCACCCAAGATGAATATTTAAATATTGTCGATTATTGGTTGCGTCAGCTCAACTGTCCAGAACAGCACATCTCAGCCTCTCATACAGAAGCCTTACAATGGGCCACCCAAAGAGGATCGCGTTCAGGTCGAATCGCCCGTCATTTTGCCAAATACTGGACAGCAAAATATCTACAAAAATAAGGAAGTTTTTTTATGCAAAAACCTCATCTTAACGTAGCAGTAGGAATTATTTATTCAAAAGATCAATCTAAGGTCTTAATGGCTCAACGTCCCAAAGGAAAATCTTGGGAAGACTGGTGGGAATTCCCAGGGGGCAAAATTGAAGCTGGAGAAACGGTTTCAAAAGCACTGGCAAGGGAGTTAAAGGAAGAACTTAATATCGATGTAACCCAATCCTATCCTTGGTTAGTGATGAACTTTGAATATCCTACCCACACCGTTGAACTACATTTTGAACAAGTATTGGCATGGCAAGGCGAAATCAAAGGTCTAGAAAACCAGTTATTCCAATGGATAGATCCTCATCAACATAATCTCACTCAGATATTACCTGCTTCTGAGCCTATATTAAGATGTTTACAACTTCCCAGACAATACGCGATTACAGATATCCAATCTTTTGATCAATTAGATAATCAACTCAAAAAACTAGAGAGCCTATTCCAACAAGGAATCGGAATGGTCCAGTTTAGAGAACCGAAATGGAAAGATAGCAAACAACAGTTAGAACAAGCGTTTTCAAAGGTTCAAGCGTTTTGTCATCAACACCAAAAATTATTATTGGTTAATAGCTGTCATCCCAAATCATGGTGGCAACAGGCAGATGGTGTGCAACTTCGTGCTTGTGATGCGATTTTTCTAGAAGAACGACCTTTGAATAAGGATTACTGGGTAGGTGTATCGGCTCATCATTTAGCAGACTTACTTTATGCACAAAAAATAGAAGCTGATTTTGCTGTTTTAGGGCATATACTCGATACGCCCAGTCATGCTCATGAACCCGCCTTAGGTTGGGAAGCTTTACATACATTCAGCCAAGAAGTCAGCCTGCCTATTTACGCGATTGGGGGAATGTCGTTTAAATTACTTGAAACAGCCTTATCGCACGGTGCATATGGTATAGCAGGCATTCGATTTAATGACTTTGTTTGCTAGACCATCGCTTCTTAGCGTCACACATTTATAATCAGGCTTTCAGCTTGTAATAAAGGGACTGGGCATAATTACTTCAACGATGATGCATTTTCTTTTGTACCTTGAAAACATCATCGTTGAAAGACTGTTATTTAGTAAGCTGGGCCAATATTTTATCAGCCGCGATCTCACCTTGAAAACATCATCGTTGAAAGACGGCTATTTAGTAAGCTGAGCCAATATTTTATCAGCCGCGATCTCACCTTGAATTTGGGCCGTTGTCCACTTTCCACCATAAACATGCAATACATTACCAATGGATTCAAAAGCCCATTCACGTTTTGCATTACTAGGGTTATCGGCGGTCTTTAACAAAGGACGCACGCCAGAAAAAGTCGATGCAATATCCTGACGCGTTAACGGTTTACTGTGATAAGCATTATAGGCTTTCAATAAATAATCGATCTCTTGATCAGAGGGAGGATCGGATTCTGGGTGATCTTGACGTACTTCAGTGGTACCGATCAATGTTTGATCATGATAAGGCAAAACAAAGAAAATCCGCTTTTCATTGGGTACTTGAAGCATTAGCGATTGAGGACATGTTTGGTTAATTAATAAATGACTACCACGCACCCAATCAATCTGATGGCCTGCTGCCCCAGGTTGTTGTGAACGCAAAGTCATCACCCAAGGACCTGCCGCATTGACGATACCATCAAATTCTTTTAATTCTTCCAACGTTTTTACTTCATGATGAGATTTGATAATCGTCCCCAATGATTGAGTCTGTTCAATCACCCACTTACCTAACTGAGCATCATCCATTTGAGCATCATAAAAAGCATAAGCACCTTGTAAACCTTGAGTACTCAAACTTGGATAAATCTTTTTCATCTCATCGACTGAAACCCATTGAGCTTTAGGGAATCCTGACCCTCTTGCCAAAAAGTCATAAATTCTCAATCCCAAGCCAACTTGCCATTTTGGGCGACCTTGACCTTTATAAATAGGGAACCAAAGTTTCAAAGGATGACAAATTTCAGGAGCCTTTTCAATCCAATAACGACGAGCTTGCAAGGCCTTTTTCACCAATGAAAATTGTCCTGTTTCTAAATATCGCAAACCACCATGCAATAACTTAGAAGAAGAACGACTCGTATGGCTGATAGGTTCGTCTTTTTCAAATAGCGTCACTTCATGACCTCTTTTTTGAAGTGCCCAAGCTGTGCAGGCACCAATAACACCACCACCAACAACCGCAATTTTCATAAAAGGACTCCTTGCCTTATCGCTTACTTAAAAAAATTAAGGCATATTTTAAGCCATATTTTGATTTATAGTTTGCCTCAGCTCAGCTTTTATATAACTCTTATCCCCTCATCCATCATTCTTGTTGTTTTTAAAAATTCTACAAAGATAAGCGTTGTTTATTTTCAATCTTTCATCATCCTCATCATCTGTTTTTTTATACTTTTTAGCTAGCTTAAACGAATGATATATCCACTCTTTTTGATCCGTTACTTAATATCATGCGGATAAGAAAAAATCAGAACAACCATTTATGTTGAGTGTTTTGGCACGACAGTTTTTTAGATTTCCTGCGTATGATTTTTTGATATTTACACAATCCTTATATTGACAGCATCAACGTCGCCACTAGAACGTAAGACAGGGTAAAAAGGATTTGCCAGAAAAAAGCCATTTTGTACCGTTTTAATAGGCCTCCCAATATACCAACAGGCAAGTAAATCGCTCCCCAAACCGATAATCCAAACACAGCATAGATTTTCAACAAGCCATTTTGTATATAAATAAATTCTTCTGTTTTGGCCCCCAAGGCATATTGAGGTTCAGTAAACCATTGTGAAGCGTTTAAAAACAAGCAAACGGCAATACCTAAAAATAAAATGCTCAAAAATAAAAAGGTTTGATGCCAGCGGTAATAGGCTTGATTCCTTTCTTTTATGCAAAAAAATACTATCAAAAAACACACGATCGTCACGGCATACCACCCCATCAGGTATGGTAGCCAAGACAGAACCATTTCAAAATCACGATAAGAAAAAATATTCATTTATCTATTCAAGGTCAACAACCTTTTTATTCCCGTTGCTTTTTTGGATCCCCTGCACTAAGCGAGCATCGTGCGTGATGACGTAAAACTTATTTTTTCGATAATGTTTCAGTTACCGCTTCTTGAGCCATTTTTTGTGGTTCATTCGCCTTTTTCGGTACATCAGACACGTTTACCTCACCCTGTTCATTTGTTCCATTTTCTGATGGTGTCTGTTCAGGAGTCGCTTCTTTTCTTGCATCCACTGCATCAGATGATTGTGCATCCATAATTTCAACGACCACTTGTTCTTGTGTGGTATCCACGATTTTTTGAGGATCTTTATCTAAAATTTGAACATATTCTTGGGCCACTTGATCATTAAAAGGCACAATGTTTTCTTCATCTTCATTTCGTGGATCCAAATCCGCCATCACAGGACTGGTATTACCAACAACATTCACATAAACGCTGCGTAATTCTTGAGGAACGTGACGTTGGACAACTGCCACACTAGCCAATATCGCCGTCAACACGACATAAGTAATGTAAAAACCATACGTCGGTAAGGTATCTATCAATGCACCCATCACCAAAGGTGCCACTAATGAACCGATACCATAGGCAAATAAAATACTGCGACTGACTTCTACCGTACTCATATTATTCGGCAAAACGTCATTCGCCCTAGCCAGCGACAAGGCATACAACGTAAACAAAGAAAATCCAATCACAAAGGCAACAATATAATGCAACCAAACCGCCGCATGCCCAGACAACATCCACAATAAAGCCACCAAAATCACTACAAAGGCAACCGCCGAACAGGTCAAAATAGCATATCGCCGACCCACTACATTTGAGTAATAAGCCACAGGAGCTTGAGCCAAAGATCCGCCAATCATCGCCAAACTAAGCCCCATTGATACCTGAGCAATATCCATCTTTTGGATAAGATAGAAAACAGAAGCCATCGTAAAAAAGCCATTGACAAGGAATCCTGCAATAAAACTTCCTAATATTGCCAAAGGGGTAATCGCAAATACTTTCGGAATGCTAATTCTTTGAGGAGCGGGAATTTCAGGACTAGGCGTACGTGTCAAAGCAACGGGTACCATGGCCATAATGACTAATATCGATGATAAACTCAAGACATTATCACTCGACATATTCAAACTTAACAACAAGACCCCAAACGTCACCGACATATAGTAAACAAAGTTATAAATACCTAATACTTTGGCACGTTTCTTAGCACTGCTACGTTCGGTAAACCAGCTTTCCACCACCATTAACAAGCTAAAGTAACAAAAGCCTAAAATAATACGTAATACAAACCATACCCATAAGTTGTCATCCATGGTATGGCCCAAGGCAGCCACCGCAAAAACCGCACCAAAAACAGTGAAGCTGCGAATATGTCCAACACGGGAGATAATGCGATGAGCCGCAATGGAGCTTAAAGTTGCTCCCACAAAGAAACTTGCGTTTAAAGCACCAATAACAACACTACTGGCTCCTATTTCACTTAAATGAATACCAGCTGAGTTCAGGAACAAACCATAGCCAGCAAATAGAAAAAAAGTACTCACAAATAGTGATAAGAAATTCAATGATGAATCAGGACGTCTCATAACTCTCTTTTAAATGATATTAAAATGCTGCCAATGCACGATTGACGCGATCTCTGACACCTTCCCATGCCATATCTTGTGGCAAAGGATTCACATAAATACAATGGTAACCTTCTTTATCTAACTGGTGTAAACGAGCGTACAGCTCATGGGCATAATCTTTCGCATTATTAGGCATCAAACTACAATTGACACCATCAAGTGGTACATGGGTTAAAACAATCGCTTGTGTTAAATCGCTTTTACCCGCTTGATATAAACGTAATGGTGTACGTGGTGCATAATGTGCTTTTAAGGTGCCTGATGCTCGAGGTGCTTGCTGATCGGGACTCAAAGGTAAATAACCTAATACTTGAGCAATATCCTCACGACTAATATGACCTGGGCGTAATAACGTTGCACCAATACCTTGTGTAATACGAGATACATCAAGAATCGTAGATTCAATACCAATCTCACTTTCTTCACCGACTAAAATATTGACAGAAGGATCATCTGTAAATTCTTCAATAACATGACGAGCAGCTGTCGGAGAAAGCTTACCAAATTTATTAGCAGAAGGAGCGGCCACACCTGCATTCATTCGCAAATCAGAAAAAGCTTTTAGTAATTTTTGAGCAGTGGGGTGCGATGGGCAACGCAACCCTATTGAATCTTGACCACCCGCAACAGCCGAGGGAATGTGAGCAGCACGAGGCAAAATCAAGGTTAAAGGACCTGGCCAAAAAGCATCGATTAAACACCTTGCTTCATAGGGTATGGTAGCCGCCCAATAAGCCACATCGGTATCTGATGCCAAATGTACAATCAAAGGATGATTCACTGGACGATTTTTTGCACGATATATCTGGGATACCGCTTCAACATTTTCAGCATCGGCCCCTAGCCCATATACCGTCTCGGTCGGGAATGCCAGTAATTGACCCTGATTTAATAACTGTGCAGCGGTATCAATATCGTGAATAATCATAGTGATTCCATCAAGGTATATGACTCAAATGAAGTATTTTAGCCACTTTCTGGGCAATTAATCTGACCTGTGAAAAATCCTGTCCAACAATATTTACATGTCCCATCTTACGACCTTTTCGTGCTTCTTCTTTGCCATAAAGATGTAGGCTAACACCTGGTAACGCTAGAATTTCCTGCCATTTAGGGTGATGATCAGAAGCTAACCAAGTATCACCTAAAATATTCAACATCACAGCAGGAGCTAATAATTCTGCCGATCCCAAAGGCATATATGTCATCGCACGAACCTGTTGTTCAAATTGACTAGTCACACAAGCATTTTGCGTATAATGACCACTATTGTGAGGTCTGGGGGCCATTTCATTGGCAATCAGGCGACCATCTTCTAATACAAAAAATTCCACACACAATACACCGACATAATTCAAGCCTTCTGCAATACTAAGAACGGCTTTTTGTGCAGGTTCCAATAGTTCTTGATTGTCTTGGGGATTCACATAGGTGGTGGCTAAAATACCATTAACATGTACATTTTCTGCAATAGGATAAGTGACCGTTTGACCATCAAAACCGCGTACCACCAACATCGAAATTTCTTTTGCCAGTGGCAACATAGCCTCTAACACACAGGGTTCTAAATCGAAGTTTTTAAAGGCTTCTAACGCTTCTTCTAGTGTTTTAACACGAGCTTGACCTTTGCCATCATAACCATTTCGAGCCAATTTCAAAATACCTGGTAATAGCTGCGGATTCGTTTTAATCGCTTCTTTTAACTCGCCCTCATCATGAATCGCTGCATAAGGAGCAACAGGCACCCCCATCGCTTCAATAAAAGCTTTCTCTGCAATACGATCTTGAGAAACAGCAACAGCACTTGCCATCGGACTGACCTGACAGGTTTTACTTAATATCTGTAAACTAGTGGCAGGCACATTTTCAAACTCTGTGGTTACCGCTTTTGCCTTAGATCCAATCGTAGCAAGTGCTAGCGGATCATCATAATCTGCAGTGGTTACCAAAGGCGTAATCTGTGCAGTTGGACAGTTTTTTTCAGGATCTAGCACCAACACGCGATAACCCATCGCTTGTGCACTTTGAGTAAACATACGCCCTAACTGACCGCCTCCCAGAACCGCAAGCGTTTCACCAGGGAATATGGTTTCATAAATCGTTTTTGACATGTCTTAATCCAAAGTCATTTGACGTGCTTTTTCAGTCTGAGTTGCTCTGAATTGCAACAGCTTTTCGTGTAATACCGTGTCCGTCGTGGCTAAGTTAGCGATGGCGTGTAAAGCAGCATTCGCCGCTCCTGCCTCACCAATTGCAAACGTCGCGACAGGAACGCCTTTAGGCATCTGTACGATCGATAATAATGAATCTTCACCACGCAAATAACGAGAAGGTACTGGTACACCAAATACAGGAACTTCTGTCAAAGCAGCCATCATACCCGGTAAATGTGCCGCACCCCCTGCACCAGCAATAATGGCACGAATGCCACGTGCATAAGCTGTTCTACCGTATTCAGCCATATCATGAGGCATACGATGTGCTGAAATTACCTGTTTTTCATAAGCCACACCAAATTCATCAAGAATCGCTGTGGCATTTTTCATCACTTCCCAATCGCTGGAAGATCCCATGATCACACCAATAACTGGTTTTGACATACTTAACCCTTTATCAACTTATCCGCTGCTTCACGGTATTTAGCGGCTGTTTTTTCGATCACATCAGCTGGCAAATGAGGGGCTGGTGGTGTTTTGTCCCAAACCTGAGTCTCCAACCAATCTCTCACAAACTGTTTATCAAAAGACGGAGGACTGATGCCTTCACGATAATCTGAAGCAGGCCAAAAACGCGATGAATCGGGTGTCAACACCTCGTCCATCAAATGAAGATGTCCTTCTTCACATAAACCAAATTCAAACTTCGTATCTGCAATAATAATGCCCTTAGAAGCCGCATAATCAGCTGCTTCTTGATACAGTCTTAATGTCGTTTCTCGAATACGGTTTGCCATCTCTAAGCCGACTTCTTTAATCACATGATCAAAGCTAACATTCTCATCGTGCATACCGACTTCTGCTTTGGCAGCAGGCGTAAAAATAGGCGAAGGCAAACGACTAGCTTGTTTCAAACCAGCAGGTAAATCAATACCGCATACCTGACCTGTTGATTGATAATCTTTCCAACCTGAACCGATGATATAACCTCGTGCAACCGCTTCAACCAAAACGGGTTTAAGACGTTTAACCACCATGGCACGACCTTTAACTTGTTCTACTTCGTCAGGTGCGACCACGTCTTCAGGCTTAATGCCCGTGCTGTGATTCGGAATAATATGAGCAAGTTTTTTTAGCCAAAACTCTGTCAATTCAGTCAGCACTTGACCCTTACCAGGGATAGGATCGTCCAAAATAACATCAAACGCTGAAATACGATCCGTAGCAACAATCAGTAACTTATCATCACCAACTGCATACATATCACGCACTTTGCCACGTGCCACTAAAGGTAAAGAAGTAATCGATGTTTTTAACAGTGCCATATTATTTCACCTGTTGTGCTAATTTACCTTCAGCATATAAACGTGCCATTTCAGGTAAAGCTATCGGTTTAATCTTAGAAGCATTACCTGCTGCACCGAACTGTTCATAACGTGCAATACATAGTTTTTTCGCTGCTTCTCGTGCTGGTTTATTAAACTCACGTGGGTCAAACTTTGATGGATTTTCTGCTAAGAAACGACGTACGGCACCTGTCATGGCTAAGCGAATATCGGTATCAATATTAATCTTACGCACACCATGCTTAATCGCTTCCTGAAGCTCTTCAACAGGCACGCCATAAGTTTCTTTCATATCACCACCAAACTCGCGAATCTCTGCCAATAATTCTTGTGGCACACTTGAGCTACCATGCATCACTAAATGCGTATTAGGCAAACGGGCATGGATCTCTTTAACACGTTGAATCGATAAAATATCGCCTGTCGGTTTACGAGTAAATTTATAAGCACCGTGACTTGTTCCTACCGCAATCGCCAACGCATCTAGCTGTGTTTCACGAACAAACTGTGCCGCCTGTTCAGGGTCGGTTAATAGCTGTTCAATCGATAATTTACCCTCAGCACCATGACCGTCTTCTTTATCACCTTGCATGGTTTCTAAAGAACCTAAACAGCCAAGTTCGCCCTCAACCGTAATTCCTAGTTTGTGAGCCATTTCAACGACTTCTTTAGTGACTTGGACATTATAGTCAAAACTAGCAATCGTTTTACCGTCTGCCATCAAAGAGCCATCCATCATCACACTAGAGAAACCTAGATTAATTGCACCTTGGCAAACTGCAGGTGATTGACCGTGGTCTTGGTGCATCACAACCGGAATCTCTGGATAAGTTTCAACAGCTGCTTGAATCAGATATTTAAGAAATGTTTCACCCGCATACTTTCTTGCACCCGCAGAAGCCTGCATAATCACAGGACTATTTGTCTCTTTAGCCGCTTCCATGATTGCTTGAACTTGTTCAAGGTTATTAACATTAAATGCTGGAATACCATATCCGAATTCAGCTGCATGATCAAGTAGCTGACGCATTGAAACGAGTGCCATCTAAGGTCTCCTGAAAATATCAAAATTAAAAACCCTAATATTATACTTGATTTAAGCCCTTTCTTTGGGAATAAAAGCACAGCCTATCTCTTTGCTGTATCTTTATCTAAATCCCTATATACCCATCATACGATTAACGTTCAACCATTCTGATGTAAGACCGCTCAACCCTATCTCAATCCTCATATACCGTCATACTATTAAAAATTTCAAACTTGTCTTTTTGAAACAAAAAAATGTCCCCGCATAAACGAGGACATCATCTTTTCTCAAGAAAATCTAATATTAATCATCTTTTTGACGTGTACCAAAAATTCGATCGCCTGCATCACCCAGACCTGGCATGATATAAGCATTTTCATTTAATCCTCGGTCAATTGACGCAGTATAAATCGCCACATCTGGATGAGCCTCAGTCACTCGTTTAATCCCCTCTGGAGCTGCGACCAATACTAATGCTTTAATCTCTTTACAACCTGCTTTTTTCAACATATCAATAGTCGCTACCATACTACCGCCTGTTGCTAGCATGGGGTCAATGACCAACGCAACACGTTGATCTAGATTTCCTACCAATTTGTTCAAATAAGGATCTGCTTCATGCGTCTCTTCATTACGAGCGATGCCTACTGCAGAGACTTTCGCACCTGGTACTAAAGTTAGTACACCATCTAACATACCTATTCCCGCACGCAAAATAGGGACAACTGTAAATTTCTTACCAGCAATTTTTTCTACTTCTACTTCACCACACCAGCCTGTAATCGTGGTCGTTTCCAAAGGTAAATCTTTTGTCGCTTCATAAGTCAACAAGGTTGCGACTTCTTGTGCTAATTCTCTAAAATCTTTAGTAGATAAGGCGACATTACGCATCAGACCTAATTTATGACGTACAAGGGGATGACGAATTTCAAAAACAGCCATAACTTGCTCCTTTGCTGTATTTAGACCATTTATAAAACTTATTTATTATACAATTCTATATACACAAATACTTAACTTTTATTTATGTCAATTAATCCTCAACTAAAACTCAGTGACTTTGACTATCCGCTACCCGAAGCACTTATCGCCCAGCACCCCGCTAGCGAGCGTAAAGGCAGTCGGCTATTGTGGATTGACTCAAAGCGTGAATGTCATGATCAGCAGTTTTCTGATTTATTAAAACTGTTGAAACCACACGATCTTTTGGTATTTAACAATACAAAAGTCATCAAAGCACGTCTTTTTGGTCAAAAAGAAAGTGGGGGCAAAGTAGAGTGTTTGGTCGAACGAATTCTTACAGAAAATAGAGTATTAGCCCATTTAAAAGCAAGCAAAGCTCCTAAAACAGGCACGCAACTTATTTTTGAATCAGAAATTAAAGCCTTAGTACTAGGTCGTCAAGATAGTTTATTTGAATTGCAATTTCCCGACCAAGTTTTAGGACTATTGGATCGATATGGACATCTGCCTTTACCTCCTTATATCACCCATCAAGCTGATGCTCATGATGATCAACGCTATCAAACTGTCTATGCCCAAAAACTAGGAGCAGTGGCAGCACCTACTGCTGGATTGCATTTCGATACAGAAATGATCCAAGCCTTATCATCGCGTGGTATTCAACATACTTTCGTGACACTGCATGTTGGTGCAGGCACATTCCAACCTGTTAGAGTAAATGACATCAAAGACCATGTTATGCACTCAGAATGGTATGAAGTCAGCAAAGAAGCTCAAGACGCTGTTTTGACCTGCCGTCAAAATGGTGGGCGTGTGATTGCAGTCGGCACAACGAGCGTGCGAGCTTTAGAAAGTGCTGCCACACAAGGTGGTGTGATAGAGGGAAAACGTTGTCCTATCGCTCATTGCGATGACACTCGTTTATTTATTACACCTGGATATGAATTTAAAGTAATAGATGGTTTAATTACGAATTTCCATCTTCCCCAATCTACCCTACTGATGCTCGTTTCAGCATTGATGGGTATCGATACCATGAAGCAAGCTTATGCCCATGCGATCGAAAAACAATATCGTTTTTTTAGTTATGGCGATGCCATGTTTATAGAACCCAAGTGAATGATATGGATAAAAAATTTAAATTTGAGGTATTAAAAACATCGGGAAAAGCTAGACGTGCCTCACTCACACTCAATCATGGCACCGTTCAAACTCCCATGTTTATGCCAGTAGGAACTTATGGTAGTGTAAAAGCGATGCTACCACACGAGCTTAAAGAAATTGGCTCACAAGTTATCTTAGGTAACACCTTTCATCTTTGGTTAAGACCGGGTACAGAAGTGATTAAAAAACATGGTGGATTGCATGGATTTATGCAGTACGATGGTCCTATATTAACGGATTCAGGCGGTTTTCAGGTTTTTAGTCTCAGTGCCATTCGTTCAAAAATCAAAGAAGAAGGCGTGAGGTTCAGCTCTCCGATTGATGGTGCAAAATTATTTTTAACACCCGAAGAATCCATGCGGATTCAAACGGATCTAAATTCAGACATCGTCATGGTGTTTGACGAATGTACACCTTATGAAATCAATGGACAGCCAGCTACCCATGAACAAGCAGCTCAATCCATGAGAATGTCTTTACGTTGGGCAAAGCGTTCTCGTGATACGTTTGATGCACTAGACAATCCCAATGCTCTATTTGGTATTGTTCAAGGCGGTATGTATGAAGACTTACGTATGGAGTCTCTTGAAGGATTAAAGAACATCGGCTTTGATGGCTATGCTATTGGTGGATTATCAGTAGGCGAACCCAAAGAAGACATGATTCGAATTCTTGATCAGATCGCGTATCGACTACCTGAAAATGCCCCCCGTTACTTAATGGGCGTAGGTACACCTGAAGATTTGGTCGATGGTGTATCCAGAGGGATTGATATGTTCGACTGTGTGATGCCTTCACGTAATGCTAGAAATGGAACATTGTTTACACGTTTTGGTGATGTCAAGCTTCGCAATGCTCGCTACAAAGATGACACTCGACCGCTTGATCCAACTTGTCATTGTCATACTTGCCAGCACTTTTCGCGTGCTTATTTACATCATCTACAAAAAGCGAATGAAATCACTGGTGCTCGTTTAAACACCTTACATAATCTGGCTTTTTATTTACAAATCATGAAAGAAATGCGTGAAGCCTTAGAAAACGATCGTTTTGAAGAATGGAAAGCACAATTCAGAAAAGATCGTGCCACGGGCGTAGCATAAGAAGCTATTTTATCGTTCATATCATGCCTTGATGATAAAACAGCAAGGCATGATTTTTTTATAAAGATACGATATTTCTTTTAGTGCGTTGTGTATATTCCACGGACTGCATTTCTGTTAAACGGGATACCGTTCTTACAAATTCCCCTGCCATCGCACCGCTTGTATAAAGTTCTTCCGCAGGCACAGCAGCTGAAATAATCAGTTGCATGCAATGATCATACATCACGTCTAATAACCAGGTAAACCGACGTGCTGCCGAAAAATCTACGTCATGTAATTGCGGTACATTCGACAAAATAATCGTATCAAAGCGTTGAGATAAACTTAAATAATCATTCTGTGAACGGGCTGTTTGACAAAGTACATCAAAACTAAACCATGCCACGCCACCGCCTACTGCTTTAGCAGGTAACTCACGATTTTCAATTAACAAATGAGGATCTTCATGTTTACCTTGAGAAAGTAATTTAAAAATATGTTCCAGCTCACGATCAGTTTCAGGTCCTAATGGTGTCAAATAACGCTTAACTTGATCTTGTGTCACCATACGGTAATCTGTACCCACATCAACGTTTAACACATTCATGCGTGCATTAATCAGATCAATCGCCGCTAAAAATCGATCTCTTTGAAGACCATTTGGATATAAGTCATCTGGCTTATAGTTAGAGGTCATCACAAAGCCTACACCGTTTTCATATAAATACGTCAATAGGCGGTAAAGAATCATCGCATCGGCAATATCCGAAACATGAAACTCATCAAAGCAAATCAAACGATATTTCTTAGCCACTTGTTTGGCGACATATATCAAAGGATCTTTCTCATTTTTTGCAGCTTTCATTTGCTCATGGACACTTCGCATAAACTCATGAAAATGCAACCGTACCTTTGCATCAAATGGAATCGTATGATAGAACGCGTCCATCAAAAAACTTTTACCGCGACCTACCCCACCCCAAAGATAAACACCCTTAGGTGCATAATCAGGTGCTTTTGATTTAAATAAACCAAATAAACCACCTGATGATGCTTTTTTACTCATTAATAATTCATCGTAAAATCTCTGCAACTCTTGAATCGCCGCTGCCTGTGCTTGATCGGCAATATACCCCTTTTCCTCTAATGCCTTTTGATAATACTGAACAACGTTCATTAGCGTCCTCATCTTATTATTAAGTTTTTATCTTAGCATATTCTCTGACTTTTCTTTGTTCAAATAAAACTCTCACTAAGCTGTAATGTGTTTATATCGAAGTTAATCGTCTATACGATTATCGCCTCTAAAAACCTGAGGCGATAAAAAATTAAAAGTCTTCTGCATAATCTAAGAAATTAAATTCACCCTCTGCTTTAGAAAACAGATGAGCTGCGTAACGATCGATTGCTTCGGCAGGATCAGATAATTTCTTCATCTGCATGATATCTAATCGTGGAACAACATATACATTCCTTTCTTGATTATGCGATGAAACGAATAACTGAAACCCTGTCTGGCTATCATCATCTATTGAACGCGTATCCAACAAACTTCTCAGTTCAAAATATTTATCATCATCCTGAAACTCTTCTAATTCATAACTCTGTTTAAATGGATGATTAAATTTCGCTTCTAAAAACTCCGTGTACTCAGGTAATACACGATCTTTTCTATCTACTATTTTTTTAATCACGGAACATATCGGTGACACATCATAGCTTACCCCAGATGGCAAGACACTTCTAAAAATACTAAAGGTTTCCCGTTCCGCTAGGTACCATCCTTTGGCTCGAAATAACCAAGAGTTTAAAATAGATGGAGGGATGACGCGATAGTTCTCTTTATGTTTTTCATACAGATATTTTGTGTAGTCTATGTAACAAACCCTATCATTTACTATCACACCAAACTCAGTAATATCATCCATTATTGCTGGATATGGTGTTTTACTCACTGCATAAAAAAACTTCCCTTGACTTAAATACTCATATGTTTTGGGTTGCCATTCTTTAAAAGGCTCGATTAAGTATCCAAATAGGTCTCCTTGACTATCTCTCAAAAACCAATAAGGATCTGAATTTTTTGATTCTCCCTTTATTATCAAAGCATCAAACGGCACGTCATTTAAATCCGTATAAACCTGATCAAATTCTTGATATAAGTCTTTTTCTGTGTAAAACATTATTTACCTATCATTTTTTAATTTCATCAAAGCTGTAACGTCTATATCGAAGTTAATCATCTATACGATTATCGCCTCTAAAAACCTGAGGCGATAGTAAATTAAAAATCTTCTGCATAATCTAAGAAATTAAATTCACTCTCTGCTTTAGAAAACAGATGAGCTGCGTAACGATCGATTGCTTCGGCAGGATCAGATAATTTCTTCATCTGCATGATATCTAGTCGTGGAACAACATATACATTCCTTTCTTGATTATGCGATGAAACGAATAACTGAAACCCTGTCTGACCACCATCATCTGTTGAACGCGTATCCAACAAACTTCTCAGTTCAAAGTACTTGCCACCTCGAAACTCTTCTAAATGATAACTCTGTCTAAACGGATGATTAAATTTCGCTTCTAAAAACTCCGTGTACTCAGGTAATACACGACGCTTTTTAACTATTTTTTTAATGACAGAAGATATCGGCGACATCTGATAACTTGCAATAGATGGCAAGACACTTCTAAAAATATCGTATGCCCCCATCTCTGCCACATGCCACCCATCTGAACGATATAACCAAGAATTCAAAATAGATAAAGGAATAGTAGAGTAGTCTTTTTGATATTTTTCATATGGGTATTTTGTATATCCAATATAACAAACTATATCATTAACGATAATGCCAAATTTAGTACTATCATCCGCTGTTCCTGGATAGTCGCTTTTACTCATCGCGTAAAAGAACTTCCCTTGACTTAAATACTCATATGTTCTGGGTTGCCATTCTTTAAAAGGCTCGATTAAGTATCCAAATAGATCTCCTTGACTATCTCTTAAAAACCAATAAGGATTAAATTCTCTCATTTCTTCGCTGATAGCCAAGGCATCAAATGGCACGTCATTTAAATCTGTATAAACCTGATCAAATTCTTGATATAAGTCTTTTTCTGTATAAAACATGATTGATTACCCTACTTAACTCATTAATCCAGATAGCGTGTTAACTGAATTACAGTAGATTCTTAAAAAATCGTTTTACACGATTCTTAAACTTCCTATTTTCTTCTTCCTCTTTTCTCGCTAAAGCCTCTGCCTTTTTCGCCATCCACTTTTCTATCCACACCTCTTGAGGTTGTTCATAATCAAACTCTTTCATAAAATCATAAGGATCTTCATAATGATCTAATGGTTTAATCTCTATTAATTCTCTTGGTGCCACCAGACTATCAATGCCTAAATCATATCCATGGATCATGGCTATTTTTGCGTAGGTTAATGCAGGAAATGCTAAGTAAAAATCAAACCATAAATTAGTCCCATTTCTCCATTTTCCACGCTTTAAACTATTTGTAATCATTAACATTAATATTTCCTTCATCCCTTGAACGTCTTGACGTGCCAATGCAAGAAAAAAACGATAATCCGGTTCTATTTTTTTTGTTTTTTGTGAACGTGTGTCATCTTCTAAAAATTGTAAACTTCTTTTTTCTAACTTTTCCCATTCACCCGACAAAGCTAATAACGTTAAATGATTGGCATATATATACGGATCACATTCACGATAATCCGCTAAATCAAAATCTCCTGTTATCTCTACTCTTTGCTTAATGAGAAAATTTTTTAATTCTGGGTTATCAGATAATAACATCGGGGCATACATCGTACTATACCCAACATTCCCCCAATATGGAACTTCGCGTCCTAATATTTTTAATTTTCCTCCTACATAAATATCTTGTTTAAAAGATTGAATATCATGATGTAATAGCAAATCAATTGATGATCTGGCTTCATATAAAATTCCCAACTGTTCCATGTAAAAAAAAGGATTTTTTACTCCTGTTTTAATAATGTTCAGCATATATATCACTTCTTCGTGATAAGGACTATCTATATTCAACATATTTGAACGACCAAGACAATGCCTTACACTTTCCTCATAATTTCTTCCTGCATCACTGCCCAAAAATACTTTATATTTTTCATACTGAGTTCTTTGTTTTGTTGACATATATCATCGCCTGTTATCGAATCTTCTTAATCTATTCGGAATGAACTTAGCATTTAAGCACACAAAAAATTAAAAATCTTCTGCATAATCTAAGAAATTAAATTCACTCTCTGCTTTAGAAAACAGATGAGCTGCGTAACGATCGATTGCTTCGGCAGGATCCGTTAATTTCTTCATCTGCATGATATCTAGTCGTGGAACAACATACACATTCCTTTCTTGATTATGCGATGAAACGAATAACTGAAAACCTGTCTGACCACCATCATCTGTTGAACGCGTATCCAACAAACTTCTCAGTTCAAAGTACTTGCCACCTCGAAACTCTTCTAAATGATAACTCTGTCTAAACGGATGATTAAATTTCGCTTCTAAAAACTCCGTGTACTCAGGTAATACACGACGCTTTTTAACTATTTTTTTAATGACAGAAGATATCGGCGACATCTGATAACTTGCAATAGATGGCAAGACACTTCTAAAAATATCGTATGCCCCCATCTCTGCCACATGCCACCCATCTGAACGATATAACCAAGAATTCAAAATAGATAAAGGAATAGTAGAGTAGTCTTTTTGATATTTTTCATATGGGTATTTTGTATATCCAATATAACAAACTATATCATTAACGATAATGCCAAATTTAGTACTATCATCCGCTATTCCTGGATAGTTACTTTTACTCATCGCATAAAAAAACTTCCCTTGACTTAAATACTCATATGTTCTGGGTTGCCATTCTTTAAAAGGCTCGATTAAGTATCCAAATAGATCTCCTTGACTATCTCTTAAAAACCAATAAGGATTAAATTCTCTCCTTTCTTCCCTGATCGCTAAAGCATCAAACGGCACGTCATTTAAATCCGTATAAACCTGATCAAATTCTTGATATAAGTCTTTTTCTGTGTAAAACATTATTCACCTATCATTTTTTTAATTTCATCAATGCTACAACGTCTATATCGAAGTTAATCGTCTATACGATTATCGCTTCTAAAACCTGAGGCGATAATAAATTAAAAATCTTCTGCATAATCTAAGAAATTAAATTCACCCTCTGCTTTAGAAAACAGATGAGCGGCATAACGATCGATTGCTTCAGCAGGATCAGATAATTTCTTCATCTGCATGATATCTAGTCGTGGAACAACATACACATTCCTTTCTTGATTATGCGATGAAACGAATAACTGAAACCCTGTCTGGCTACCATCATCTATTGAACGTGTATCCAATAAACTTCTTAATTCAAAATATTTATTATCATCGTCAAACTCTTCTAAATGATAACTCTGTCTAAACGGATGATTAAATTTCGCTTCTAAAAACTCCGTGTACTCAGGTAATACACGATCTTTTCTATCTACTATTTTTTTAATCACGGAACATATCGGCGACATCTGATAACTTGCAATAGATGGCAAGACACTTCTAAAAATATCGTATGCCCCCATCTCTGCCACATGCCACCCATCTGAACGATATAACCAAGAATTCAAAATAGATAAAGGAATGGCAGAACATCTTTTTTGATGTTTTTCGTAAGGATATTTGGTATATCCAATATAACAAACTATATCATTAACGATAATGCCAAATTTAGTACTATCATCCGCCATTCCTGGATAGTCGCTTTTACTCATCGCGTAAAAGAACTTCCCTTGACTTAAATACTCATATGTTCTGGGTTGCCATTCTTTAAAAGGTTCTATTAAATATCCAAATAGATCTCCTTGACTATTTCTTAAAAACCAATAAGGATTAAATTCTCTCATTTTTTCCTTGATAGCCAAAGCATCAAATGGCACGTCATTTAAATCTGTATAAACCTGATCAAATTCTTGATATAAGTCTTTTTCTGTATAAAACATTATTCACCTATTATTCTTTCAATTTCATCTTCCACAAATTTTCTCACTGCATCCTGTCTATCTTTCAAAAATTTTCGATATTTCGGATGAATCTTTAGATTACCTTTCTCATACATCTCCCAACCACTTGTTTCAGTTTCAATCTTATTCCCTTTTGAAGAATTAAGATGTTTAGGTAGAGGTTGTAAATTATTGGGATTATTCATTAAACGTTCTTGAACCTCCTCAGGAAGATGACGAAACCCTTTAATTTTCAGAAATTCGCTTTTCGGTAAAATATGATCAATAGAATATTTAGCTTCATCAGGGAAATCATGGTATTCTCCATCAAATGGGTTCAGATATCTTACTCTATTTGTTTTTGGATCTACCCAGTCCCCTTCTCTAAATATTTTTTCTGGATCGCCATATCGTTTTGTGAAATCACAACATTCTGCATTATGAACCCATACACCAAAATGGCCAATATGGTAGGTACTAAAATGCTCAACTTTTATGTTATAAACTGTTTCTAATTTTCCTGTTTCTTTCTGTGAAACTACTGTTAAACTTGGGTTGCCTTGACGGTCAAGCAGTTTCATGCCACTTTCCAACAAGGAAGCCTTTATCCAACCCTCTTCATTCACAAAAAACGGATGTTCTTTAGTAGTGATAAAACGTTCGACAACTTTATGTTCATTCTGAACAATCACTTCAATCGTTTCTTGTTTCTCAGTTTCACTATTTGCAAGTACAGGTTGGTAATCATATTGGTCTCCGAACTCCTCTCTAGACCAAACTAATTCCCCATATCCAATCTGTTCTATCGGTTTTAACCCATTGACGGTTTCAACTAACGTACCTGCGACAAAACACGCTTTACCTGTATTACAAACATATTCCAATCTCTGATCACTTGTTTTATTTTCAGTTGGTTTCGCTTTAATACTGACTTCATTTTTTGCTACTTGAGAAACATCTTTTACTTCTTCTGTGGCATTTTTTAAATTATTAGTCTTCTTAATAATTTTTTTTGCTTCCTTAATTGTATTTTCTGCCAGATGTACGGACTGTTTTATACCTGTGCTAATTATTTTTACTGAAGTTTTAGTTATACCTCCCACACCAGATATAGCTGAACCTATCTCTATAATTATTCCACCTAGTTCTTTTCCAGCATTATATGCACCTTTCGCTCCTGCTTTCTCATATTCACTTTTCAGGATTTCAATACGATTAATAAAGTCTTGTTTAAGACTATTTATCAATGTCGCAGCTATATTTTCTTGAGAGAATAAAAATTGAAATGCATCATAAACTTGACTAGGATTGGTCACCAACTCAAAGACATCTTTAATCGTATCAGCAAGTTCCTTTGGAACAGCCGCAAGCACTCCTGCACCAAATGCAGCATTTTGTCCCGCTGACACACCAGTCCAGTATAGTTCAGTTTTAAATTTACACCAGAAATTCTCACATTTTTTTAGTTCGGCTTCATATTGTGCTTGTTGAGCATCAGAAAGATAATTATTCTCCACTGCTCGTTTACCGATTTCTGAAGACACGATGGCATTACTTGTGCTATCACCAACTATACCGCCTACTAAGCCACTAGCCATTTGACTAAATGTCGCGACTTTTTCTTTTTCCGACTCAGTTAGTTGATAAACAGGTTTTTCATAAATTTGTTCCACTACCACTTTTGCAACAACTTCAGCCGTCACTGCAGCTGTTGCACCTGCTAGGGCGTTATTACCTGTGGCATAAGACTCCACAGCACCTAATACCGCATGAGCAATCAAGTTTGGGGTCAGATTAACCTGTTTATTTTTATCTTCTGTTGCATCTCGAATCATATGATTGGCAAAGGGCGATAAACCTCCTACCACTGCTTGTGAGGTACTACCTGTTGCCAACCCTTGTAAAATAACCGTGGCCGCTCGGATCGATGTTTGTATGGTACTATCTTGTCCATATTTCTCAAGTACATCAACCGCCTGTCCACGTTGCAATAAAGCTTGCAAATTATCTGGATCTTTTTCTAATATCGCATCGGCTTCTTTTTTATCTTTTTCCGCTTTATCTATCTTTGATTTTAAGGTTAGGGTGATAGCATTATTAGCTATCTCACCAATCACCTGTGCCATTTCCTGACGTTCTTTCAGTTCCTGCATATCTTGTTGCTGAACTTTTTGATTCGCATGAGTTGTGTCTCTCAATAATTGACTCGGCACTTGGCCTTGGTCCGCTACTATCTGAATACGATCACTAATCGCACTATAAGTAGTGCCACTATCGGAACGATTAATATTACCTAAAGCACTCATCATCGGCATCAGGCTACTCATGGCATTTTGTTCCATACTCGTTGAAAAGCCTGCACTAATAGACTGTACACGAGCTTCACTATAATTGTGAATATTCTCACTACTTAAACTGCCCGTCTTCAATCTATTTTTGTCTGCCTCTGCTTGGCTATCAATCACCGATCCTTTCAAGTGAGTATGACCGTTTACATCAACGTTTAACCCCTCTTTTCCTGCATACAAACCGCTTTGTTTTTCTACCTGTGCATAGTTAACTTTTGCTTTATTCATGCTAGCGTTGATAGAAGCATTAGAACCACTACCATAAATCGCTACTGATGCACTCACCCCTGCTTGTACTTGTTTGCTATCATAATGCTGTTCGTCTTGTAAGCTTTCGATCGACAGGTTGCGACCAACAACGACTTCAAGTGCATCGCCATTTACTTCAGCACCTTTTAACGTCGTATCTTGAGCACTTTTTAACACCACACTGGATGCATGAATTTGGTTATTATTTTGATGAATCGAATCACTATTCTCATGCCCTTTACCTATTTGAGCCGATCCTTCAATACCAAATCCATAACTACCGCCACTGGAACCTAGGAATACGCCTAAACTCCAACCACTATTTTTATTCTTACTGCGTTGACTAACTGTATCTTGTGTCGCCGTCATCGTTAAATGTTCAGCAGATGATAGTTGGGCTTGCGTGGCTTGAATTTTTGAGCCTATCATATCGATATTACCTGCCGTACTATCAATCATCACTTTCCCAGCATTCAAAGAACTGCCTTGATGGGTAACTTTTGTAGAATGGCTACTAGACTTGGATTGACTCGAACCAATGCTTATCGAAATTTTAAAATCAGCATTCTGTCCAGACTGCACAGCTTCTGCAACTTGAGCCACTTCTTGTGCCAGCATAATGCTTTCTTGAGCTGCTTTAATTCCATATAATGCTTGCAAACGACTATCTTTCACTTGCTTACTTCTGGTAAGGCTAGCATCGGTTTTCATGGCTGCATCAGTCACCGCACTGCTAAAGGCTATGGTCAACCCTGAGCTTTTAAACTCATGCTTTTGGTCGCGTTCAATTAAGTCTTTACCTGCATCTACTGTAACGCTACCACCTTTTATATCAATGCTATTTGCTTGTGTAGCAATGACATCTGCCCCTTTTACATTGACATGACCACCTGCTTGCATCACCACGTTTGCATTTAATGACCCTACAGAACTTCTCGCATCCGACTGCGTCCATCCTGTTTCTTCTAACTCATGTTTTTCCGTTTGGCTACCAAAAGTGATACCCGCACCACCGCCTGTAAACACCCCTGATTTTTTCTTCGTTTCTATCTGACTGTTTTTATAATATTGCGTGTCTGCCGTCACATCAATATTGTGAGCAGCTTGGATGGTTAAATCCTGATCAGCAACCGCTTGCACGCCTTGAGCCGTGACATCTTTTCCTGAACTGATCAAAATTTCTTGAGCATTTAATTTAGTGCCTACTGTCGTTTCTGTGTGTTGTTTATCTAAACGGGTTTTAGTAACCTTGGCGATACTGCCACTTTTCGTACGATGAAATTCTTCAAACGAGCTACGTTCTTTGGCACCTTTTAACTGAATATCGTTTTCTGCCACCATTGCCAAACGTGACTGACTGCTAATGTCAGCCCCTTCTGACAATATATTTTTCGCCATTAATGTTGTATTTCCTTCCCCTTTAATTTGGCTACGAATGGCAGTTTCTGTGTTTTCATAACGATAATGATTAGCCTCTCCAACTTGTTCATTTGAACGAGTTGATAATGTCGTTAAATTTAAATTATTCTGTGCTTCAAGACGTAATTCTCCACTGCCTGCATTAATAATCTGGGCAGCTTGAACATTTAAATCATTAGCCGAAATATATAAGCGTGCCTCTTTGCCTTTCGCATAAAAAGAAGCTTCTCGACCTAAACGCATTTCTTGACGTTTGAAATGAGACAGGACAACATCACTATCAACCGTGGTACTGCGATGATTGATATTTCCTTCTGCATGAATGCTTAAATCATCGTTTGCTTCTACACGACCACCTATATTATCGAAATCACCACGTGTACGAATATCGACCTTTTTCCCTACTATCAATCCTTCATTCAAAAGATGATCAGATTGAATCGATGTCATTTCATCACCTAAAACGACACCACTATTATTGAAATACTGAGTATTCAAATCAACAACTTTACCTGAAAGCAATGATCCTTGAGGCGACAGATCACCCTCTTTAGGCACTACATATACTCGAGGCACTAACACGGTAACGGTCTTACCTTCTGGCAAAGTAATGTCTTGCTCTTCTAACCAAACAATATCTGTCGTCAGTTGTTGAATTTGTTCAGGACTTAATGCAACCCCTAAGGTTAAATGAAATTTCTGTGCAAAACTGATACCACTATTCATCAAAGCCTTATATTGGCTTTCCATATTTTCATAGTTATCCAGCCATGCTTTCCCTGTTAATTGATGAATTTGTTCACGCACCAAACGTTGCTCATAAAAACCATCACCTAAACGTTTATGAACATGTTGAGGTTCGTTACGTAACATCGTGAACATATAGTCACTACTTAGCCACTGGCCACGTGAAGCAAATGCAGGATCTGTCTCAATTAACACATGACTGTCTGCATCAGGATTGAGGCGATAAAAACGCGTATTAGGCAGTAATGAAATCGCTTTAGGATCGGCAACAACCGCTGGCTGTGTACCTTCATTTTCTTGATAAGCGGTATGTTCTTGTTTAACGGCTACGCCCATCTGATAGGGTGTATTCACATAATTATTATAGTCATACACACTACTCCAACTGCGTTGAAAATAACGTTTAAATCCACCTCTCCAACGATCGTTGGTCCATTGTTTGGTGCCATATTCAGTAACGATATCATATCCCGTTTCATCTTGATTCAGCACGGTTCCCGTCATGCTCAACTGATTGCCAGCAATAATTTGACTACGATCATTAAGCACTTGATCACTATGAAATTCAATATTCTTTCCAGCTAAAATTTGACCTGGTAAAGTCGTTTTCACGACACTGGCTTGTTTGACTCGTTGATTTAACTTGGTAATCCAGAAATGACTGAACGTTTTGCCCAATAATCGTGAGTTATGTGCATTAATTTTTTGATTTAATGCTTCAAACGATTGTTCGTTTTCTTGTAGCCAGTTTTGAAAAGGTACCATCGCTTGCTGATAGGCTTTTAATCGTTCTGGATATGTACGTTTTTCCTCCTCATAACGAAGCAATGCTGTTTCATAATCTTTTTTAGCCTGTTCGTAATCTGCTAAACGTTTTTCATACTGTTCTTGAGTTTCAGCAATACGTTTGCCATCTGGTTCTACAACTGCTACTGGTGGTTGAGGTTCATCAGGATATTCAATTTTAGGCAGATCGCTAGGCATCTGGCTAGGCGGTGTTAAATTGAAATAAGCCCAAGCTGGATGATTAGCATCATAAATAGATTCTGGTTTAATTTGGCAACTTGCGGGATCCGCATAATCTTGGCAAACATATTCATTAGCCATCGGCAATAATGTGTTTGACGTAATGTCTTCACCCGCCTGTAAAGACTCAGTAGCATCCTGACGATAAGCTAATTTACCTGCTCGACTAAATGGGATCCACTTGAGTAAATTAAAATTGATTCTATCTTTAGTTAAATACCCTTGTGGAATAATGTAGGTTTCATTAATCTTTTCATCAGAGATGGTTTCTATCTCCGATTTAAAATGCGTATTTAAATTTTTAACTTCGCGAACATTCAACACTATGTCGCCATTGGCCGCTTCAATCGTTGAGCTATCATTCAATAAGGTATCCGCTTGTCCAATAGCCTGATCATCTGCATTTAACTGTCGTCCAAAGACAATATCTTTTTCACTAAATAATGTTGAAGCACTCTTTTGTTGTGGCAGATAATGAGCAGTTTGGTTCACAATCGTTGGGGCCGCTACATCCAAACGCTGATACGCCGCGATAATCGGATCTTGTCTTGTGGATGTTTCTGTTAGTTCATCGATATTCTCAATTGTATTGGCTTGCAACGCTACATGATCACCGTAAATTCGACCTGTGCCAATATTCTGAATCTCTGATGCTTTAATAACCGTTTTAGCAGTTTTGTTTGAATCGTCAAGTTGACTATTAATTAACCCTCTGTTAGTCAGCTTATCTTTGACGCTTAATCGAACCTCACCGCCTTCTATTTCCCCTGCTTGAGTTTGATCAAGACTTTGTGCATGAATATTGATACTTTCTTTGGCCCCTATCACCCCTGACTGTTTAAATGATTTTTCAGCATCTAAACGAATCTTTCCTTGATTGGCCAATATTTTGGCACTGGCTTGATTATCAATAACACCTGATTCACCCTTAGCCACACCTTTAATGTTTTGTTGAGCTTGAATGGTGTTTTGATTCACAATACGACCATTCACATCAATGACCACATCACCTGATGATGCACCGATATGACCTGCATTTCTCACGCCCAAGCCTGATTCCGTACCTACTAATTGGATACTTCCTGCATACATACCACCTAGTTCTGATACATCCAAAGCATAACCTTCAATCGCAGGAGCATTACCTGCTGCGATCACTTCAATCGAATCATGATGAGCAGAAACCTTATTTTTCCCCGTTGTCACCTTGAGATCGTTTGCCCAAATCTTCCCGTTTACTTGAACTTCTTTGGCGATAATATCGGTGTAATCTGAACTGCTTGTATCCAAGCCTCTTCCCGCTACGGTAATCGTTCCTTTCTGTACTTGATAGCCTTTAACCTGTCCATTTTCAAGTTGCACTTCGCCTGTCGTTAAGGTACTTCGTCCAGCATTAATCACACCACAACTTTCACAATGAATACCGCTGGGGTTAGCAATAATCACATCTGCTTTTGCCCCTGCCACTTCGATATATCCTTTTAATTGGCTGGCTTGACTTGAATTCACTTCATTTAAAATAACCTTAGCTTCACCACCTGCTAAATAAGGATTGGCTTGTATCCAGCCTGCTTGTTGAGTTTGAACATTCTTACGACTATTATTTAGAATCGCTCCTTTCTTATCCACATCAAATTGTTGATATTTATTATGCGATAATCCTTTACTATTCGGCGTTTGAATATTAACTTGTGGAATGCCATTAGCCGTTTCTAAAATAACCGCCTGCTGTTGTTTGGGAGCTTGTTTATCAGCAATAATCTGCATACTTTGAGCAGGTGAGATTTGGATCACCCCCATCAGTGCATAAACCACGACACTTAAAGGTTTCAACGACCAGCTAATAGGTAATTTTTGAAATAACGATTTTTCAGAAGATTTTAATGTAGGGACAGTCGAGACATTAATTTCATTTTTAGACTTACCTTCTGAGGATACAATCTCTGAAACCACTACCAAACGCTGTAATGTTTTACTAAAAATAACGCGGTAAAAATGTTTATTCATTTGATCTCACCTAATCTTAAAACTGATAATTTAAATTAAACCCTGTTGTGATAGACGACGTTCTAAATCCTTTTGGTTTATATAAGGGCATTCCCACAAAATATTCATATTGCAGTCCCCACAGATTACCTCTAACGCCCAAAGCAGTTCCCGTTAAACGTTGACCAAAAGATTCTTTCGCATAGGCACCACTTACATAACCCGTGTCGATAGCTAGATAGACTTCATGACCCTTATTCATCACATTCCAACTCAATTCATTACGCCACAACCAACCTCTTTCTCCCATCAAGGTAAGCTCGCCATCAAATCCTCTAACGCTGTATCGTCCACCAATACTAAACATATCTTGCAAAATCAAAGGTGTCTTATTCCATTGTGCTTGCCAACTCGTAGAAAATTGCCAACCTTGTTCACCTATCTTAAAAGGTTGTTTAAAACTAATAGCCGTACTGATAATTCGAGGACGTGATGTTCCTTCGCCAAACTTCTCTTCAGGAGCTGGCAAAGCATGAAAGGCACCTGTTCCCTGTTTATAGTTCACATTCCATTCCAAGGTACTTTTTCCAAAATACTGGTAGTAAGTCATTCCAGCGGACCACCCTGCCATCCGGCGACGTTGAATTTCAATTTCACTATCATCAATATAATTCGCACTTTGACGATACCAAATACCCATGTCAGCAGTCAGTTTTCGGGTACTATCTCGATATAACAATCGTGATAGTGTGAAATTAATATATTGACTTTTGCCTGAATATTCGTAATTTTGAAAGGCACCGAAAACCGTTTGATAATAATGATTTTCGGTAAATGAATAACGCAATAACCAGTTTTTCCAAGGAATCGTATAATACACACCACCACTATGGCTACCTCGTTTTCCCTTGTCATCACTATCTCTCGATATACTTTGTGTCCATGAACCGTAAAGTACATCATTCAATGAAAAAAGATTTTCTACAGAAACATTAGCCCCTGCTTGTAACCGCCCAGTCGCACGACTACCACTATCATCTATCGATAAGCCCAGACGAATTGGAAAGTCTTGCTTAAAGTCTATATGTAAATCACTTTCTCCTGGCATCGCATCTTCATCTTGAGCTGGCACAATTTGAATATTGGCTTGAACATGAGCAGGACGTTTCAAGTTTTCTAGCCCTTGTTCTATCTCTCTAATGTTTAATAAATCACCCGATCCTAATGGCAATGCAAACCAAACGGTTCCTTTATGCGTCCTTAATGGATGGCTGTGGTCTCGCATCAGAATATGTCTTACTTTTCCAGGCACCACCGTTAATACTAATCTTCCTTGTCGCAAATCCTGTGGCATCGCTAATACTCGAGTGGTAGCATACCCTTTTTCAATCAACGCATTCTGAACTCTTTTAATCATCTCACCGATACCTTGAGCTCCTAAACAATACGGTAATTGAATATCCTTGGGACGATAAATAGCCTTTAAAGCCCAATCAAAATCTGTTTTTAAATCCGTCTTACTTAAATGATCTACCTCTTTGCGATCAGGTGAAAACTGCGTTAAATAAATTTCTTTTATGGAAAAACATAAGGATTCTTTCGGAAAGCTTTGAATTGTTGGAACTGATGTTTCGACACGAACATCTAGATCCGTACTGAATGCTTCTTGTCGTCGCTTTTCTTGGTCTTGTTGTCGTTGCTGTTGCTGAGCATCTATTTGCTGTTGCAAAGAATAATTCTGGGGAAAGGTAGCATTAGCTTTTGTTGTGGACAGCCCCAACAAACCAGTCAAGATAGTCCCAAACAAAATTTTATTTTTCATGGCTTATTTCTTTCGCAAAGGATAGTTACTATTAATATTAATTTTAAAAAAGCCCATATTTTATATAAAACTAGATTCCCCATCCATTAGGTTGTTGCTTTTTAACATCAAAAAAATTGCCATCTGAAACAGATGGCAAATATTTGATAATTTGGAATATGGATTACATATTCAATGTACGTTTATCAACGGCTAAAGCAGCTTCTTTCACCGCTTCAGAAAGTGTTGGGTGAGCATGGCAGATACGAGCGATATCTTCAGCAGCACCTTTGAACTCCATGATCGTAACCGCCTCAGCAATCAATTCAGAAGCCATAGGTCCAATAATATGAACACCTAACACTTCATCAGTATTCGCATCAGCGATGATTTTCACAAAACCGCTTGTATCACCTAATGCACGTGCACGTCCATTAGCCATAAATGGGAAGCTACCGACTTTAATCGCACGTCCTGCTTCTTTCAATTGTTTCTCTGTTTGACCTACCCATGCCATTTCAGGTGTCGTGTAGATAACCGCAGGAATCGTTGCAAAATTCACATGACCATGTTGACCAGCGATACGTTCAGCAACTGCAACGCCTTCTTCTTCCGCTTTATGAGCCAACATCGGGCCACGAACAACGTCACCCACCGCCCAAACGTTTGGAAGATTAGTGCGACACTCATCGTCCACCACAATAAAGCCACGCTCATCTAGTTTCAAGCCAACTGAATCAGCATTTAAGCCATCTGTGTAAGGAACACGACCAATCGAAACAATTAATTTTTCTACTTTTAGCGTTTTCTCTTCACCTTTTGCAGTGGTATAAGGAACGGTTACGGCTTTGGCTGTTTGAGAAATTTCGCCAATTTTCACGCCCACTTCAATTTCTAAACCTTGTTTAGTGAGCAATTTCTGAGCTTCTTTAGCCACTGCTTCATCTGCAGCAAATAAAAAAGTAGGAGCCGCTTCTAAAATGGTTACCTGAGCCCCCAAACGACGCCATACACTACCTAACTCTAGACCAATCACACCTGCACCGATAACACCCAATGTTTTAGGTACTTTGTCGATGTCTAATGCACCTGTGTTAGAAAGAATTTGTTTTTCATCAAAAGGTAAGTTTGGCAAAGCACGTGGTGCAGAACCTGTTGCAACGATAACATGAGTTGCTGTTAGGCTTTGAGCATCTTTGCCTTCAACATTGATAGCATAAGTACCATCTGCATTTTTAGCTGCAAAAGAAGCTTTTCCAGAAATGAAAGTGATTTTATTTTTCTTGAATAAGAATTTAATCCCTTCATTATTCTGGCTAACTACCGTGTTTTTGCGACCAATTAATTTATCTAAATGTAGTTTGACACTACCAACTTCGATACCATGTTCCTCGAAGTGTTCTTTTGCTTGTTCGTAATGTTCAGATGATTGCAATAAAGCCTTAGAAGGAATACAACCTACGTTTGTGCAAGTACCACCAGGTTTTGCATTACCTTTAGCATCCACCCATGCGTCCACGCAAGCTACTTTTTTACCTAATTGAGCAGCACGAATCGCAGCAATATAACCGCCAGGACCCGCACCGATGACTACAACGTCAAAAGCTGACATAAATATCTCCATAAAAAAGGTGCGAGACTTGCCCGCACCCTAGATTAAAATTAAGCGTCTAACAATAAACGAGCAGGATCTTCTAGTGCTTCTTTCATTGTCACTAGACCAAGAACTGCTTCACGACCATCGATTAGACGGTGATCGTAAGACATCGCTAGATAGTTAATTGGACGGATCACGATTTGACCGTTTTCAACAACTGGACGCTCTTTTGTTGCATGGATACCCAAGATAGCAGATTGTGGTGGGTTAATGATTGGTGTAGATAGCATTGAACCAAATACACCACCATTAGAGATAGAGAAAGTACCACCTGTTAATTCTTCGATACTTAATTTACCGTCACGAGCTTTTGCACCGAATTCAGCGATTTTCAACTCGATTTCAGCCATTGAAAGTTGGTCAGCATTACGAAGAATAGGTACGACCAAACCACGTGGGCTACCTACAGCGATACCAATATCAAAGTAACCGTGATAAATAATATCTTTACCATCGATAGAAGCATTCAATACTGGGTATTTCTTCAATGCTTGAACCGCTGCTTTCACAAAGAAAGACATAAAGCCTAGTTTCACACCATGCTCTTTTTCAAACTTGTCTTTGTATTTAGCACGCAAGTCCATCACAGCTTGCATGTTTACTTCGTTGAACGTTGTCAAAATTGCGTTCTCTTGTTGAGATTGCAATAGACGTTCAGCCACACGAGCACGTAAACGTGTCATTGGAACGCGTTGTTCTGGGCGACCGTCCAAAGATAATGTGTCAGCAACAGGTGCAGCTGCTTTAGGTGTTGCTTTCGCACCCATCGCATCAGCTTTTGTTACACGACCATCACGACCTGTACCCGCCACATCACTTGCAGCAATACCTTTTTCTGCAAGGATTTTAGACGCTGCTGGAGAAGCGATACCTGCCGCACTATTAGAAGCTGGAGCAGCTGGTGCTGGCGTCGCTGCAGGAGCTGGAGCGGCCTCAGGAGCTTTTGCAGGTGCAGCGGTCGTAGCAGCAGCCGTAGCATCAGTATCGATTTTGGCCAATACTTGACCAGATGTCACGGTAGCCCCATCAGCGATTAAAATTTCTTTTAACACACCAGCAGATGGACATGGCACTTCTAACACCACTTTATCTGTTTCAATTTCAATCAGTGTTTCGTCTGCAGAAACTGCTTCACCCGCTTTTTTCTTCCACTCTAATAGCGTACCCTCAGAGACTGATTCTGAAAACTGAGGAACTAATACATCAATAATAGCCATAATTTTTCATTCCATAAAATAGGTTACATTACTTAGAAAAAGTGCCTTTGAACTTTGAAGAGAACGCTTGTTCAACCAAAGCCACTTGTTGCTCTTTGTGTTTAGCAGGATAGCCTACTGCAGGTGAAGAAGAAGCTGGACGGCCAGCGTAAGCTAACTTCATGCCTGCACGCATGTTTTCATACAAATGATGTTGGATGTAGAACCATGGACCTTGGTTTTGAGGTTCATCTTGTACCCAAACAATATCTTTTGCATTAGGATAAGTATCGATCACTGCTTTAAACTCTTTGTGAGCAAATGGATATAACTGTTCAACACGAACAATTGCTACATCATCTGCTTCACGCTCTTTACGACCATTAACCAAATCATAGTAAACCTTACCTGAGCAAACTAGGATACGTTTGACTTTATTGGCCTTAATGTTCGCATCTACTTCTGGAATGACCGGTTGGAATCCACCAGATGTAAATTCTGACATAGGTGATGTCGCATCTTTATTACGTAATAAAGACTTAGGTGTAAAGATAATCAAAGGCTTGCGAGATTTACGAATCATTTGTAAACGTAACAAATGGAAAATCTGAGCCGCAGTTGTAGGTTGAGTTACCTGCATATTATTATCTGCACACAACTGTAAATAACGCTCAATACGTGCTGATGAGTGTTCTGGACCTTGACCTTCATAACCATGAGGAAGCATCATAGTCAAACCACACATACGACCCCATTTTGCTTCGCCTGAAGCGATAAACTGGTCGATCACCACCTGAGCACCGTTAGCAAAGTCACCAAACTGTGCTTCCCAAATAGTTAGTGTGTTAGGCTGATTACTTGCATAACCGTATTCAAAACCTAATACCGCTTCTTCAGAAAGAACAGAGTCGATCACCAAGAATTTACCTTGTTTTTCGCTAACGTGTTGTAAAGGTACGTAAGTGCCATCATCCCAACGTTCACGATTTTGGTCGTGTAACACAGCATGACGGTGTGTAAAGGTACCGCGACCGCAATCTTCACCTGTGATACGTACATCATAACCAGATGCCACCAAACTAGCATAAGCTAAGTGTTCGCCCATACCCCAGTCAAGGTTCATTTCACCGCGACCCATCGCTGCACGATCAGCCAACAATTTTTCAACCAATTTATGTGGTGTAAAGGTATCTGGAATCGTTGTAATACGTTCAGATAAACGTTGTAATTCCGCTTTAGGAATAGCGGTATCAACTTTATCTGTCAATTTACCTTTGCGATACTGATCCCAGTTAATCGCATGAGCACTACTTTGACCTGTCAACACAGGTTCTACCGTTTGCTGGCCATTTTCCATCAAATCACGGTATGCTTGAACCATTTTCTCAGGTTCATCCTTAGCCAACACGCCTTGTGCGACTAATTTATCAGCATACACTTGACGTGTACCTGGATGTTTTCCAATAGCTTTGTACATCAAAGGCTGTGTCAAAGCAGGTGTATCCTGTTCGTTGTGACCTAATTTACGGAAGCAAACAATATCGATCACCACATCATGTTTAAACTTCATACGGTATTCTAAGGCCAATTTAGACACAAAGATAACCGCTTCTGGATCATCTGCATTCACGTGGAACACAGGTGCTTCAATCATTTTCACGATATCTGTACAATACAATGTAGAACGTGCATCGCGTGGATCAGATGTTGTGAAACCAATCTGGTTATTGATCACGATATGCACGGTACCACCTGTACCATAACCGCGAGTTTGAGCCAAGTTCAATGTTTCTTGAACAACCCCTTGACCGATAAAGGCCGCATCACCGTGAACCAAGATAGGCAATACTTCTGCTTGGCTACCATAACGGTCTTGAGATGCTCTTGCACGACCTTCTACAACAGGGTTCACAATTTCTAAGTGAGATGGGTTAAAGGCCAATGATAAGTGCATTGGGCCGCCACGCATTGAACGATCACTTGAGAAACCGTTGTGATACTTCACATCACCATCTGTCAAATCGGCTGCATGTTTACCTTCAAATTCGTCGAACAAATCACGTGGCATTTTACCCATCACATTCACTAAGGTATTCAAACGACCACGGTGAGCCATACCAATAATCGACTCTTTTACGCCAAATTCAGAGGCATGTTGCAACACTTCGTTCAATGAAGCGATATAGCTTTCGCCACCCTCTAAAGAGAAACGTTTTTGACCCACATAACGTGTATGTAAATAACGTTCAAGTCCTTCAGCTTCTGTTAAATCCTGAAGAATTTTCTTTTTCTGTTCAGTTGTTAAACCAAAGTCACCATGAGCACTTTCCAAACGTTCTTGGATCCAGCGTTTTGCTTCTTGGTTTGAAACATACATAAACTCAGCACCGATACTTTGGGTATAGGTACTACGCAAATTATTCAAAATTTCACGAAGTGTCATCGTTGGTTTCTTCGTGAAATAAGTATTTGTAGCAGCATATTCCTGATCAAGATCAGACTCAGTTAATCCATAGAAGGCAGGATTAAGCTCAGGAATTTCAGGTCTTTCGCGACGTTTTAGGGGATCTAATACAGCGTGATGAACGCCTAAAATACGGTATGCAGCAATAATAGACTGAACCTGTAACTGTTTATTTGCATGTTCTAAATTTGGCGCAGCTGACTGGCGAACAAATGCGTTGTGTTTTGCACGTTCCGCAAAAGACGCGACGACAGAACTGTGATTTTGGTCACGAGTCGTTGTTTTACCGTCTGTTGCAGGTTGTTGTTGCAATCGCTCAAAATAGCTATGCCATACTTCAGGAACTGAATTGGGGTTTTCAAGATAGGCTTCGTAAAGTTCCTCGATATAAGGAGCATTACTGCCAAATAGATAAGAAGTTGTTTTTCCTTCGTCAAAATTACTCATATATACGCCTCACCATAATTGGGTGCTTCACCCATGTTAGTGCAGGAAACCTTCCGTTTACGGCTAGACCGGTTAGCGGATAGCGTCGTTGCAGAAGGCACGAAATTGCCTTTTCAGACAGCTGTCTATTGTACACCAAAAAAACTGCAACCCACTTCATACACCTAGATTACAAAAGTTTAAATTCCTTAACAAATCACTATTTGTCATGGTCAGTCAAACAAGATTTTTTCAACAGAATGAATAAAAAAGGACTGAACCGTTTCACTCACGCATCTTATAACGAATACTTAGATGGATACTGAATATCTTAGATTTTTGCCTTGCAAAACCTTAGATATAGTGAAAAACCTCTAACCATGAACATAATTAAAAAAAATCTCCAATACGGCTATCGTACTGGAGATTGTTGAGAATATCAGCGTTTAATGATCGCTGGCTTGAGCAGCACCAATACCTGTCACTGAACGAACGTACTGAGGCAGATACCCTGCTTTATCTTTTGCAGCTTGCTCAGAGTTATCTAGTTTAGACACCACATAAGCGACGATAAAGGCCAATGGAATCGTGAACAGTGCTGGGTTTCCATAAGGGAATATAGGACTGTCATGACCTAATACCTGCACCCAAACAGATGGACCAAAGATAATCAATACTGTTGCACTTAACAATCCAGCAAATCCGCCGCATACCGCACCACGCGTGGTTAAACCTTTCCAGAACATCGATAACATTAGTATCGGGAAGTTACCAGAAGCCGCTAATGCAAAGGCTAAACCCACCATAAATGCTACGTTTTGGCTTTCAAATGCAACCCCTAAGACAATCGCCACTACGCCAAGTAAAACCGTAGCAATCTTAGATACTCTCATCTCTTCATGCGAAGTTGCTTGACCTTTACGAACAACCTGATTGTACAAGTCATGACTGATGGCCGAAGCACCTGATAACGTTAATCCCGCTACTACCGCTAAAATGGTGGCAAACGAGACCGCAGAAATAAAGCCTAAGAAATAATCCCCACCGACCGCTTTAGATAAGTGTACAGCAGCCATGTTCGTACCACCGATCATTTCAATCACGGTTTTCTCACCTTTTATGACTTCATGGAAGAATAGCGGATTGTCTTTTGTGAGGAACATAATCGCACCAAATCCAATGATGAACGTTAATAGGTAGAAATAACCGATAAACCCTGTGGCATAAAATACCGATTTTCTCGCTTCTTTTGCATCAGGTACTGTAAAGAAACGCATCAAAATATGTGGCAAACCTGCTGTACCAAACATCAAAGCCAAGCCTAATGAAATCGCGTCAACAGGGTTATTCACTAATCCTCCAGGTGCCATGATAGATTTACCTGATTCATGAATTTCCACTGCTTTTTTGAACATCATTTCTGGACTAAAGCCAACCGAGTTAAGCACCACTACCGCGATAAATGTCGCGCCAGAAAGTAGCAAAATCGCTTTAATAATCTGTACCCATGTCGTTGCCAACATACCACCGAACAGTACGTATAGCACCATTAGGACACCTACAATCATCACGGCCCAAATATAGTTCAATCCAAACAGTAACTCAATCAATTTTCCAGCACCGACTACCTGTGCGATCAAATACAAGGCGACAACCAATAGCGTGCCCGTTGCAGCGAAGATACGAACAGGTTTCTGGTTCAAACGATAAGCCACTACATCTGCAAAGGTGAATTTACCTAAGTTTCTCAACCGCTCTGCAATTAAAAACAATACGATGGGCCACCCAACTAAGAAACCTGTTGAATAAATAAGACCATCGTATCCTTTTGTAAAGACTAGTGCTGAAATACCCAAAAACGATGCGGCAGACATATAGTCTCCAGCTAATGCCAACCCGTTTTGGAACCCTGAAATACCGCCCCCTGCCGTATAGAAATCTTTCGTGGATTTTACGCGTTTAGCGGCCCAGTAAGTCACGCCCAATGTCGCCGCCACGAAAATAAAAAACATCACGATCGCAGAGATATTGAGTGCTTGTTTCTCCACATCACCCGTTAAAGCATCAGCAAACGCTACCGATGCCAAACAGACAGGAGAAATCATCGCTAAAAATTTCGTGATTCTACTCATTTCCCTTCTCCTTTCAATACATCATCTATTGCATTTTTTGTAAGTTTGTCAAACTCGCCGTTAGCCTTATAAACATAAAGACCGGTGACCACGAATGATAAAACGATCACCAATATACCCACTATGATGCCCCATGTTGTGTAAAGTCCCTCCGCTATTGGGACAGCAAACCAATGAGGAACGGCCCCTAAACAAGTGATATAAATCACATACATTAAAAACACAAATAACGAAAACCCCCATGATAAGCGACCTTTTTTTCGAACCATGTCCTGAAACTTGGGATTTGTCATAATATTTTGTACATCATTTACATTCATTTCCCAATCTCCTTTTTTACATTGATAAACAAACGTTATTCTCATTTTTATACAATGTAATTTCAATTGTAATTATGGAAAACCCTAGATTAGGGAATACGATGATATAAAAATTCAGAGTAAGATAAGCACAGCGTAAAGCCCACGTGATAGCGGACAGGAATACGATGATATAAAAATTGAGGACGAAATAAGACGTGGTTTATAGAATTTTTTCTAATCGATACATGGCTTCTTGTAAACGATCTAATGCTGTTGCATAGGAAATGCGGACCATTTTTTTCGCCCATGTCGGACCAAAATCCAATCCTGGCACCCATACAATATTCGCTTTATCTAATAATTCGTAAGCAAATTTAAAGCTATCTTCTGTATAACGACTAACATCCGCATAGATATAAAAAGCCCCATCAGGTACAACAGGTACATGAATATCTAATGCTTCTAAGGCAGGAACCAAATAGTCCAGACGTTCTTTGAATTTTAATCTTCTGTCTTCATAAATTTTGATCGTGTCAGGTTCAAAGCAAGCCAACGCCGCTCGTTGAGCCAAACTGGATGCACAGATAGCAAAATTACTACTTAATTTCTCAAACTCTTTAACATGCTGTTCAGGCAACACAATCCAACCTAATCGCCAACCTGTCATATTAAAATACTTTGAGAAACTGTTAATCACCACCACATCGTCATCAATGCTTAACACCGATTTTGGTTTTTGGGCATAATACAAACCGAGGTAAATTTCATCCATAATCAGCAATCCACCTCGTTTTTTGACCACCTGAACAATTCGTTTTAATTCTTCATATTCAATGGATGTTCCAGTAGGGTTACCTGGAGAAGCCAGTAATACACCTCTTGTGCGTTCAGACCAATTCGCTTCAATATCTTGAGCTGTGAGTTGGAAACGCCCTTCAATCGTAGTCGGAATCTGTTTAGGAATGCCTCCTGCACAACGAATAAAACTCATATTAGGCGGATAGGATGGATCGGGCATTAATATTTCATCACCTGGATTAATAAAACATAAAGAGGTCATGGCTAACGCAGCTGAAGCACCGCTAGTAACGATCACCTGTTTAGATGTAATATGAGTATGAAAGTGTTCATTATAGTACTGAGCAATCGCTTCTCTTAGTTCTGGAATTCCAGCTGCTTCACTATAAGCACTTTTTCCCTCGCGTGCAGCCTTATCCAAGGCTTCTACCACAGATAGAGGAGCAGTAAAATCTGGTTCACCAATTCCCATACTAATCACATCGAATCCTTTAGCACGTTTTTCTTGAGCCAAATTACTCAAATCTACCGCTCTAAATGATGTTATTTCCTGCATTCTTTTTGCAAAATCCATGCTACTTCCCTATCCAAATTCCTGTCACACGACACACCTTATTATAGGCGGTTGCTCTTTTTATCTCAAAAAATAAATGACACTCAACACTATTTTTTTAAACTAACTACCATCTCGCTTAAAAACAATTTTCTTATCGCAAGCCATTAGATGATTTGATCCTCTATTCAGTTCTACTTCTCCACATTGAATTTTAAACAATAAGTCAACCCTCACCATTTTGAATCTTAAAAAATCTTAACCATGATAAGTTAAATATTGGAAAGTCGCCTATACAGTGATTCTTAGCCATACTTTGTTTGTTCAAAAAGAAATAAAAAATGCCCTATTACATGAACAGGACAAAAAAGTGAATCAGTAATATTTATTTCTTACTAACTTGTGCATGCAACGATTGCAATGGATACACTTGAATGCCATGACCCTCATGCAAGTACACCATTCCTTTTGCAGCCGCTAGACCGCCTGTAATCGTTGTATATAAAGTGACACGTGACGCTAAGGATTGTGTACGAATAGAACGTGAGTCACTAATCGCATTGCGACGTTCTTCAACGGTATTAATAACCAAGTCAATTTCGCCATTTTTCAAGGCATCCACTACATGTGGGCGACCTTCCGTGACTTTGTTGATAATGGTAACAGGAATACCTGCTTGACTAATTCGAGCGGCCGTACCTCGTGTTGCCACAAGTTTATAACCCAAAGAATTTAGTATTCTGGCGATTTCCACACCACGATCTTTATCCTGATCACGAATACTTAAAAAGGCTGTTCCTGATTTAGGTAAATACTCACCTGCTGCGATCTGGGCTTTGACAAAGGCTTCTGAAAACGATTTACCCACGCCCATTACTTCGCCTGTAGATTTCATTTCAGGACCTAAGATCGTATCCACACCTGGGAATTTCACAAATGGGAAAACTGCCTCTTTTACACAGTAGTAAGGCATTTCCACTTCTTCTGGCACATTCAGATCATCTAGTTTTTGACCTGCCATCACACGAGCCGCGATTTTTGCGAGTTGCAAGCCTGTTGCTTTAGAGACATAAGGCACCGTACGAGAAGCTCTTGGGTTTACTTCTAAGACATAAACCTGATCGTCTTGAAGGGCAAACTGAACGTTCATCAAACCTTTCACATTCAAGGCTTTGGCCATGGCTTTGGTTTGACGTTTAATTTCATCAATCGCTTCTTTTTTCAAAGAATAAGGCGGTAAGCTACATGCAGAATCTCCACTATGGATACCAGCTTGTTCAATATGCTCCATCACACCAGCAACAAACACTCTGTCGCCATCGCAAATACAATCCACGTCAATCTCGGTCGCATTGTTTAAGAAATGATCGAGCAATACAGGAGAGTCATTTGATACTCTCACCGCTTCTTTCATATAACGTTCAAGATCTTTTTGTTCATGGACAATTTCCATCGCACGACCGCCCAAAACATAGCTTGGACGAACCACTAATGGATACCCAATTTCAGCTGCTTGTGCCATCGCCTCTGTTTCAGTGCGAGCGGTGCGGTTTTCAGGCTGACGCAAACCTAATTTATTCAGCAATTTTTGGAAGCGTTCGCGGTCTTCAGCCATATCAATAGATTCTGGGCTGGTACCAATAATCGGCACACCATTTGCTTCCAAGGCTTTGGCGAGTTTTAAAGGTGTTTGACCGCCATATTGAACAATCACACCATCTGGTTTTTCTGTCGCCACAATCTCTAATACATCTTCTAAGGTTAATGGCTCAAAGTACAAGCGATCAGAGGTATCAAAATCCGTTGAAACGGTTTCAGGGTTACAGTTCACCATAATGGTTTCATAACCATCTTCACGCAATGCCAACGCCGCATGAACACAACAATAGTCAAACTCAATCCCTTGACCAATGCGATTCGGGCCACCACCTAAGACCATCACTTTTTTCTTCGTACTCGGTCTTGCCTCACATTCCTCACCATATGTTGAATACATATAAGCGGTGGAGGTCGCAAACTCGGCCGCACATGTATCTACACGCTTATACACTGGACGTACAGCATACTGGTGACGCAAGCGACGAATTTGATCTTCTGAGGTATCCAACAAATACGCCAGACGACGATCTGAGAAGCCTTTGCGTTTAAGCTGTCTTAAATTCTTTTCATCTAAATCAGCCAAAGTGCATTGTTCTAATGCCAGCTCAATATCGATCAAATCTTTAATTTGTGATAAGAACCACACATCAATCTTCGTGAGTTGGTGAACTTGTTCAACGGTATAACCTTTGGCAAACGCATCGGCTACATACCAAATACGCTCAGGACCCGGCTCAGCAAGCTCTTCTTGGAGGGTCTCGGGATCAACCGTGAACTGGTTTAAACCATCCACACCTACTTCCAAACCACGTAATGCTTTTTGGAATGACTCTTGGAAACTGCGACCAATCGCCATCACTTCGCCCACTGACTTCATTTGCGTGGTTAAACGATTATTCGCTGATGGGAATTTTTCAAACGCAAAACGTGGAATCTTAGTGACCACATAATCAATACTTGGCTCAAAAGATGCAGGCGTTGCACCGCCCGTAATCTCGTTACGTAGCTCATCTAAAGTATATCCAACAGCGAGACGAGCTGCTACTTTAGCAATCGGGAATCCTGTTGCTTTAGATGCCAATGCTGATGAACGCGATACGCGAGGGTTCATCTCAATAACAATCATGCGACCATTGTCAGGATTCACTGCAAACTGAACATTTGACCCCCCTGTATCAACGCCGATCTCGCGAAGTACGGCAATCGACGCATCACGCATAATCTGATATTCTTTATCAGTCAAAGTCTGAGCAGGTGCAACGGTAATAGAATCCCCTGTATGCACGCCCATCGGATCTAAGTTTTCGATAGAACACACGATAATGCAGTTATCTGCCTTATCACGTACCACTTCCATCTCATACTCTTTCCAACCTAGCAAAGATTCTTCAATTAATAATTCATTCGTAGGCGATGCTTCTAAACCACGACGACAAATCGTCTCAAATTCTTCTGGGTTATAAGCAATGCCACCGCCTGTTCCACCTAATGTAAAACTAGGACGGATAACCACTGGGAAACCTGATGTACCAATCTCTTGGGCGATTCGACGTTGTACAGCCCATGCTTCTTCCATGCTGTGAGCCATACCTGATTTTGCTGATTCTAGACCAATCTTTTCCATGGCCTGTTTAAAGGCAAGACGGTCTTCTGCTTTTTTGATCGCATCTTCATTCGCACCGATTAACTCCACACCATATTCTTGTAAAACACCGTGTTCAGCCAATTCCAAAGCACAATTCAATGCTGTTTGTCCACCCATAGTTGGCAAAATCGCATCAGGCTTTTCAATTTCAATAATACGTGCGACCGCTTCCCATGTAATCGGTTCTACATAAGTAACATCTGCTGTGTCAGGATCGGTCATAATGGTCGCAGGATTACTGTTTACTAGAATCGTGCGATACCCCTCTGCTTTCAACGCTTTGCACGCCTGAGCACCTGAATAATCAAACTCACATGCTTGGCCAATAATGATGGGCCCTGCTCCAATAATTAAAATACTTTTTATGTCGGTACGTTTAGGCATAATTCTTCTCTCTACGATTTCATCAACTCAATGAATTTGTCAAATAACACCACTATTTCATGAGGGCCAGGACTGGCTTCTGGATGCCCTTGAAAACAAAAAGCTGGAGCGTCAGTTAACTCAAAACCTTGCAGTGTGCCGTCAAATAAAGAAATATGTGTTTGTCTAGCATTTGACGGTAGTGTTGCTGCATCAACAGCAAACCCGTGATTTTGGCTGGTAATAAATACCTTACCTGTTGCTAACTCTTGCACAGGGTGATTACCACCATGATGACCTGTTTTCATTTTCACTGTTTTAGCACCTACCGCTAGCCCCATAATTTGGTGACCTAAACAGATCCCAAACAAAGGAATTTTCTTAGCAATAAGCGTTTTGGCTGCTTCAATCGCATAATCACATGGCTCAGGATCGCCCGGACCATTTGATAAAAATACGCCATCGGGATTCATAGCCAACACGGTTTCTACAGGTGTTTTGGCAGGCACCAAAGTCACTTGACAGCCACGTTCAACTAATAGTCTTAGAATATTGCTTTTTACGCCAAAATCATAAGCAACTACATGGTAGCTAGGGTTTGTCAACGTACCATAACCCTTGTTCAGTTCCCAAGTGCTTTCTCGCCAATCAATCGTTGTTTCTGTGCTGACTTTTTGGGCCAGATCTTGACCCACCATACCTTGATACGACTTGGCCAATGTCAATGCCTGTTCTGCTGCATCAGGTTCATCACTAACTAAAATACAAGCCCCCATGGAGCCTTTTTCTCGAATAATGCGTGTCAAACGTCGAGTGTCAATATCAGCGATAGCTACCACGCGATTTTCAATAAGGTATTGAGATAAGGTTTTTGTACAACGGAAATTCGAGGTAATCGTCGGCAAGTTTCTTACCACCAAACCAGAGGCTGCTAAATGTTTAGATTCAACGTCCTCGTCGTTAATGCCCGTATTACCGATGTGTGGATAAGTCAAGGTAACGATTTGACCGGTATAACTTGAATCCGTCAAAATCTCTTGATACCCCGTCATCGATGTATTAAACACAATTTCTGCAACAACTTTACCCTTTGCTCCAATCGCCTTCCCAAAAAACAAAGAGCCATCCGCTAGTGCTAATATTGCATTCGGATAGCTCGATATTCCTAGTGTTTCTGATAATTTCATGACACTCATGATTAGTTCCCAAATTTTGAACGTAAACTTATTCATTATACTAAGAAACGCATTATCAAGTCTAGAAAGTATTTAATATTTTTTTACCCCCTAGCCCAAAAAAGACCGATATCATCAGGTTTTGAATAATTGAACAGGCAGACATTAGCGATTTATAAGCGTTTTTGAAATAATGCGGTTAACGTTTGGCCTATAACGGCTGTTGTGGGAGGATGGACGGGGGATTGGATAAGTAATTAAACGTCTTTTCTGTCCAAAAATGCCCATGCCACTGTATGTGCATCAAGATACTCTAATTCACTTCCCATTGGAATCCCGCGTGCAATGCGAGAGACTTTAGCGACTTTTGTTTTTAATATATCAAATAAATGCTGTGCTGTCGTTTGGCCCTCAGGCGTGAAATTAGTCGCCACAATTACTTCTTTTAATTCTGGATGATCGATTCTTTTCATCAGTTTTGAAAAATTTAAATCATCTGGTCCAATGCCATCAATAGGTCGGATTGCCCCCATCAACACATAATACAGCCCATGATAACCATGACTATTTTCTATCATATTCAAATCTGATGGATTTTCTACAATACACAATATCGACGCATCTCTTTTTGTGTCAGCACAGGTATGACAAATATCCCCTAGTGTAAAGTTATTACACATCTTACAGTGATTCAGCTGTTCTGAGGCAACATGGAGGGCTTGTGCAATATTATTTGCTTTATCTCGATGGCACAACAAATGATACGCCATTCGCTGTGCCGTTCGCTCACCAACCCCAGGTATGGTTTGTAATGCTTGAATTAACTTTTCCAAAGGGGTGTTTTTTTCTAACATTTTTATGCCAATTATCTTAAAAATTAGAAAGGAAATTTCATTCCAGGAGGCATAGGAAAGCCAGAGGTTACAGATGCCATCTTTTCTTCCGATGTTTTTTCTGCCTTTTTAACAGCATCATTAACCGCCGCTGCCACCAAGTCTTCTAACATATCTTTATCATCTGCAAGTAAACTAGGATCGATCTCTACACGTTTGACATCATGGCGACATGTCATCGTCACTTTAACTAAACCACCGCCAGATTGTCCTTCCACCAAAATCTCGGCTAAAGATTCTTGTGCTTTTTTCATATCTTCTTGCATTTGTTGAGCTTTTTTCATTAAGCCAGCAATTTGATTTTTCAACATAATTTTTATCCTTAAAAAAATATGGTTTATTTTATCAACATTAGTCTCATAAAACACAGCGAATAGATTGATGAACGTTTTAGACTTGCAAACCATGAGACTTGGGTCATCGCTGCGTTAAAAAACATCATTCACCTACTACTTGAATACTGGATTCAATTAACTCTCCATTAAACTGTTCGATTAATTCTCGAACAATCGGTGAACGTTTTGCCCACTCTACCGCTTTTTCCTGCTTGGCTTTTCTAGCCGCGACGTTTTTTGTATGAGCGGTATGTTCAACCTCAGCATGTATCAACACCACATTCAAAGGCGTTTGAAAATATTCTGTCAGTAACGTAGATAATTTTTGTTGTGTATCTTTTACTTGATTGCTTTCCCAATTTGCTTTGATATATATCGTTTTGTCTTGATACTTTTCCCACTCGGAATGTCTTAACAATTCAGATATAAAACTATTTCTAGGCAAGGACTGTGTGATACTTACCCAAGAATCAGGGGTCATATGAATAAGCTGTTCTTGAACATGAGCATTTGACTGTTCCACATCATAAGCACTTTCATTATCCCATTGTGCGGGATAATCTTGAAACGCATCTCCTGAATCAGCCCATTGATCCAGCATTTCAGTTGGAGCCGACATGAAAACATCATTCAAACCCTCTGAATCTGAGGATACCGCATTATCTTCTGTTGACGACAACACTTGAGTCACTGGCACATCCTGTGTTACCGGCGAAGTCGCAGATGGTTCAGTGGCTGGAGAAGCAGATGGTGTCGGTTTAGACGCTGCATTCTGTGTCACTGGCACATCCTGTGTCACAACCGAAGTCGCAGATGGTTCAGTGGCTGGAGAAGCAGATGGTGTCGGTTTAGACGCTGCATTCTGTGTCACTGGCACATCCTGTGTCACAACCGAAGTCGCAGATGGTTCAGTGACGGGAGAGGCAGATGGTGTCGGTTTAGACGCTGCATTCTGTGTTACTGGCACATCCTGTGTTACAGGCGAAGTCACAGATGGTTTAGTGGCTGGAGAGGCAGATGGTGTCGCTTTAGACACTGCATTCTGTGTCACTGGCACATCCTGTGTTACAGGCGAAGTCATAGATGGTTCAGTGGCTGGAGAAGCAGTGACGACTTGCTCAGAAACTACTTTTTCCTTTGTCGTTAGAGAGTGGCTGGGGATATCAATGTTTTTTTTTTCGATATTCGCACTTTCCATCAATGACAACATTCTTAAAATGGTCATGACAAAACCAGCGTACTCATCGGGAGAAATCGTTAACTCTGAACGTCCATGAAGTGCCACGCTATAACATAACTGCAAAGCATCTGCAGGGAATACTTTTGCAAACTCAATAATCGCCTCACGCAAAGGTTCAGATTCCGACGTGGAACCTGGTAGTCGTTGTTCCACAGCAATCAGCGAAAACAACTCAGCCAAATCTTCTAGCGTATTCGCATATGAAAAGCCTCTTAATAACAGGTCTTTGGCTGTTTGAATCAAAAGATGTGCATCTTGTTCTAATAATCCTTTGATAAATTGGGCTAAGTAAGTTTGATCAATTGATCCAAACATCTCTTGGATCGATTGTTGGGTAATATTTCCCGAGCTATAAGCAATCGCTTGATCAGTTAAAGACAAGGCATCACGCATAGATCCAGCGGCTGCTTTGCCGAGTAATCTCAAGGCAGGTAATTCAAATGTTATCCCCTCTTGGGTTAACACATTTTGCAAATACGGTACGATTGCCTCAACAGGCATTTGTTTCAAGTTAAATTGGAGACAACGTGATAACACCGTAACAGGGATTTTTTGAGGATCGGTAGTCGCTAAGATAAACTTGACATGTTCAGGTGGCTCTTCCAATGTCTTTAACATGGCATTAAATGCGTGGTTCGTTAACATATGAACCTCGTCGATCATCAATACCTTGTATCGGCCTTGGGTCGGGGCGTAAAGTGCTTGTTCCAGAATCTCTTCAACTTCTGAAACACCTCGATTAGACGCTGCATCGAACTCCAAATAATCGATAAAACGTCCCTCATCGATCTCTTTACATATTTCACACACCCCACATGGCGAAGCGGTCACCCCTTTTATGCAATTTAACGATTTAGCCAAAATGCGGGATAATGTTGTTTTACCTACTCCTCGAGTTCCAGTAAATAGCCATGCATGGTGCAATCTTCCTGTCTCTAAAGAGTTCGTTAACGCACGCACCACATGTTCTTGTCCCACCAAACTAGAGAAATCTTTTGGTCTCCACTTTCGAGCTAATGCTAAATATGTCATATCACCTACCGCATATATGAAAAAGTGAGCCTTACTTCGTCACTAAGTCTGCACGGCTATGGCTGCTTCGTTCCCGACCTGACCAGGTTTACCGCCGACCCATGCAAAGGGGCCCACTTTTCTATTGTATCAAATATTCTGACTTGGTGGCAGAAAGATACAAAATATTAAATGAGTTCATTAGTACTTACCCTAGTTTTATTGCGTTCATTAGGTAAGGGGCGTATAGTAATTATCATCTCTTTATATACAAGGAATTTTTATGCCTGATATTAACTATCTTCCATTAATCGGCATCCTCATTATTATCGTCGGTTTTATCCTAAGATTTAATGCAGCAGTGGTCGTTGTCAGTGCCGCATTATTAACCTCCTTATTAGCAAAAATTAATCTTCCAGATGCTCATATTTTGGATATTCTCAGCACGACTATCAGCAAAATTGGAAGTGATTTTGTCAAAAACAGAAACTTAACCATGATTGTCGTCTTACCAATTGTGGTGATTGGAATTTTAGAAAGAAATGGACTCAAAGAACGAGCCAAACACCTTATTTCCAAGCTAAAGTCTTTTACCACTGGCCGACTATTATTATTGTACCTAGCTGTACGTGAACTGTCAGCCGCACTAGGTTTAACGGGGCTAGGCGGACATCCCCAAATGGTGCGTCCTATCATTGCCCCCATGGCTGAGGGAGCCACCACCAACCATCACGGCACCCCACCCAAATATGTTAGTGATCGCATTCGTGCTATGAGTGCAGCCACCGATAATGTGGGCTTATTTTTTGGTGAAGATATTTTTGTGGCCTTTGGTGCCATTATTCTGATGCAAACAATTCTTGAAAATGCCAATATTCACGTATTACCGTTGCATATTGCTTTTTGGGGTATTCCTACTGCGATTGCCGCCTTTTTGATCCATGGCACACGTTGTCTCATGATGGACAAATGGATTGCAAAAGAGTGTCAGAAAACCACTCAATCCGCTAACCTCCAAAAATAATCAAAAAGGAACTTCATCATGAATGCACTTTTAACATTAGATCATTTTTATATTCTAACTGGCATCATTCTTGCCCTGATTGCACTATTTAGCTTTTTAGATAAACATCACCCAAAAAAATGGGGGAATGGCTTGTTCTGGTTATTATTAGCCGTGTTGTATGTTTTTGGCGATGTCATTCCTTCTTTATATGCTGGATTGATCGTGATCTTCATGATCGTTTTGGCAGGTTGCAAACTGATGGGCGTTGGCAAATACCACGAATTAAGCGAACAAGAACGTGAAGCTAAATCACAAACGATTGCTAATAAAATTTTTATTCCTGCTTTACTCATTCCTTTTGTGACACTGATTTTGGCACTCGGTTTTTCGCACTTAACTTTGTCAGGTATTCCTCTGATGCAAAGTAAACCTAGTAGTGCACCGACCTTAATATCATTGGCTTTGGCATGTATTATCGCAGCGATAGTGGCCTATTTTCTTACAAAAGAAAAACCCACCCAATACATCCATGAATCCAGACGCATTCTAGATTCTATTGGTTGGGTGATTATTTTGCCTCAGCTTTTAGCGGTATTAGGTGGTGTATTCAGCGATGCAGGTGTTGGACACGCCGTCTCTCACCTTATCACGAACTTTATTGATATGGGACATCCGTTCATCGCTTCGGCTATCTTTTGTTTAGGAATGGCATTATTTACCATTATTATGGGTAATGCATTTGCCGCTTTTCCAGTGATGATGGCAGGTGTGGGGATTCCTATTTTGATTGGTGATTTAAATGCAAACCCCGCTATCATTTGTGCAATCGGCATGTTTAGTGGTTATTGTGGCACGCTTTGCACGCCAATGGGTGCGAACTTTAATATTGTTCCCGTTACATTATTAAACTTACCGAGTGAATTTTCAGTCATTCGTATGCAAATCGGAACGGCCATACCCTTGCTGATTGTTAATATCTTCCTTATGTATTTCCTTGCCTTTACGTTCTAAAAATGGAGAATGCTATGTCCAAAACAATTTTGATTACAGCATTTGAAAAATTTGGAGGCGACCCCATTAATGCCTCTGAGGAAATCATTCGTCATCTCGAACAAAAGCAAATACAAGCGTATGACATCCAAACGCGGATTCTGCCTTGTGTGTTTGACAAAAGCATCCAAGCCTTAGAAGCCCATATCCAGACGCTAAAACCCGAGATCGTAATTTGTCTTGGGCAAGCGGCTGGAAGAGTCGGGATTACGCCAGAAATGGTGGCTATTAATATAAACGATGCACGTATTCCTGATAATGAGGGCGTTCAGGCGATAGGTACGCCTGTCATTCCTAATGCCCCCAATGCTTACTTTAGTCGTTTGCCTGTGCGATCCATCGTGCAGGCACTTCGACAAGCGAATATTCCCGCCTCTTTATCTTATACAGCTGGCACTTTTGTATGCAACCATATCTTTTATGGACTCATGAATATGGTGGATCGTTATCAGATTCAAAAAGCAGGATTTATCCATATTCCTTGCCTACATGAGCAAGTTTCTCACCAAGCACAACCTGTGTCCAGCCTATCTTTAGCCACACTTCTAGATGCCATGAATGTCATTCTACATACGACCATCACTGTGGATCAGGATACATTGGGAGCAATGGGTTCCAGCCATTAATACATCACACACTCTCTTTTTGATCACCCAAAAGGAGAGTGTTTTATTTATATTCCACTCCAGTTTTGCTAGCCCACTTACTGGTACTTATCCAACCAAAAACACCAATAAACACGGCGATAAAGAACATGATATATAAACTGATGTGCATCGCCTGAGGAAACTCTGTTTGAAAATGAGCAGGATCGACAGCATGTTCCGTTAAGGTACCAAACAAAGCAACGCCTAAAGCACTACCAAACATCCTTGATACACCTGCCATAGCCCCTGCTGTTCCTGATTTTGAACGAGGCATACCAGAGACAGCACTATTTGTAATCGGTGCATTGACCGCTCCACTGCCCACGCCCAAGCATGTAAAGGCCAATACAATCCACCATAATGGGGTACTCATACTGATATGAGCAAGCATGGCATACCCCATCGCCATAAACAATCCTGATATTAACAAAGGTTTTCTAGGTCCTGTATTGGCCACCATTCTGCCCGAAAAGATAGGTACCACAAACATCATAACAGCTTGAGGGATCATCAACATGGCCGCATGAAGAGGACTTAAATCTCTAACTTTTTGCAAATACAAAGTAATTAAAAATCCAAAACCTGACATACAAGCAAAAGCGACCACGGCCGTCAACATGGCATTAGAAAAAGGTATGCTTTTGAAAAAACGTAGATCGAGCAAAGGATCACTCACTTTTAATTCCACGACTAATAAGGTTAAGAAACTTAATGTCGCGACAGCAAACCCTACTACAATCCAAACACTATCAAATCCTAATGAAGTCACTTCAATAATGCTAGCAATTAAGCTCACCATAAATATCATGACGAGCATTTGTCCCCAGAAATCAAAACGCCCCACTTTATCCGATTTAGAATCAGGCACAAAAATAATCGTTAATAAAATAGCCAACAGCACAATAGGAATATTGATCCAGAAGATACTCTCCCATCCCCAAAAACGCACGAGAAAACCACCTACTATTGGCCCCACCACAAAAGATAGACCAATCGTCGCTCCCCATACACCAATTGCTTTTGCACGTTCTTTAGCATCTGTGTAAATATTAGAAATAATGGCCATGGCTACTGGATTTAAGGCACTACCGCCTACCGCTTGAAGAATCCTTGCCATAATCAATCCCTCAATGCTTTGAGCCAAAGAACACCACAATGATCCCACACCAAACAAAATCAAACCTACCAAAAAAACAGATTTTCTACCCAAACGGTCGGCCATTGAACCAGAAAAAATCAGCAAACTAGCCAATGTCAACGTGTAGGCATCCACTACCCACTGCAGATGGGATACATTTGCGTTTAATTCAGTTTGAATACTAGGTAAGGCTAAATTAACGGCCAATGTATCAATACCTGACATAAATAAGGCCGTACAACAAATCAACAAAATACCAAAACGATGTCTTGAAGTCATAATGAGATTATCCAAAAAAAATAACCCTGTTTCTCTCGAACGAGGCAGGGTATATAGGGGAAAGTATGCTTTTTATTATAGCATAGACATTTATTGCTTATTCAACTAGTTTTCAATAAAAGACGATAAAACAAGAGATTAAATTAATTCGATAGCTTAACGTTACTATTTATTTTTTGAACACACTCACGCCATCGATGTTATGTAATGGATTTGACCGTTTAAAAACCTCCCAGAATAAGGAGGCTAAACTCACGCCATCGATGTAATGTAATGGATTTGGTCGATAAGCGTGAGTGGTTAATCACATCAATTCACGGCGTTATTCATAAAATTTCACGCCAATTTGAATACGTTCACGACCTTGCGAACGGCGATGACGATTGGTGTCTCTTAATGAGTAAACACAGCCACAATATTCTTGTTGATAAAAATGTTCTCGTTTACTAATCTCAATCATTCTGGCCGATCCACCTTTTTTGCGCCAGTTATAATCCCAGTAAACCAAGCCTGGATAACGTGCAGCGGCTCGATGACCGCAACCATTGATTTGATTCATATCTTTCCAACGACTAATGCCCAAAGAACTCGTCAAAGTATCAAAGCCGTGTTCATGTGCATACAAAGCCGCCCGTTCAAAACGCATATCAAAGCATACCGTACAACGTTCCCCTCTTTCAGGTTCATTTTCCAAACCTTTAACGCGTTCCATCCAATTATCTACATCATAATCCGCATCGATAAACTCGATACCATGCTTTTGGGCAAAACGAACATTCTCTTCTTTACGAATTTCATATTCTTTCACTGGATGAATATTGGGATTGTAAAAATAAATCGTATAGTCGATGCCAGAAGCCAATAACGCTTCCATCACCTCACCCGAACAAGGGGCACAACAAGAATGCAATAATAATTTTTTATGTCCCTCAGGTAATACTAATTTTTCACGATTAATCATCGTCACATCAGGCTTTGCGTCAGGATTTGCTTGTGTTCTAACGACCGTATGAATAACCTGATCTTCTCCAGCTTTTCGTTCAGACATATACTTTCAACCAATATTGATAAAGATTTGTTCAAAAATTTAAGGGCTTATTTTAACGCAGTTCTGTCACACGTTCACTTTTAAGATCAAAACACCCCTGCTTTCACCACTGTATAACGGTTTTTTCAACTTCACCCTATCATGATTTTATTCAGAATATTTGTTTTTTTAAAACAGCCTTTTTTCATACCACATCCCCATCATCGCTTCTTTTATGGGTTTGCGTTAGAAAAAAACTCCCGCTCTGTTTATACAGATAACGGGAGCGTGATGAAGTCGAAAAAAGAATGCTTAGAATGGCAATCCGTACATCAAACCACCTTTGTTATACAAGGCATTCTGTCCACGTTCTAACCCTAGCGGACTATTCTTGCCGACATTACGGTCAAAACTTTCACCATAATTTCCTACTTGTTTAATGATGTGATAAGCCCATTTTTCGTCTAGGTTAAGGTTCTTACCCAATCCAGGTGTTACGCCAAGAAAACGTTTAATAGCAGGATTAGCACTATTTAACTGAGTGTCCACATTTTCACTGGTCAATCCCAATTCTTCAGCGTTAATCATCGCTTGTAACGTCCATTTCACTACGTTATACCACTCATCATCACCTTGACGAACGAAGGGGCCTAAAGGGCCTTTTGAAATCACTTCAGGCAACAACTCATACATCGATGGATCGGCCATACGAGAAACTCGAATAGACGCTAATCCTGAGGCATCCGTTGTAAACACGTCACATCGTCCGTTTGCAAATGCTGCAACAACATCGCTAAACTGATCAAATACAACAGGCGTATATTTCACGTTATTCGCCCTAGCCCAGTCCGACATATTGCTTTCATCAGACGTTCCGTTTTGCATACAAACTTTTGCACCACTTAGGTCTTTAGCACTATGAATATCGTTTTCTTCTTTGAATTTCTTTTCAATCAAAAAGCCTTGACCATCATAGAAATTAATGCCCGCAGACATAATACCTAAGCCTGTGTCACGTTGTTGGGTCACCGTGGTGTTACGTGTCAACACGTCAACTTCACCTGATTGTAAGGCTGTGAAACGTTGTTGCGAATTCAATGGTACCACTTTAAATTTATTCGCATCACCTAATGTTGCCGCGGCAATAGCTTTACATAAATCAATATCTAAACCTGTCCATTCACCTTTGGAATTAGGTCCAGAAAACCCAGCAAATCCAGTCGTTGTGCCACACACCACTTCGCCACGTTTCTTAACATTATCTAATGTACCTGCCTGAGCGGTTGCTCCCAATCCAGATACCACCGTGAACATCGCTCCCAGTGCCATCAATCCAAACTTTTTCATCATATCTCCTAAGATTCAAGAAACATTTACCTAACATAGCACCATGAAGCAAAAATTGCAATGATAAATTCATCCATTGAACAGTTTTTTATCTTTTTTTCATGCTCAGTTTGGCAGCACTTTATACTTTATATTAAAATCTTAATAGTGCTTATTTTTTAATCATTCCTATGCAACACAATCATCACGAACATCACCATCATTCACACCACCATAACAGCGATGCCAAGCATCTTTTAATCGCCTTTTTTATTATTTTAGGATTTATGGTGGTAGAGTTTTTAGGCGGTATGATCGCTGGTTCATTGGCCTTATTAGCCGATGCAGGTCATATGTTAACCGATGCACTTGCCTTGGGAATCGCTTATTTTGCTATCAAAATAGCCAACCAACCCGCCAATTCCTCTCATAGCTTTGGGTATATGCGAATCGAAGTAATTAGTGCCTTACTCAATGCCTTGACATTAATTGGTATCGTGATTTGGATTATTTATGAGGCCATTTTGCGTTTTTATGCACCCAAAGACATCATGACTCACACCATGATGATTATTGCTGTCACGGGTATGATGGTTAACATCTTTGTATTATGGTTCTTGCACAAACGAGATACCGATCAGATCAATATCAAAGGGGCGATTTTACACGTTATTGGCGATCTTTTAGGTTCAGTGGCGGCGGTGATCGCGGCCATCGTTATTCAATTTACGGGATGGACCTACATCGATCCAATTTTGTCCATTTTTGTGGCACTTTTGATTCTAAAAAGTGCTTATAGCTTATTAAAAAGCACCTTACATATCTTGTTAGAAGCTAGTCCTCAAGACCTTAATATCGACGAAGTCAAAGCCCAACTTTTAGAAAAAATTGATAATCTTCAGCACATCTCCCATATTCATATCTGGAGTATTACATCAGGAAAAAACATCGCCGTTATCCATGTAAAACCCAAAGCGTACGAACATTTACCTGAATTATGCCATCAAATAGAAGCCTATCTCGAACATGAATTCCATATCGTTCACACCAGCGTTGCAATCGATTGGGAAACGCATACAGACTGTGTATTCAAACATCATTAAGATAAATGCGCAGATGTGAGGTTGAGGGGGAAAAATAAGAGTTCATATCGTTCACACCAGCGTTGCGATCGATTGGGAAACGCATACAGACTGTGTATTCAAATATCATTAAGATAAAGGCGGAGATGTGAGGTTGAGGTGGAGAAATAAGAGTTCATATCGTTCACACCAGCGTTGCAATCGATTGGGAAACGCATACAGACTGTGTATTCAAACATCATTAAGATAAATCTTAAATTCCCGTAATTCTATACCATACTTCAGTATCAAAAAGATTTTTTGTTATGAATATTAACAAAAAATCTTTTATTTATTTTATTTAGTATGGTACAATATATAATAAATTGTAACTTCAATATCTACCATACAGAATAAAGATGATTAAGCAACTGTACCCATTACCTGATGTTGGTTTAAGAAAGCAAAAAACGAAAAGTGGCATATACCTCTATAAACGAGGAAAGTGTTATCGAGATGAGAATAAAAAAGTTAAAAGAACGAATGACACGTTGATTGGGAAGTTAGATGAGGAAACAGGGTTTCTCATTCCCAATAAAAATTATTTTGTTATTTTTGATAAGCCAATGCCTAAGACACACAAACTATCTAACGAGTATTCGACGGGATATGTGAGTTGTTATATGAACATTTTTCGTCAACTTGGGATTAGCGATATTCTTTTAAATATATTTGGAGACGAGGGCGAATTAATTAGTCATCTGGCTGGTTATATGGTGCCTGAAGGCAATGTTATGGAGGGGTTTAAGGACTGGGCACAAGACCATAGAATACCTGAGAGATTTCAAAAAAATTCACAAAGGTTAAGTGAATTTTTTGAAGGTATTATGCCTGTCGACATTGAGGAGTTTAAAAACAAGTGGTCAAACTCTAAATGCTTTAATTCAGCGTTTTACGCTTATGATGTGACCAGCATTTCATCTTACAGTGAGAATATTGATGAGCTAGAACTGGGGTATAACCGAGATAAGGAGCTGTTAAGGCAGATTAATCTCTCTGTTTTATTAGATCGTAATGTTCATTTACCATTACTGTATGATTGGTATTCAGGCAGTCTGAATGATAAAACCTACCTGCCTTATGCGATTGAAATGATGCAGGATACTATTGATAAAAAAATCAGTTTGGTGATGGATCAAGGGTTTCATCGAAGCGAGACATTTAAAGATCTTGAACGTAGAGGCATTGAGTTTCTGACACTTTTACCGTCGAATTTAAAAACGTATGATGATTTAATCGATAAGTGTAACGCCATAGGTTTTAAGCACGTCGATAGACTCAGTAACCCACAAAAAAGAGCGAAAACGCTTGATATCACGCTTCAAGGGTTAAAGTTAAAAGCTCATGTGATTAAGGATCAGGATTTATTCAATCAGCAACTGGTTAGTTTTTATAACGACCTAGATAGAAAGGAACAGGAATTAAAGCTACTACAAAAAACCAAGAAACTCGTTAGACCAGGGTTGACGGCATTATTTAACGTCACACAGTCTAAAGACCTCGATCTGGCGTATGAGCCCAATAATGAAGCCATTGATCTAGCGATAAGTCGATTAGGATTTATTGTTCTCATTACCAATCATCCATCATTGGATGCGGAAACGGCATTACACGTGTATCGAAAAAAGGGGCTTATCGAAAAAGCGTTTGATAATTTAAAAAATGGTCTAGACTTTAGTCGATTACGTGTTCACTCAGGCGATAGAGTGGAAGGTAAGTTATTTATAGGGTTTATTGCATTAATCCTTAGAATGCACATGATTCATTGCTTATCGAGTCATGAATTAACTAAAAATATAGGATTGAAAAGAAGTATTAAGGAGCTGAAAAAGATTAACACCTATAAAGGAAAACTGAGATCGACCACCGCTCCACTAACCAAAATGCAGAAAAATATTTTAACAGCGTTAAATATTACTTTATAAAAAGCAATCCCACCAACTTTAGTTGGTGGGATTGTTGTGAGGTATAAAAAAGCGGGAATTTAAGATAAATGCGGAGATGTGAGGTTTAAGGAGAGAAAAAAAGAGAGATTCTGGGGTTCGATGAAGAAATAAGAAAGGATATATAAATATGGCATGGTAAATACCATGCCATTTTCTTTATTCTGCTGTCGTTTTACGTACCAATTTTTCTTTAATACGTGCAGACTTACCAGAACGATTGCGTAAGTAGTACAACTTAGCACGACGTACATCACCACGACGTTTTACTTCAATAGAAGCAATAGTAGGTGAGTACAATTGGAATGTACGTTCTACCGCTTCGCCTGATGAAATTTTACGAACGATGAAAGAAGAGTTTAAACCACGATTACGCTTCGCAATAACCACACCCTCATAAGCCTGAGCACGTTTGCGGTTACCCTCTACTACGTTTACGTTTACAACAACTGTATCACCTGGAGCAAAGTCCACTACAGGCTTACCACCTGTTAAACGTTCGATCTCTTCTTTTTCAAGTTGAGCAATTAAATTCATTTTATATACTCCTTTATCATTCGCAGCCGATAACAATAGTCACTTTTATAACCCGATATAAAAGCACCTAGGAACTTCCTAGAAAGCTGCCAGAGGATAAAACGCTAAATTTTAAACAAAAAACCCTTAAAAATCAAGAAAATTTTATGACCCCTGTCGCTTTGTTTATTTTTAACTGTATCAAAAAAGACACTATTTTTTTGTACAGTACAAAATACTATTGATTTATACAGCTGTTTTAATGTACAGTATTAAATATACAAAAACACATTTTTTACTGTTTATAAATGAGGTATATGATGTCTGAGATCCGTGAAATGTTTAAGAACTTTGACCTTAGCGACTTTTTGGCTGTATTGTCATTATTTGCGTCTTTACCTGTTTGCTTGATTGTATTGAGCTGTTTAACCCATCAGTAAAACGATTCGATCATCATCACTGACAATCTTATCTCTTTGATAACACCGTCCATACCGTGATGATCGACGTTGTTTAACGCTTCAGTAAAACGATTCGATCATCATCACTGGCAATCTTATTTGTTTGATAACACCGTCCACACCGTGATGATCGATGTTGTTTAACGCTTCAGTAACGTTTTTCGCCTTTGAGCAATTATCTCTTTTAAACAACACCAAAAGAAACGCCTCATGTTAGTGTTCTTTTTGTTACTCTACGGTAATTACTCACTAACATGAAGCGATTAGTTGTCTTACGACCCTAAGCCAGAATCAACTTTCTGATCGTGTCCGTTCATTTCTCTACACATCTGCAATAAATGAATAGTGATACGGACTTTTTACTCTCCTCAAGTAGATTTCCTCTACTTTCTCCTATATCCCTTACTTACCTAAGCATTTATTCTAGCGGTAAAGCGGTATCATTACGTTGCTTACCGTTTAATTGTTGATGAGAATAAGTGCCGTCCCCAATTTCTGTTTCAGCTTGTTGCTTCACTTCTCTAAGCATCTGCATATAAAGATTTTTAGCGTGATCTAAAAAAGTAATCATCACGGAATTCATCGAAGCAATTTGAAACTGCTCAAAATTCTCTTTCTCACCATTTAAATACTGTCCTTGTTCCGCAATGTATCGCTGATATTCTGCAAATGCAGCAAAACATTTTTCCAAATAAATACTTAACGTGCCATGATAACTTGTATGGTATGTATTGATAATATCCTTCAACACCCCCAAATTAAACACAGGATTTTCTGCTTTCGCCTCTTTCTCCAAGACGATCTGCAACAAAATGTGTTTAGTAATATCTTCCCCAGTTTTTGCGTCAACTACCTTGACTTCTTCCCCGCCTACGATCGTATTACCAATATCTTCTAAAGTTACATACCCCTTTACCGTAGGATCGTACAAACGACGATTAGGATATTTTTTAATGTGTCTAACACGCATACTCATAACTACTACTCCAGAGTCCGTGATTTTTACATCACAGCAAATTAATACACTTATACAGGAACAACCAATATGTGTAATATTGCTGTGCTCCCTCCTCTTGGATGCCTATCCTGACATCTACTTAATGAAGAATTGTCAAATGATACAAGTTTTGGGGTGCATACATAAAAATATAGACACTTACAATCCATTGAATTCACACAAAAAACCGAGAATTTTTATCGGGAATTCAACCTATATTCAAAATTTAATTTCTTCTATGGGTAAGTGTAAAAGCATTTATTTTAAATAACAAGAAAAATACCATTTATTACTTTGAATTTTAAAACGCCCCCGATCAAAACAATAAAATACATTTATACTTCAATCAGTTACGTAAAAAATAAACGCCTGTTGTTTTTTATACATAAAACAACACTTTTTAAATAAAAAAATAAAACTTGTTCCCATCTTTTCTTATTTTGAACGTACCAATGCTTCAATGCCAAATCATGCAAAGCACCGATAAACACCCACCACACGATGCGAACGTATCTACGACACCAATCGAATGACGGTTAATTCACGTCCGCACGGATGGCCTCGTCTCCATGAGTAAAATTGAGGATCTTGATAGGTATCTTCAATGCCAGATCATGCAAAGCACCGATAAACACACCCCCACACGATGCGAACGTATCTACGACACCAATCGAATGACGGTTAATTCAAGCCCGCACGGATGACCTCGTCTCCATGAGTAAAATTGAGGATCTTGATAGGTATCTTCAATGCCAGATCATGCAAAGCACCGATAAACACCCACCACACGATGCGAACGTATCTACGACACCAATCGAATGACGGTTAATTCACGTCCGCACGGATGACCTCGTCTCCATGAGTAAAATTGAGGATCTTGATAGGTACACAGATCACTTAAAAAAACGCGACTTGATACATGTGTCAATATTTTATGTTTCGCTATTCCTACCAAATCAGCATAAAACTTGTCTTTCACATCTGGATGTTTTTTAAAATATAAGTGATATTCGCGGTTTTCTTTTACAAACGCATCGTAAACATCCTCACCCACTTCAAAACAAGATTGAGAAATAGCGGGCCCCACCCAAGCATCAATTAAGGTATCAGCACTTTTTTGCTTCATCAAATCCAATGTATTTTCCAGCACTCCCGCCGCTAGTCCACGCCAGCCCGCATGCACCATACCGATACAATCTTGGCTGGCCAATGCAATGGGTAAACAGTCCGCTGTCAAAATACCCAATGCCACGTCTTTTCGTGTTGTCACCATGGCATCGGCTTCTGGCCTTGTTGCCCAATCATACGTAAACTGACCTTTTTCCTTATCCACATCAAAGACATGATGCCCATGCACCTGTTTGACCAAACATATTGGCACACCTAATTCTGCTTCGAGTTTTTGGTAATGGCTGCTAATTCTTTCTATCTGGTCACCTGAATGCCAGCCCATATTAAACCCTGCAAAATCATTTTCTGTGGCGGGTTCCTGCACGCATTCTTGAGGCCCATATCTTTTGGTGGTAAAACAACTCGCCTGTTTTATCGTCCAATTTGCCCACACTCGATTAATGTCGCTCATCTTATCCCCCGCTTATTTACTGCCACTTAATATTATCTATCACAGTTTGCATATCGTTGGGAATATCCGCCTCAAACGAACATATTTGTCCATTTACTGGATGTAAAAAACGTAATTGATAAGCGTGTAACATTTGTCTATTAGCTTGAGCGATACAACGTCCTGCATATAACGTATCGCCTAACAAACTATGTCCTAGACTAGACATATGTACGCGGATTTGATGCGTTCTACCTGTTTTAAGTTGACATTCTATTTTTGATACAGCCATATCTTCGCAAATACCATGCCCCACCGTCTTATAGTATGTCCATGCTTCTTTAGGAGCGATAGGATGTTGACTACTCATTTTTACGGGGTTTCTAGGATCGCGTCCAATCGGCAAACTGACCTCTCCCTCTGAATTGGTCACACCATGCACCAACGCCAAATATGTACGCCCCACTGTTCGAGCTTGCAATTGTCTTACCAAATCTGTTTGGGCCGTTAATGTGCGTGCCACCACCAGCAAACCCGATGTATCCTTGTCCAAACGGTGAACAATGCCTGCCCTAGGAATACCGCTTAACTCAGGAAACTGATATAACAATCCATTTAACAATGTTCCACGCCAATTACCTGCACCTGGATGCGTCACCAACCCTACTGGCTTATTCACCACAATAAAATCATCATTAGCCTCAATCACCTCAAACACCACGTTTTCATCAGGTTCAAATGCCATTTCTTCTTCACTCATTTGCTCTTGAACCCAAATCACATCATCTGGACCAACGATTTGTTTTACTTTTGCTTCTTTTCCATTGACCAGAACCGCTTGCATTTCAATCCATTTCTGCAATCTTGCACGCGAAAATTGAGGTAATAAACGTGCAAGCACCTTATCTAATCGATCAGGCACCTCATCAATAGACAAGCGGAACTCATGCTCATTATCGTCTATATTTATTAATTCTTGAGATATTGTTTTCAATGTAATCCATTCCTTTTTTTGCTTATAATAGGGACAATAGCAATTTTATATTATCGTTAAAATTTTTCCTAACTATGACAAAAAATTTTTCAAAACTACTATTGATCATGGGTTGTGGTTTGGTTTTGGCTGCTTGTAGCACGACTGACAAAACTCAAGCATTACTGAATGTCCCTGCTGAACAACTATATCAGGATGCTCAAGAAGCACTTCGTAACAAAGAATGGGGAACGGCTCGCACAAATCTTAAAGCTATCCAAAACTTTTACCCTTATTCTAACTATGCACAACAAGCACTCATCGATCAAGCCTACATTAACTGGAAAGATGATGAAGTAAAACAAGCATTGGTGGATATTGATAACTTTTTAACCTTATATCCATCTAATCCTAATGCTGACTATATGCTGTATTTAAAAGGGTTAATCACGTTTACCTCTGCAGGTAACTTTTTAACAAGCTGGGTAGGACAAGATCCCTCTGAACGAGATCCTAAAGGTTTACGTGAGTCTTATATTGCGTTCAACACTTTGGTTACCCAATTTCCAAATAGTAAATACGCACCTGACTCTCACACCCGCATGAAATGGTTAGTTCAGACACTTGCTGATCATGATGCAGGTGTTGCCGAATATTACTACAAGAAAAATGACTATGTCGCTGCGATCAATCGTGCTCAAGACGTATTGAAAAATTATTCTGGTGTTCGTGCTTCTGAAAAAGCCCTATACATCCTTATCTTGTCTTATCGCAAGTTAGGACTAAAAGAGATGGAAGAAAATGCTCAAGCTGTATTTAACCAGAATTTCCCTAACTCTGTATTCCCTCAACAGGGATTAGATAAGCAAAGAAGTTTCTGGGACTATTTCAAACCATCTTCTTGGTTTAATAACTAAATATAAAACATGAAAACTGGTTCTTAGTTGAACCAGTTTTTTTTACCCATTTCAAACTACTTATCCAGTCATGCCCTCTAAACCCACGTATTTACCAGCTTCACACAGCTAGCCATATCGAACTTCATCTTTTCGTTTTATGACAAAGCTAACTATTCTTACAACCCGCATCCTCTAAACCCACGTATTTACCTACTTCACACAGCTAGCCATATCGAACTTCATCTTTTCGTTTTATGACAAAGCTAACTGTTCTTACAACCCACATCCTCTAAACACGTGTGTGTAGCTGGCTCGACAGGGATTTATTGTTCAGATTTCTTTTGAGAATTGATAAAAAATTCTAAGGCACTTGAAGCCGTATCAAGTCGTTTAAATGGAGGCAAATCATCCATGATTCTCAAGCCATAGCCCATTTTGACTAAACGTTTATCACCAATCACTACCAAACCATAATCCAATTCCGTACGAATCAACCGACCCACACCTTGTTTTAAAGTAATCGTCGCGTGAGGTAGTTGTATCAAATTAAAAGGATCTTTATCCTCTTTTTTCATCTTATCGATTCTGGCTCGTAAAACGGGATCTTCTGGAGAAGCGAAAGGAATTCTATCAATCAATAATAGGGTCAATATATCGCCAGGGAAATCCACTCCCTCCCAAAAACTAGCACTGCCTATCAGCACCGCATCTTTCTTTTCACGGAATAATTGTAATAATACCGCCTTACTTTCTTCTCCTTGAACCAATACTTCTCGACGAATATTTTTAAGACGAAATCCTTCACGTAATTTATCAGCATAAAATTTCATTTGTTTTAAAGAGGTGCAAAGAATCATCGTTCCCGATGGATTGTTCACGATAAATCTCCAACACATTCTTAAAAACTCAAGCGAATAATTTTCTTCTTTAGGGCTAGGCAGATCCGTGGGGATATAAATGCCTGCCTGTCGCTGATAATCAAAATTAGAGGGGTAGATCGCAAATTGAGTGTTTTTATCTAAGCCAATTTCATTGATAAAGTAATTGGCATTCCCCAATACTGACAACGTGGCTGAAGCAAAGATCCAGCTTTGATGTTCCGCTCTGAAATTTGAGAAAAAGCGGATATCCGATGGTACAGAGTGAAACTCAAGATCATATTCTTTAGATTCTTTATTTTTTGGTTTCGTAATTTTTATCCATTTTATCAACTCTTCATTTTGTGAGACAAACGTATTCAGTGCCAATACAATGCCTTTTCCTATCTGACAAAATCGTTGTAGTATTTCCAAATCAGGATCGATTTCTGCCTTTTCATCAGCGGTAGGACGATGGTTTTCCGATATATCTTCTAATACACTAAGATGAGCCTTACACAGCATTTTATAGAAGCTTTCGACATTCGTAGAAAAATTCACCACATCTTTCATAAAGGATTCATCATCCAATAAAGCATTCTCCAGCCCCACTTGTTCTGTTCGGATGCGTAAATTAAAACGACTAGTTATCTCGTAAACAGCATTAACAATGTCACTATATTCTCGAGCATCAAGCAACTTTTCTCGTTTAATTTTTTTATAGGATTCATCAAATTTTAAAAACCATGATCGAATGTCTTGTAACGACGTATGATCGCCAAATAAGGTTCTAATATTACCTGGTAATTTATGCCCCTCATCAAATACCACCACCTCTTTAGGAGGCAAATAATCTACCGTTAATCCTTTATATTTCAACGCGAGCGAAATAACAAACATCGCATGATTCACAATCAACACATCGCTACTTTCCGCCTCTCTTCTAGCGTTCGTCACATGACATTCTTCATACTGAGGACATTTTTGGTACAAACAAGTTTCTGTCGTAGCGGTGATTTTTTTCCATATTGGCGACGTTTCCGAAACCCCCTCGCAATAGGTAATGTCGCAATGATATTTTCCCAAATTAGCAAATGCCTTAATTTTCTTGTATTGAGGCATTTCCTCTTTAAGGATTCCCTCTGATTCGTATAACTCAAATAAGTATTTACATAAATAATTGGATCGTCCCTTAAAAACACTTGCTGTAAAGGGTCTTTTTAAAATTTTTCTTAATGCTGGAACATCTTTTCCGAATAACTGATCTTGCAAAGCTTTAGTGGCGGTAACCACCATCACTTGTTTGTTTTGTAACAAAGGAGGTACCAAATACGCTAATGTTTTCCCTGTTCCCGTCCCTGCTTCCACCAATAATATTTCATTATTGGCAATCGCTTTATCAACATTACAAGCCATATTGACTTGACTCGTGCGGACTTGATAATTGGGGATAGACTGAGCAAAGGAGCTTGTCTCTAAGAACACTTTTTTCACATCTGACATAATCTATACCCATCCAAACAAATAGTCTCAACCTCAAAATTATACCTGTATTATTTTCAAGAATAAAAGGCTAAATGCCCTCCTACTTCGTTTAAAATATAACGCCTCTGTTTCTCTTTTTACATTCTCATCACCCCATCGCTGCGTCTCCCTCATTTATCCTCCCTACCACACTCTTATCAACAAAAATACATCCACACGCATTTATCACCGCCTCATCCCATCCATCTTTACATCCCTCATTTACCATCCCTACCTCAAACACACGCTTGTCAACATAAATACATCCACACGCATTCATCATCGCCTCATCCTCCCCCCATCTCCACACGCATTCATCATCGCCTCATCACATCCATCACAACTTACTCCACCTACCTTTTTATCCGCATCGCATCACATGGTTAAAACAAGATTTTGCCGTGATTCGATCCACTGTTTTTTTGCACCAATTTCAATAGTCACTTTTTATTTATCGATAATATAAATCGGTTAAAATATTGGGCTTTCTATTAAATAAACCGATAACCATGACAAAAAATATTGATGAACATCGTATCATTCAGACTCTTTCACAAAAACTAAACAAACCTGCCCACCAAATTCAGGCAGCCGTCAATCTTTTAGATGAGGGAGCTACCGTTCCGTTTATTGCTCGTTATCGTAAAGAAGTCACAGGCGGTCTAGATGATGCGGTTTTGCGTGAATTAGAAGTTTCTTTGCTTTATGTTCGTGAACTCGAAGAAAGACGTATCAGTATCCTAGAATCTATTCGTAGCCAAGAAAAACTAACGCCAGAACTTGAAGCTGCCATCATGCAGGCAGATAATAAACAGCGATTAGAAGATTTATACGCTCCTTACAAACCAAAACGTCGCACAAAAGCCCAGATCGCCAAAGAAGCAGGTCTAGAGCCATTAGCAGACGCGATTTTATTAGAAAACACAGATCCCCAAACATTGGCTCAAGCCTACTTAAACAACGATATTACGGATGTAAAAATGGCTTTGGATGGAGCAAGAGATATTCTAGCGGAACGTTTTTCAGAAAATGCTGATTTAGTGGCCACAATACGTGAATACTTGAGCAAACACGCCTTTCTTTATTCCACTCTTATTGAGGGCAAAGAAACAGAGGGCGATAATTTCAAAGACTGGTTTGACTTTAAAGAAGCGGTTAGCACCTTACCCTCGCACCGCATTTTGGCGATGTTACGAGGCAGACAACAAGGTGTTTTGGATTTGAGAATCGGTTTAGAAAGTAGTCTAGAAGAACAACATCCTCATCCTTGTATTGAAAAAATTGCCGACTTTCTAGATCTGGATACGGATTTTACGCTTGAAGCTAGTCCTCGCCAAAAGTGGCTGTCAGACTTATCAAGATGGACTTGGCGAGTTAAGTTATTGACACTTTTTGAAACAGAAATTATCGGTCAATTACGTGACAAAGCAGAAACAGAAGCGATTAAGGTATTTGCAGAAAACTTAAAAGATTTGTTATTAGCTGCTCCTGCTGGCCATAAAGCAGTTTTAGGGCTTGATCCGGGCATCCGTACGGGGGTCAAAGTCGCTGCGATTGATAAAACAGGTAAGTTGCTGGAAACCACGACCATCTATCCTTTTGAACCCAGATTAGACAAAATAGGATCGATGCAAACTCTAGCACACCTGATTCAAAAACATCATATTGAGCTTATTGCTATCGGCAATGGTACAGCGTCTCGTGAAACAGAAAAATTAGTATCAGAATTATTGGCTGCTTTACCCAATTGTGAGACTAAAAAAGTCGTAGTATCTGAAGCAGGCGCCTCTGTGTATTCAGCATCAGAACTGGCCTCACAAGAATTTCCTGATCTAGACGTAAGTTTAAGAGGAGCCGTATCGATCGCACGACGTTTGCAAGATCCTTTGGCTGAATTAGTAAAAATTGAGCCTAAATCCATTGGTGTCGGCCAATACCAACACGATTTAAACCAAAGAGAACTAGCTCGTTCTTTAGATGCCGTCATTGAAGATTGCGTGAATGCGGTGGGGGTTGATGTCAACACCGCTTCAGCTGCTTTATTATCACGTGTATCAGGCTTAAATGCAGGATTAGCGAAAAACATTGTTTCTTGGCGTGATGAAAACGGTGCATTTAAAGATAGAAAAGCGTTAATGGCCGTTCCTCGTTTTGGTGCCAAAGCTTTTGAACAAGCAGCAGGCTTTTTAAGAATTTCTGGTGGAACGAATCCTTTGGACCAATCGGCTGTACACCCAGAAGCTTACCCCGTTGTCTCAAAAATTCTAGACAAAATTCATCAAGACATCACCTCTGTCATTGGGAACAAAGAAGCGTTGAAAGGCTTATCCCCCCAAGATTTCACAGATGAAAAATTTGGATTACCTACGGTAAAAGATATTTTCAATGAGCTTGAAAAACCAGGCAGAGATCCTAGACCTGAATTTAAAACAGCTAGTTTTAGAGAGGATGTTCACACGATTGACGATCTGAAACCAGGCATGATTTTAGAGGGTGTTGTCAGCAATGTCGCGAATTTCGGTGCTTTTGTGGATATTGGCGTTCATCAAGATGGTCTGGTCCATATTTCAGCTTTATCCAATCACTTTGTTCAAGATCCTCGTGAAGTCGTTCGCACAGGTCAACTGGTCAAAGTGAAAGTGTTGGAAGTCGAACCTCAGCGTAAACGCATTGCATTAAGTATGCGTTTGGATGATGATACTTTACCTAGTTCACGTTCTACACGTGGCCCATCCTCCGCTCGTCAATCTTTTTCATCTTCTAAGAAAGAGATGGCACCTCAAGGAGCGATGGCGGCGGCTTTTGCTAAACTACGTAAATAAACAGCTGGCAAAGTTTTACGTGAAAGCTTTGGTTTTCTGTGAAACTTTGCTGCTTTGGTTTAAACTATTATTTTCATCGATTTTTCAGTGTATTATTCATTATGTTAGATCCTGTATTACTTCGCAAAGATATTGATTCTGTCGTAACGGCACTTAAACGCCGTGGTTATGATTTTGATGTCAATCGTTACCAAAATTTAGAAGAACAACGCAAACGTATCCAAGTAGAGACTGAAAACTTACAGTCCAAACGCAATACGCTTGCCAAAGAGATCGGACGTTTAAAATCACAAGGTTTAGATGCCACTGATGTGATGCAAGAATCAGCTCGTATTCCCAACGAACTTAAAGCACTTGAAGAACAGTTAAACGCGATTCGTCATGAGTTAGATACATGGTTGATGTCTATTCCCAACCTACCTCATGAAAGCGTGCCATCTGGTCAAGATGAACATGATAATGTTGAAGTAAAACGCTGGATAAACGGACAATACGTCACCGCCGATCAGATGCCTGATAGCTTAGGTTTTGAGCCAGCCGATCATGTGACTTTGGGCGAAAAAATGGGGCTTGAATTTGATACTGCCGCCAAGATGTCAGGATCGCGTTTTGTATTTATGAGAGGACAGATCGCTCGTTTACATCGTGCTTTGGCCCAGTTTATGTTAGACACCCAAACGCTACAGCACGGTTATACCGAGTGTTACACACCTTACATTGTCAATGCTCCCACACTTTTTGGTACGGGTCAGTTACCAAAATTTAAGGATGATATGTTTTGGGTAACAATGGGAGGCGATGAGGAAGATAAACGCGAACTTTACCTCATCTCTACATCTGAGATTTCTCTTACTAACTCTGTAAATGGCATGTTGTTAAATGCCAGTGATTTGCCCATTAAATTAACCGCTCACACGCCTTGTTTCCGCTCTGAAGCAGGCTCTGGTGGCAAAGATGTCAGAGGGATGATTCGTCAGCACCAATTTGACAAAGTCGAGATGGTTCAAATTACCCATCCAGAACACTCTTATGAAGCATTAAATGAAATGGTCGGTCACGCTGAACATATCCTACAACTACTTGGATTGCCTTATCGTGTGATTACGCTCTGTACGGGTGATATGGGATTTGGTGCAGCAAAAACTTTTGACTTAGAAGTATGGATTCCCTCTCAACACACTTGGAGAGAAATCTCTTCCGTTTCAAATACAGAAGCATTCCAAGCCCGCCGTATGCAGGCTCGTTTTAAAAACGAACAAGGCAAGAACGAATACGTACACACGCTAAATGGTTCAGGCTTGGCGGTCGGACGTGCGATGGTAGCGGTGATGGAAAATTATCAACAAGCTGATGGTTCCATTATCGTACCTCAAGTGTTACATCCTTATATGGGTGGCTTAACAGTTCTTCAACCTGTTAAATAACGATTCTACTATGTTAGTTATTTTATCTCCCGCTAAAAAACTAGACTATGACTCTTTGTTAACCACACAAGAGCATAGTCTCTATCCCTTTATTAAAGAATCTCAGGAACTGATTGATATTTTAAAAAAGCAATCTGTTCAAGACATTAAAGCATTGATGAAAATAAGCGATGCCTTAGCCGAATTAAACTTAGCTCGTTATCAAGCTTGGACACCCGAATTTAATTTAACCAATGCTCGTCAAGCTATTTTTGCATTCGATGGCGATGTTTACGATGGATTACAAGCAAAAACTTTAGATAACGCCTCTTTATCTTGGGCTAATGAACATCTTGCTATTCTCAGTGGTCTATATGGGGTATTAAAGCCTTTAGATTTAATGCAACCCTATCGCCTTGAAATGGGAACGTCTTTGCAAACTTCAAAAGGCAAAACGCTGTATGATTTTTGGGGCGATAAAATTACAAACTATCTGAATACACTACTTGAGAAACAGCCTTTGTTAGTCAATCTTGCTTCTCAGGAATACTTTAAATCCGTTAATACAGAAAAAATCAAGGCCCCCATCATTCAGTGTGTTTTTCAAGATTTTAAAAACGGGCAGTACAAAATTATTAGCTTTAATGCCAAACGAGCCAGAGGTTTAATGGCGAGATTTATCATTGATCACCGAATTGAACAAATTGATGACCTCAAGGAATTTAATGTCGCTGGTTATGAATACTGCAAAGAAGCATCATCACCCCAAACTCTTGTTTTTCGCAAAACGTAAATAACGCATATGATATTGAGCAGTTATCTTGGACAAAGACTCAATAAATTTTTGTATAGTCCAGACCTTTACTTTGCTGCCAAACAGTCAATAGGCATTTTGTCTATTGGTTTGTTCTGTTATTTGCTAAATTTATCCGATTACATTACCTTACCCATGACAGCTGGGGCGTGGTGCGTGTCGGCGACCGATAACCAAACCAGTAATAAACGTTCTCGTGCCATTGATATGATTGTGGCCAGTTTACTGGGTGCGTGGACAAGTTTTGTTATCAGTCTCACCAGTACCTACCCGATTCTATGTGGGCTATTAGCCATTGGATTTATCTTTGTTTACAGCATGTTTAATGTGTTTGGACAAAGAACTACTGCCATTGCTTACGGTTGCAGTTTACTCATGATCCTAACCATGCGTAATGAATACCCGCCTAATATGGCCATCAGCATTGCCTTATATACCTTATTAGGATGTATTGTTTACTGTACGTACAGCATGATCGTTAGCTATTTTTTAAGACGACAAGAAGACCGAAAAATTTTAGCTAGAGCGATTTTTGCCACAGCCAAATACATTAATCTTCGTTCAAAATTCTACGATATTAATAATGACTTGGAAGACTGTTACCGACAGCTTAGACCTGCTGCTTCTGATATGGTAGAAAGTCAAACAACGGCTCGTTACGTGTTATCTAGAACCCGAACCATCAACTCTAAAGAAAATATTCTACTTTGGAATATTTACAGCGATGTCATGGAATTATTAAATACCATGGTGAGTTCACAAACAGACTATCGTTCTTTAAGAGAGGTGTTCAAAGACAACGATATTTTATTGTTTATGCGCGATACATTAAGCAAATTAAGTCTGACACTTGATGAAATCGCTCAAGCCTTAACATCTGGACAAGCCTACACCTACCGAAACACGGCCAAAGCTGAGTTAAGAGCTTTAGAATACGAAATTCTTCAACAAAAAGAAGCTAATCTAAATATCAGCAATCCTGATCTTTATCTTTTGCTTATTCGTATTGTGAGACGTTTACGTAATGCCACCAGCATTATTAACCGAATGTCTGATCATCTCCGAAACCAGCATATTTCCAGCGAATTAACCGAAGCATCAAAACGTGAAAAACATCTTGCCAAAAAAATGACCAGTAGTCCTATTGTGTTGAAAGATTTTTTCACCAACTTAAATATTCATTCTGTTTTCTTCCGTTATGCTCTTCGCGTCACCATTGCCTTTGCTGTCGTTTGGGCTGGTGCCACGTTATTGAATCTATATCTAGGACACGAAACTTGGGTACATACTTTTGGTAGTCATATTTATTGGGTCAATATCACCCTTATTCTTGTGTTAAGACCTGGTTATTCACTGACTCGCCAACGCATTGGCTATCGATTAATTGGTACGATGATCGGTTGTCTCATTGTTATCGGACTTTTTGTTTTTGCCCAAAACAACATCATTTATCTTGTCACCTTAGTCTTATGTATGATTATCGGTAAAGCATTGGCGGGTAGTGGCGATTATCGTATTTCTGTAACGTTCATTACCATCTATGTATTATTAGGTTTTCACTTTTTATTACCCGAATCAAAAATACTTTTTGTAGGTGAACGTGCCTTTGATACATTTTTAGCCTGTGTCATTGGCTATATTTGCAGTATGTTATTCCCCTATTGGGAATGCGATGGTATCGATAAACTCGCCAAAAAGGCCATTCAAGAGAACTATCTACATTTCTGCAAATGTCTGGATTTTGCCAAAGAAAATTTAGGTAAACAAGTCAGCACCAAAACAGGTAGTTTAGATACTTGTGCCAAAGCATTGAATGCTCAAGTAGCCTTTTCCAACTCATTAACTCGTATGTTAAATGAGCCAAAATCACATCAAAAACATATCGAACAGTACAACTCCTTAGTCACACATGGCGATAGTATTTATAATCTTATCCCTTTTCTCATCAGTGAACTGGAATCATTATCAGAAATTCCCAGTCGCACTCAAGCTCATATTGAATTTATAAAAAACTGTTTAAATCTAGAATGCGAACAAGTAGGTGAACGTCCTACGCTGTTTGATACTGCCGATCAATATCAAGGATTGATTTACCCGCTCAAACAGCTACAGCTTGCTGCCATAGCAATTCGTCAGCGATCAGAAGAACTTCATTATATCGATTCTCCTAACAACCAGACTATACCTACAGAACATTAATGTCCAAATGTAAGAGCGTTTTCTTTTCTAAATTTCAAAACTAATCAAGAAACCCTTGCTCAAAATAAAACACTCCCCCGCCATATGGTATGTGAGGGAGTAATAAATTTATTTATCCGCACAAATACTATTCTTCTACCAGTCGTACATCTGGATAAACAGTATCAGTATATTTTATCGTTTGAGGGATAGGCTCTGGATCACCATGTTTGCCTACATTAACCACATGATACACCAACACCTTTTTCTCTTCTGACATTGCCTCTACAACAGCTTCCAGCACATTCACAATCTCTTTGCTACCCTCAATCAAAGCAGGGTCTTCAGTATGAAGATTATCGATAAATAAACATGCCCCTTTGGCTTGATCTAAAACAGTCTCAGATAAACAATCAAAAAAACTATCCATATCAGATCCAAAGAATACAGGATAATCAACACCTTTTACAAAAGCACGTAGTACCGCCGATAAGCTTCGTCCTTTATCGCAATCAATGTAAAAGAACGTTAATCCATGTTTTTCAGCTTCTACTTTTGCATCATCTTTTGTAATGCTTGAAATATGACCACCCTTTGTAAATATAGTATTTAGCTTTTTCATTTCCTCTCTCCTAAAAGAAAGCCTTTAAATTCACTATGCATTTGCATCTACAACGGTGACAGCAGTCATATTAATGATTCGGCGAACAGTACTACTATTGGTCAAAATATGAACTGGTGCATTCACCCCTAGTAAGAATGGCCCAACCGCTACGTTACCACTCGAACTAGTTTTCAACAGGTTATAAGCAATGTTTCCTGCCTGACTGTTAGGACAAATTAATAAATTAGCAGACCCTTTCAAAGGACTATCTGGCATAAATTTCTCACGTAACTCTTCGCTTAATGCTAAATCTCCATGCATTTCACCATCAATCTCTAAACTTGGATCTTTTTCTTGTACGATCGCCAAAGCCTCTCTCATCACCCTACCTGATACAGGCGTATCCGTGCCATAATTAGAACTAGAAACCAAAGCAACTTTAGGCTCAATATCCAAGCGACGTAAAGCTTGAGCTGATTTAATCACGATCTCGGCGATTTCACTTGCATTAGGATCTGGATTAATATGTGTATCTGCCAAGCAAATTATGCGTTCTTGGAGTAAGACAATATTCATCGCTGCATAAATATTAGAATCAGGGGTTTTGCCCAACACTTCATCAATGAATTGTAAATGAGAAATAAACTTACCGACTGTACCGCATAACATACCGTCTGCATCTCCCATTCTAACCATCATCGCACCGATTAAAGTAAGACGACGTCTCATTTCAACACGTGCATAATCTTTACTGACTCCCTTTCGCTTCATCAACTCCCAATACTCTCTCCAATAAGTAGCATATCTTGGATCATCATTGGGATCACATATTTCAACATCTTTTGCAATATTTAAACGTAACCCTAAACGTTCAATACGTTGTTGAATTACAGCTGGGCGACCAATCAAAATAGGACGAGCTAACTTCTCATCAACCACAGTCTGTACTGCACGTAAGACGCGTTCATCTTCCCCTTCACAATACACAATACGTGATTTACCCCCATCTCTTACGTAACGTTTAGCTGTCGCATAAACAGGTTTCATAAACGTACCTGAATGGTAAACAAACTGACGTAATTGATCCGCATAAGCGTTCATATCTTCAATAGGTCGAGTTGCTACACCATCATCCATCGCCGCTTGAGCAACCGCTGTTGCGATACGCACAATAAGGCGAGGATCAAATGGCTTAGGTAAGAAGTAATCAGGGCCAAATGAACTGACTGTCCCATAGGCGGCGGCTACTACTTCACTTTGTTCTTCTTCAGCTAATTGACAAATCGCACGAACGGCAGCCATTTCCATTCCCACCGTAATTGTAGTCGCTCCCACATCCAAAGCACCACGAAAAATATAAGGGAAGCAAAGTACGTTATTAACTTGGTTAGGATAATCAGAACGACCCGTTGCAATCACGGCATCAGGGCGAGCAGCCTTTGCTACCTCAGGTAAAATTTCAGGTATAGGATTTGCCAAAGCTAAAATTAATGGTCGTTCCGTCATCTTCTCCAGCATTTCTGGCTTCAACACATTACCTGCTGATAAACCTAAAAATGCATCCGCACCCTCAATAACTTCTGCCAGTGTGCGTTTATCAGTGTCTTGGGCGTATTGGGCTTTAATCTCATCCATTAGCACCGTTCTGCCTTTATAGACAACACCCTCAATATCAGTCACCCAAATATTCTCAATGGGCAGACCAATTCTCACTAATAAATCTAAACACGCTAATGCGGCGGCTCCTGCACCAGACACCACTAATTTAATTTTCTTAATATCTTTTTTAACAACCTTTAAACCACCTAAAAAAGCGGCTGCTACCGTAATAGCGGTACCATGTTGATCATCGTGGAACACAGGTATATTCAATCGTTCACGTAGTTTACGTTCCACATAAAAACACTCAGGGGCTTTAATATCTTCCAGATTAATACCACCAAATGTCGGAGCCAAACTTGCAATAATATCAACTAATTTATCTGGATCCGACTCATCAATTTCTAAATCAAATACATCAATACCAGAGAATCTTTTAAACAATACCGCTTTACCTTCCATCACAGGTTTGGATGCTAACGGTCCAATATTACCTAAACCCAATACCGCTGTTCCATTAGAAATAACCGCTACTAGGTTTCCTCTTGAAGTGTACTGAAACGCATTTGCCGGATCAGCAACAATCTCTTCACAAGCGGCAGCTACCCCCGGTGAATACGCTAAAGCCAAATCCCTTTGGTTTGATAACTGTTTCGTGGGAGTCACACTCAACTTACCTGGGCGCCCTTTGCGATGGTACTCCAAAGCTGCCATTCGTAAACTCTCATTCATAATATTTCCATCCGTAAATTTAAACTTCTAAACGAAAAAATTTAATTGATAATCTCATCGATACCGCTTGTTGTCAGCTCATCCTGAACTATCCACGATCAGCCATTCATTATTAGTATCTCATCAAGCACTATCCATTTGTAAATCTACAAAAATACCTTCTTCATCAAAGTACGATTTAACTTCTTGACTGAGACATTCATCCATCTCATGCTTTATGATAACTTGATTCTGGGATTCATGGGTATTTTCCGTTGATTTTAATATAATCGCCATAGGAATTGCTAACGTATTAGATGAACCCAACAAAAGTCTTGCAAGATTTATTTGCCCAGAGATTAACGCATCTAAACGATAAGTAAATGGCCATATTTCTCCTAAATGAATCTGTTGAATAACAGACCTTGAATAACACTGAAATAGACGGGGGATAGCTCCATGCAAAATAGGGTCATCTAAACTAAGCTTATCATTTACACTAAAGCCTCCCAATACCACTTCTTGTCCCGAAGCTAATAACACTTGCATACGTTCTACGCCACTATTTATCAGGCCTCCCGTATGCTTATCATGCCACTTAGATTCTGCCACCCATTGCCATAAAGGGATATCATCTGGTACATATTGAAACTGTTGACACCCTAAATCCCGCATCGTGCTTGCTTTTACATTGATATGACATAAAAAATATCCATTGCCTACTTTCTGTGGAACAGGTGGTTCCTCTACCAAGGCAATATACAATACAGGCAAACCCGAATAACTAGGGCAATGATCAGGGCTAATCACTTGGTTTTGATACCCCAAAGACAAGGTCACCTGATACTGACGTGCTAATGAAACAATTTGAGGTAATTTTCTAATATTTTGAAGATATAAGACACACTCATGATGCAAGGTGGTTAAACAAATACGCTCGACTCGTTGACAAAAAGCTGGCCAACCCTGTGTAGCAGGAAGCATCCGAGCAAAAAATGAACGCCTACTAACCATAAATGCTTATAATCCTAGTGTGTTCCAAATATCATCAATTTTTGTTTTAGTTGATACATCCATCACAATAGGTCTGCCCCATTCTCGCTGCGTTTCTCCTGCCCATTTATTCGTAGCATCTAAACCCATTTTGCCACCTAAACCAGAGATAGGGGAAGCAAAATCCAAATAATCGATAGGGGTATGATCTACTAAAGTGGTGTCTCTTACAGGATCCATTCGCGTGGTGATCGCCCAGACAACTTCTTTCCAGTCTCGAATATTCACATCTTCATCTACCACGATAATAAATTTCGTGTACATAAACTGACGTAAAATACTCCAAATACCAAACATCACACGTTTAGCATGACCTGCATATTGTTTACGAATAGACACCACCGCTAAGCGATAACTACACCCCTCTGGCGGTAGATAAAAATCAACAATCTCAGGTAATTGACGACGTAATAATGGCACAAACACTTCATTTAATGCCACACCTAAGACTGCAGGCTCATCAGGTGGTTTACCCGTGTAAGTGCTGTGATAGATTGGATTTTTACGTAGGGTAATACGATCAACCGTAAACACTGGGAACCAATCTTGCTCATTGTAATAACCTGTATGATCGCCATAAGGTCCTTCCAAAGCCATTTCATAATCAGACTTAGGAGCTTTTGCATCGACTACGGCACGCGGATCCGTCACAGGTAGGATATGTCCTTCTAACACAATTTCTGCACTGGCTGGCACGTCCAAATCTGATCCAATCGACTTCACTAACTCTGTTCGACTGCCTCTTAATAAGCCTGCAAACTGGTATTCAGACAACTTGTCAGGTATCGGTGTTACGGCAGCAAGAATGGTCGCGGGATCGGCACCTATCGCTACCGAAATAGGAAAGGGTTGTCCAGGATATTTGAGTGCAAAATCTCTAAAGTCCAAGGCACCACCACGATGTGACAACCAACGCATAATCAGTTTATTTTTACCGATCTGCTGTTGACGATAGATGCCTAAATTCTGACGTTTAGCATGAGGACCTTTGGTAATCACTAAGCCCCAAGTCAATAACGGTGCCATATCGCCTGGCCAACAATATTGAATAGGTAAGCGATTCAAATCTACCTCATCACCTTCCCATATAATTTCTTGGCAAGGTGCATGACTACGAACTTTAGGTGCCATATCCCATAATGCAGACTTTAACATACCAATTTTGCCAATCGCATCTTTAAAGCCTCTAGGTGGTTCTGGTTCACGTAAATTCGCTAATAGTTCTCCAATATCACGCAATGCGGATATATCTTCTGCCCCCATTGCCCACGCAACACGCTGAGTGGTGCCAAATAAATTCGTCAACACGGGCATTTCTGCAGGTTTTCCTTGATGTTGTGCATGAGAAAACAATAATGCAGGTCCCTCTTTTTTTAATACACGATCACTGATTTCCGTCATTTCCAAATGAGTTGAAACAGGAACATCAATCGTTTTAAGATTTTCCTTCTTTTTTAATTGTTCTAAAAAATCACGTAAATCATTGTACTTCATCAGTCTTTTCCTAAATTCTTACGTAATGCCATACCAGAGTCTAATGCCAGTCTTCTACGTTCAGCCTGAACTTTTCGAGCATATCCACCATCACGACTCGGCACACTCGCTCCCACGTAACAAGCTAATCCCCCATCTACCGTACTTCGTTTACGAATACAGTTTCTTAAAATAATACTACCCACCTCAATATTACTTTCTGGATTTAAAGCACTCTTCATGCTACCTGAATAATTTTTAAATTTATCACTATGTACGTCTGGCATCACTTGCATTAATCCTTGGGCACCAACCGAGCTTTGTACAAAGGGGTTATATCGCGACTCAATCGCAATCACTGCCAAAATCAACAATGGATCCAAATTATGTAATTTACCCTGTTCAAATGCTTTAGAAATAATTGCTTCAGAAATAGCAGGTGCAATCTTATACTTTCGAACTAAACTGTCACGCAAAGCATAGAACTGGGCTTCGGGTACATCCACATCTTTTTGGTGATCATGGCTCAATAATCGTGTAAAGAAACCGGGTTTTACTGCTGTAGTCTTTTCGGTTACTTCTTGATGTTGTACCAACTCACCGTCCTCTGTTAACACATCCACATCAGCAGATAAAAACGGCGAATGATTAAAAGAATACACCACCGCAGAATACATCTGCTTTACCTGCATTCTTGCTGTAGGTAATACCCAAACCGCTAACATAATGACCAAGACACAAAGACCTATATACACCGAAGACAAGTGCAAATAGAGACGGATATTAGAAATTACTTTAGTCAATAACTTAGGAGATTCATCGATTTTATTCATAGTGTGCATTATATACGTTAAGGCATCTTTAAACGGGTGCTTTTATCAAAAACTCATTTTTAATTACATTTTTTACTGTAAAAATAGACTTCTAGCGTGAATTTATAATTTCAACTGTAATATAAAAACAACGAATAGAAACATTTTTACAACAAAAACATTGACTTACCCCCCCCCCGAAAGAAGTAAAATTTAGGCCTTTAGATTGCACTTCATATTGCAACACAAAAACCTCGTGACAACCATCACATCAATATTTGGAGAATTAATAATGTCAAAATTTAAATTACTTGCATTAGCAGGTATTTGTTCCTCTTTGTCTGTAAGTGCTTATGCTTCTACTTCAGATGCTATTTCAAATGCGTTAGCAACAGCAAATGCTCAGATTGCCACTTGGAATAGCGAAGCTGAAGCCATTCGAAGCGCGATGACTGATACAACATTCAATGCGATGGTGGCTTATCAACAAGCTGTTAGAGATTCTGAATCTTTAGGGGATGCGATGGCTGCATTACAAGGATCAACTGCAGCGGGAGATCTAGCTGCTTTGCAAGCAATAGCAACAGCTCAGCAAACATTAATAACTACTTTAGCGACTGAAGCTGCAGATGTTCAAGCTGAACTAGATAAATATCAACAAATCACAGATAGACAAGCCTCCATCATTGCTACTACTTTATTGGTACAAACACCATTACAACAAGCATTGGTAGCCCAAAATGATAAAGTTCAAACCCATCATTCACTGTTAGAACGTGAAGAAATTCTTGATCATTTAAAACTACAATCTAAAGGCTTGTGGGTGAATACATTCCAAACACATTTATCTAATTCATATACTAGCTCACGTAACGCGGTAATTGCCTTAGGTTACGGTCATGAGTTTAATCCTAATGTCACTGCAGGTGGATATATCACTAAATACTACCCTCATTTAAGTAATAAAAGCTCAGGTATGAGTACAAGCTACAAAAACGGCTACGGTGTGGGTCTTTATGGTTTGGTAGACTTTGGTAACTATACAGCCGCTACCATTATTGATTATAAACATATCAATCGTTCTGAAGATTGTCTATGTCAATCATACAGTCAAAACTCCTACGGTGCGTTATTTGACGTGGCTTACAAGGGCTTTGCCGACACTTATGATTTAACCCCCTCAGTACAGTACCAATACAACCGCACCACAGGTGGTGTCACAAACTTTAATGTACATCAGTTGGGATTAAATGTTTCAGGACAATTTATCATTCGTCCAACTACGAGAATTAAAGCTTCTTTAGGATTAGCGGGAGTTTACGGAACCAATCCTAGTTCATTGTATAAGCTGACAACAGTAGATATTCGCACCTACGCTGGTGATTTAAATCAATACGCTGAGGAGCCAGGAAATACTGGTTTTGCAACACCGTATGAATTCACGACAGTCACCACTGCTGGCGGCAAAAAGAAAAACGAATTTGATAGCAAAGTATCTTTGCATGTCACCCTTGAACATCAGTTAGCGAAACAAACATTTGTGAAAGCTTCTGTGGGTTACAACGCTTTCTTACGTAGCAAACTTCACGGTGCGAGCTACGGTGTGGCGTTAAATCATCGTTTCTAATACTTCATCGTGTATGAATGAAAAGAGGCCAGTGGTTACTGACCTCTTTTTTTATCCTATACCTCATTGACGACAGAATCCACGCTATTTCTAAGCTACTGCTTATTATTCTATTCATATAGATTCTCAGCCACCCTATTTTTCATATAGATGAATAGCCGATTATTATCGTCTTTTTCTCACATCGCTTGCATTCATCATCAGTTGTCAGATCACTCACTTCTCATCATCCACTTACACCAATCTTCTCAACACCCACAGCACCACTTATTAACACATCACTGGTATTCATCATCACTAGCTTTCAGATCACCATCACTCACTTCTCATCATCCACTCACGCCAATCTTCTCAACACCCACAGCACCACTTATCAACATATCACTTGCATTCATCATCACTAGCTGTCAGATCATTATCACTCAACTCTCACTATCCACTTACGCCAATCCTCTCAACATCCACAGCACCACTTATTAACACATCACTGGTATTCATCATCACAGCTATCAGATCACTCACTTCTCATCATCCACTTACACCAATCCTCTCATAAAAAAAGGGAGATTTCAGATCCCCCTCTCTATACTTGAAATACCGATGTTAAGCCAAGTGATAAATCTTATTATGATATTGTTCTAAACTGCTGCGATGACCAATACTCACAATGATACTATCAGGCAGCTGTTCTTTTATTACTTGATACACACGTCGTTCGGTCTCTTCATCTAACGCAGAAGTCGATTCATCTAATAAAATAAATTTTGGTTTAGTCAGCAACACACGGATAAAGGCAATTCGTTGTAATTCCCCAGGTGACAATCGTTGTTGCCAACCATCGCCACGATCCAAGTGATAGATCCATTTTTCTAAGCAACACAAACGCATGGCTTCTTCTAGTTCACCTTCTTTGACCTGAATATTCGGATAACAAATCCCTTCTCTCAAGCCACCCTCTGGCATGTATGCATGTTGTGGCACAAACATCGTATCATTTTGACTTGGATGCTGAACATAACCACTACTACCATGTGTCCATATCCCCGCTAACATACGTAATAAAGAGGTTTTACCACAACCACTTGGACCTTTGATTAACAAAGCGTCACCCGCCTTGGCTGAAAAATGAATATGATCGACCAGCACTGAACCATCTCGGCGATACAAAGTTACATCTTTTAAAAGCAAGCATTCATCCGTCTTATCCAAAGTCGCTTGTGTGATTTCTGGCATATTATCTAACTGTGACATAAAACCGCTTAAACGCTCTAACCTAGCACGATACGCTGTAAACGATTCATAAAAATTTCTAAAAAATGATAATGCTCTTTGTAGGCGATTAAACGATTGTACCGTTTGATGCATATCACCAATAGTAATTTGACCTGCAAAAAATCGCGGTGCTTGCAACATGAGTGGCAACAGTTGAACACCTTGTGTGAGTAAGGTATTAAACCCTGTTAATAGGACACTTTGTTTAGCAATTTTCCAACGATTGTGAATAATACTTGCGTAACGAGCTAATAAATGCTTTTTCTCAGGCTCTTCACCTTGGTAAAAAGCAATACTTTCTGCATAATCTCGTACGCGTATCAAAGAATAACGATAGTTACCATTCAATTTTTCATTATCGTAGTTATAACGCACCAGAGGCTTACCAATCCACATGGCCAGTGAAGTCGTTAAAATCACAAAAATATAAACAAAAAAGACAATCCAACCAGGAATATCCACACCAAACAAACTCAATACACCTGATAATCCCCAAAGTACAATCGTAAATTCAATCGCAGACACAATTGCATCTACCATACCACGAATAAATTCTATCGTAGTACTGATAAAATCCTGAACATCTTGCTGAATACGCTGATCAATGTTATCAGGCTTTTCATGCTGTTTTTGGAGACGGTAATAATTCTTATCTTTTAACCAACGTTCTAATAAAATTTGATTCAGACTTTCTGACCATTTAATCGCTAATGCTTTATCTAAAAAACTATTAAAGCTATCATTCAATGAACGCAAACAAACGACCACCACATTTGCCAAAGCAAAAGACCAAAACGCCACCCACACCATCTTCTGTAATGAAGCATACATACCGTTATACAAAAATGTATTCAGTACATTTAAACGCACTTCTGTCAATAACAAAAGTAACATGATGCTCAATGCCAAGATAAGTTTCAACAAAGATTTTTTAGTTAAACTTGGTTGAACAATCTGTGCAAACTGTTGTCCAAAGCGGGTTTTAGAAAGACAGAAAATAATTACGACGCACACCATCACAATAGATAAAAATGTCTCAAGCAACCACCAAGGAGTTTCAAACAGTGTTATTTGCCATTTTTCCATCTTTTTACAACCTGATTTTTTTGATACTATTTAACAAGCAGTTCATTCAAACAGCCGTATTCAAGCCATTTTCCAAGGATACTAATACTTCATTAACTCAATGACTTTCTTCATCTCTATAAACTAAAATGCTATTACAACATTTCACTTTTATAAAAATGATTCATCTCATATTTAGCATTCAAGCCACTTTCCAAGGATACTAGTACTTCATTGATTTTCGGTCTAATTAGAAGATCAATATAAGGCTCATATAAAAAATCAGGCTACCTGAAAGAACAGGTAGCAACTGATTCTCACATTTAATTAAAAGTTAAGATCTGCCGTTAACCAAAAGGTTCGTGGCATACCCAATACCGCAAAGCTTCGATCGTATTTACCACGCTGAACTTGCCAATATGCTTTATTAAACAAATTCTCTATTCCCGCACGTACCGTTAACGTTCTGTCTTGCGATAAAGAAGTTGTGTATGCTGCCCCCATATTCACAATGGTATAAGAGGGGAAAGCATAAGCTTTCTTCGCATCTTGATAAGACTTACCGTAGTATTGGAGACCTGCATTTAAGGTTAAACCTTTAAGGAAAGACGTATCCCACTCAATGCCTGCTTTGACCACATATTTTGGATTCGCGACTTGCACGCCATTGACTAACTCACCCTTATAAGTAGGATAATCAATCAAATCAGAATCTAAATACATCACACCCAAGCTTGGACGTAAGGTCTTATCGAGTAAGTTGGCATAAACACTGAACTCAACTCCACGATTACGTTCTTTACCTTGAGCATCATCTGCATTATGTGAAGTACCATTGTAAACACCCTCTTCACGCCAATAACCTGGACGACTAATTTGGAACACATTCAAAGACGTGACCACATCACCCCAATTTTTACGTACTCCTAATTCAATCTGTTTACTCACACGCGGTGAAGACATTTCACCTGTAGTACTATCAAAACTACCTGGCTCTAGATCTTCCATATAATTACCATAGACGACTAAATCAGGATTCGGCACCCATGCTAGTAATACTACAGGGCTAAAACGGTTCGCCGATCCTCGCTGTGAATTTTTTCTATCGTCTTGAAAAACCCATTGAAGACGACCGCCTAATGTTAAACGATATTGGTTATCTACAAAGCCCAAAGTATCTGTCAAAGCAAGACTATAAGCCAGCTGTGTTGCATCAATAGCTGGTTTTGTATTCAATCCTGATAATGTTTCTGCACTACTACCAAAGTTTGGATTATAAATATTAGTATTAATTGCTGATGTATATTTGCTACCCCAGTAATTCAAACGTACTCTACGCACACGATCAAAGGCTGCATTCCAATTATGATCAACTGCACCCGTTTGGAAGTTCCCGTGAGCGGCTAAATTCATACTTAATGTTTTATTAGATTGGTCAGATAAGCGAGAACCTTTATTATTACATACTACCTTACTTTGATCACCTCCTACACAATAATTCCCACTGGCATCTAACATCGTTAATGCAGCAAAATTCCCCGTATAACTCGACTCACTATAGCCAATACCGCCTGTAAACTTCACATTCACATCTGTTTCATAACCAAACGTTAACATGGCTGTTTTATCTTCAGTGGTTTGCCCTTGCCAACTAGGAACTAGGTTTGTTGAGCCATCAGGTGCTTTAGGCATCGCAAACGTTAAATTTTGAAGATCTTGGAATCTAGCACGACCGCCCTGTGTTTTACGTTTTGCGTAAAGCAAGTCCAAAGCAACCGTTAGATTTTCGCCTCGATAATCCGTATTCAATGCAAATTCTTTGTTATCTTCACTGTATCCATGACGCGGTGTATCACCATGACGCAGTAAACCATTTACTCTTATCCCCATCACTTGATTGGCACCAAAACGACGACCTATATCAAAGGATCCTTGCAAACGGTTATTCGTAAAATAACCCAATCCAATTTTATTAATGGGTTTATCAGTTGCTTTTTTCGTTTCAATCGTCACTGCCCCAGATACGGCACCTTCAGGATCCATTCCACCAATTGCCGTACTGGCACCTTTGATCAACTGAGCGGATGAAACCGCCGCTGTAGGCGAACTTTGATAGGAATACATCCCTGACAAGCCATTTAAACTAAATTGTTTTGCATCTAGCTGATAACCGCGAATATACAAGCCCTGCAAGGTATTGGTTTCACCGCCAAACGACCATGTGGACGCATCCGTTTGAGCAATCGTATCCACCAAGTTACGTGCTTTTGTTTTATCAAGAATTTGTTCATCATAATTTACGACTGTAATGGGACTCGTAAACACATTTTGTTTTCCCAATACACCTAGATTCGCAAAATCTCTTTGGTCACCATCGGTAGCGGTAGAGGCCGTCTTAAAGGATGTTCCTTTTACTACTACCGTTTCTAGTTGACTGGATGTATCAGCGGCTTGTGACACCGCAACAGGAAGAGATGATATCGATAACAAAATAAAGGATAATTTTTTCAATTTCATAGATTCATTCGCCAATAAAAAAAAGGAAACGAGAGACTGCGTCTCTCATTTCCCTACCTAATGTTTTATTTGTTACTATCTTACCCAATTTAAATGCCAAATGAAAAGGATTTTTATTTGCATTACAGCAATGAACTACTATTTTGTTGTAAAGCAACAACTACACCATTCAAAAACATCACTTATTTCTCTTATCATGCGTAAGTGTTCATCTCATCACTGCACATCCATCTTGAGTTAAGAACATCTTTTTACCGCCAAGTCATATAATCGCTACTACGCTTAACACCATCTCATCAAGTATTCTTTTTCCATCATCGAGTTTTCTTCCTTAAACACTGTTGCATAACAAAACCAACCTCACACGACGCATACAGTCTGATCTTTAAATAAAACACTGCACCACAACCCTTTTATTCAGCCGCTTTCTCTATCACTGGCTCACGTCAACCATCTAATCCACACGCCCGCCAAAAAAATAACCCTCCAGTCAATACAAACCAGAGGGTTACTTGCACTAAGATAATCTTAAATCTTAACGTGCAGATAAATCAGGTACATCACGTTTTGGAGCACCTGTATATAACTGACGTGGACGACCAATCTTATGCTCAGGATCGCCTAACATCTCGTTCCATTGAGCAATCCAACCTACTGTACGAGCTAATGCAAAAATCGCTGTAAACAATGGTGTTGGAATACCAATCGCACGTTGTACGATACCAGAGTAGAAGTCAACGTTTGGATAAAGTTTACGCTGTACGAAATAATCGTCTTCTAATGCAATACGCTCTAACTCTTTAGCCAACTTAAACAAAGGATCGTTTTCTAAGCCCAATTCAGCCAATACTTCATGGCAAGCTTCTTGCATCAATTTCGCACGTGGGTCATAGTTCTTGTAAACACGGTGTCCAAAGCCCATCAAACGAACGCCTGATGTTTTATCTTTCACTTTTTCCATGAACTCGCCAGCTTTCGCAACGCCACCGTTAGCTTTTAGCTCTTCCAACATCGTCAAGCAAGCTTCGTTAGCACCACCGTGTGCAGGACCCCACAAGCAAGCCACACCCGCTGCAATCGCTGCAAATGGGTTAGTACCTGATGAGCCACATAAACGTACCGTTGATGTTGACGCGTTTTGTTCGTGATCGGCATGAAGCGTAAAGATACGATCTAATGCACGTTCAATCACAGGATTTACTTTGTATTCAGAACATGGTGTTGCAAACATCATGTGAAGGAAATTACCTGCATAAGACAAATCATTACGAGGGTAAACAAAAGGTTGACCTTTTGAGAACTTGTATGTCATTGCCACTAATGTTGGCATTTTGGAAATCAAACGCATCGCTGAAATATGACGATGTTCTGGATTCGTAATGTCAATTGAATCTTGATAGAAAGAAGATAATGCACCGACTAAGCCTGTCAAAACCGCCATTGGGTGAGCATCACGTCTAAACCCTCTCAAGAAGAAATGAATCTGTTCATGTAACATGGTGTGTTCCATGACTACTTTCTCAAACTCAGCTTTTTGGGCAGCATTCGGTAATTCACCGTTTAATAGCAAATATGAAACCTCTAGATAGTTACATTTCCTAGCTAGCTGTTCAATCGGGTAGCCTCTATAAAGTAACTCACCTTTTGCACCATCAATAAAAGTAATACTTGATTTGCACGATGCTGTTGATAAGAAACCGGGATCGTAAGTAAATTTTCCTGTCTCATTATACAGTTTTCTAATATCAAGAACCTCTGGGCCAATACTACCCTCATACATAGGTAGCTCAACTGATGGTTCACCGTTAGAAAAACTTAAAGTTGCTTTATGATCTGATAGTTTCATAATGCTTCCTCCAATCAAAAAACTATCTAATAATTAAGGTTGTATCGAACGCATCATCTCTAAAAGACGTTGCATATTTTTATCTGCCCCGTCTTTTAGCTCGGTACGTCCTAACAACAGGTCGAGCATACTGTTATCATCTAGTAAGAAAAACTCACTCAATGATGCAACATCCTCATCCGTAAGCTCGTGTTCATATTTATCTAGAAACGCAGTAATGATGAGGTCGTTTTCTAGAAGTCCTCGACGCGCCCTCCAACGAAGACGTGTACGATCGAGTTCGCTCAGTTTCTCTGACATCTTAGATACTTCTGCGAACTAACATTTCTTTGATCTTACCAATTGCCGTCGTCGGACTTAAACCTTTAGGACATACGTCCACACAGTTCATAATCGTATGACAACGGAACAAACGATACGGATCATTTAGATTATCTAAACGCTCAGCCGTCGCTTCATCTCTACTGTCGGCAATAAAGCGATAAGCCTGCAATAAACCTGCTGGTCCCACAAACTTATCTGGGTTCCACCAGAATGATGGGCAAGAAGTAGAACAACAAGCACAAAGAATACATTCGTAAACACCATTTAGTTCCTCACGGGCTTCTGGTGACTGCAAACGTTCTTTTTCTGGTGCAGGCGTATTATTAATCAAATAAGGTTTAATCGAATGATATTGGTTAAAGAAGAACGTCATATCAACGATCAAATCTCTCACAACTGGCAATCCTGGCAATGGACGTAACACAACGGGCTCTTTCAAGTCGTTTAAGTTAGTAATACAAGCCAAGCCATTTTTACCATTAATATTCATCGCATCTGAACCGCAAACTCCCTCACGACAGGAACGACGAAGTGACAAGCTATCATCAATTGATGACTTAATACGAACTAACGCGTCCAAAAGCATCTTGTCCGTAGGCTCTAATTCCACCTCAAGTTTCTGCATATAAGGTTTATCGTCTTTGTCTGGATCATAACGATAAATTTCAAATTTCATTTTACGTTTTGTACTCATAATCTTGCCAACTTAGAATGTACGTGGTTTAGGAGGGAATGTATCCACTGTTAACGGTTTCATATGAACAGGTTTATACTCAAGACGTCCATCTTCTGAATGCCATAAAGTATGACGCAACCAGTTTTCATCATCACGCTCTGGGTGATCATTTAAAGCATGAGCACCACGACTTTCTGTGCGATTTGCAGCAGATTTCACGGTCGCACGTGCCACTTCAATCATATTCAACAATTCCAACGCCTCGATACGAGCGGTATTGAATACTTTTGATTTATCTTTGAAATAGATATTATGGGCCTGTGGAACCAATTCATCAATCTTCTCAACGCCTTTGTTGAGCAAGTCAAGCGTACGGAATACCCCGCAATGCTGTTGCATCGTTAAACGAATCGCCTGTCCTGTCTCAGCTACCGATGCACCTGAAGTACGATTTTCCAACTCAAGCACACGATGTAATGAACGGTCAATAGACTCATTTGTCGCTTCTGAATTCGCTTTTTGGCGTTCTGGGTGACTATTTACAATATGGTTACCCGCCGCACGACCAAATACCACCAAGTCTAACAATGAGTTCGTACCTAAACGGTTAGCACCATGTACAGATACTGCCGCACATTCGCCTACTGCATATAAACCGGGTACCACTTCTTCTTTACCATCTTTCCAAGTCACCACTTGACCATGATAATTTGCTGGAATACCACCCATCATATAGTGGATAGTCGGTACCACTGGAATCGGATCTTTACATGGATCCACGTTACCAAAACGAATCGCGATCTCACGAATAGACGGTAAACGTTTTTTGATCACTTCTTCGCCAAGGTGATCAAGTTTTAACAATACGTGATCTTTATTTGGTCCACAACCACGACCCTCTTTAATTTCTTGGTCCATCGAACGAGAAACAAAGTCACGAGGAGCCAAATCTTTCAGTGTAGGAGCATAACGTTCCATAAAGCGTTCGCCATCTTTGTTCAACAGATAACCGCCCTCACCGCGAACACCCTCTGTAATCAACACGCCTGCACCTGACACGCCTGTTGGGTGGAATTGCCAAAACTCCATATCTTGTAGAGGAATACCTGCACGAGCCACCATACCTAGACCGTCACCCGTGTTAATAAAGGCATTCGTTGACGCAGCCCAAATACGACCTGCACCACCTGTTGCAAGTACTGTTTGTTTCGCTTCAAATAAATAGATGTCGCCTGTTTCCATCTCAAGTGCCGTGACACCCACCACAGCACCGTCTGCATCACGCACTAAATCTAATGCCATCCATTCTACAAAGAACTGTGTGCGAGCAGCAACGTTACGTTGGTATAGCGTGTGTAACAAAGCATGCCCCGTACGGTCAGCTGCCGCACAGGCACGTTGTACAGGTTTTTCACCAAAATTCGCGGTATGACCACCGAAAGGACGCTGATAAATCGTACCATCAGCATTACGGTCAAATGGCATACCAAAATGTTCTAACTCATATACCGCACTGGTTGCTTCACGACACATAAATTCGATGGCATCTTGGTCACCTAACCAATCCGAACCTTTCACGGTATCATACATGTGCCAATACCAATTATCCTCGCTCATATTCCCTAAAGACGCACCAATACCGCCTTGGGCTGCAACCGTGTGCGAACGAGTGGGGAATACTTTTGAGAGTACAGCAACTTTTAGACCTGCTTGGGCAAGTTGCAAAGAACAACGCATACCAGCACCACCTGCTCCTACCACAACCGCATCAAAATGACGACGAGGAATCGTAGCACTAGTCAATCCCTTCATATAAGGAAGTGAATTCGTATATTGTATTGTCACGATTACAAACTCCAAAGAACATTAGCAAAGTAAACAATGGCAAAAATCAGCCAAAGAATACAGAAAACATGCAAAGCCAAGCGTAGGCCAGCAGGTTTTACATAATCCATAAAAATATCTCTAGCACCGATAAAAGCGTGCCATGACATGGATAAGAAAGCTAACATCGTAAAAATCTTACCCAAAGGAATATCGAATAAAGACCAACGGAAAATACTTACCCATGAGTCATAGGATGCAGGAAGAACTAGTAGTGCAATTAAAAAACAGGTAGAGTACACTGCTAAGATAACTGCCGTAATTCTTTGAATCAAAAAGCCCCACACACCATAATGAGCACCCACTACATTGCGTTTACGCCCGTACTGTTCGTTAATCATGCGTAACCTCCCCAGTACAAGAAAAATTTAAAAGCATAGACGACTGTCAAAGATAAGCTGATGATAAATACCAGCAAAGCTGATTTTGCAGCCTGTTTCTTACCCAAACCAATATGCAAGTCTAGTAGTAAAAAACGAATGCCTGCACAGAAATGATGGAAAAATCCCCATACGGCAACTGAACAAATCAGCGCCAACAAGAATCCAAGCATACCTGATGAGACATGAACAAAGCTTTCTTGATTTAAGCTTGCTGAAAACAACCATACCAAAACAGGAAGACTTAAAAACAATAGTACTCCACTAATACGGTGCAAAATAGAAACTTGCCCCGCCAATGGCAAGCGATAATCTTTCGTGATATTCTGAATACCAATATTACGGTACTTATAATCACGAGGCTTCGATATATACTCCTGCATACACCCCTCTTTAGTTACAAACAAAACGATAACCTATTTTAGCCGATTTTGGTAATGATAATGATCCGTTAAGTAGAAACCCTGACGCAATTCAACGGGTTTATCGCCATAACTGTACGAAGTGCGGTAAACTTGCAACAATGGCGTACCCACCTTTACTTGGAGCAAATTTGCTTTTTCTTCATCAGCGACGACCGCTTTTAGGGCATCATCCGCTCTAACCATACTCACCCCAAACTCAGTTTCAAATAAACCGTACAGGGGAATTTTATGTTTATTCAACATATTCAGGTCTAGCCCCTCAAACAGATCAGCTCGTAACCAAATATTGTCTAAAATCGTTGGACATTCATCTAAAAACAACAAACGTTGGATATAGACAAGTTCCGAATTCACCTTGATCTTGAATGCTTTGGATTGTTCTAAGTTTGCAACAACACGTTCACATTTCAAAACCTGACTTCTCGCTCTTTGTTTTGGCACCTTGTGGTCAGAGACCAAACTCAAAAAACGATAACGTACTTTTGCTTCATGATGTGTGGCCACAAATGTACCTTTTCCCTGTCGTCGGATTAATACATTTTCTGCCGCTAATTCATCAATGGCTTTACGCACGGTGCCTTGAGAGACCTGAAAAGTCTTTGCCAATTCAAATTCACTGGGAATACTCTCACCAGGCTTCCACTCCCCATTATTTAAGCTTTGCAAAATCAGAGATTTAATTTGCTTGTATAAAGGAGTAAAAGACGCTTCCCGCAATGCACTGTTTTTCAATAATGCCATGTTTTCATCAAAAAGAAAATAATAAACGAATTATCACACACCAACAGTTGATTGTCTATCAATCTTATATAAGATATAAGATATAAGAATATTGACCTAGAATAAAATTTGTTCTAACCTAAATAAGCAAAATAAGAAATGTGTATTTTTACAACACTTATTTGATTAAATAACCTTATTAATTTTGTGGAGTCAGAGTATGAAATCTCCTGTACGTGTCGCCGTTACTGGTGCTGCTGGTCAAATTGGCTATGCTTTATTGTTCCGTATCGCTTCTGGCGAAATGCTTGGAAAAGATCAACCCGTTATTCTTCAATTACTAGAAATCCCTGATGAGCGTGCCCAAAAAGCTCTTAAAGGCGTGATGATGGAATTGGATGATTGTGCATTCCCTCTATTAGCGGGTCTTGAGGGATTTAGCGATCCTGAATTGGCGTTCAAAGATGCGGATTATGCTTTATTAGTGGGTTCTAGACCACGTGGTCCTGGCATGGAACGTAAAGATTTGTTGGAAGTAAATGCTAAGATTTTTATTGAACAAGGTCGTGCATTGAACAAAGTAGCTAGCCGCAATGTCAAAGTATTGGCAGTCGGTAACCCAGCCAATACAAACGCTTATATCGCAGGCGTATCGGCTCCTGATCTTCCTCGTAAGAATTTCACAGCCATGGTACGTTTAGACCACAACCGTGCTTTAACTCAAGTTGCCAATAAAGCTGGCGTTAAAGTGGCTGATATTGAAAAACTTTGTGTTTGGGGTAACCACTCTCCTACCATGTATCCAGATATCTCTCATGCGACAGCAAATGGAAAACCGCTAAAAGGCTTAGTAAACGATGATGCTTGGATCAAAGATTACTTTATTCCAACTGTAGGCAAACGTGGTGCTGCCATCATCGAAGCACGTGGTTTATCATCAGCAGCGTCAGCCGCTAATGCAGCGATTGACCATATGCGTGATTGGGCCTTAGGCACTAACGGAAAATGGGTAACCATGGGTGTACCATCTGATGGTTCATATGGCATTCCTGAAGGTATTGTGTATGGATTCCCAGTGGTTTGTAAAGACGGTGAATACGAGATTGTACAAGGTCTAGACATCGATGCATTCAGCCGTGAACGCCTCGACCACACTTTGGCTGAACTAGAAGAAGAAAAAGCAGGGGTCAGCGGTCTTTTATAATCCTGATACGCCCAATACAGCACTAGTCATCACGGCTAGTGCTTTTTTATACATTTCAGTTTCACTGACTTCACAGACGCAACTGACTCCGTACACGAGCATTCTAATGACTTATTCATGCGTGCCCTTTCACCGAACAAATAACGTGCATCTTATCTGTCCAATGAATTCTGGAATCATCCTATTTCTTGTAAAATCAAGTCACACAGGCCTTTTGCCCATAAACCATCATCATTTAAACAAGGGATAAAACGAAACGCTTCACCCCCTAACACTTGGGTAAATTCATGTGCATATTCTTGACCGATTTCTTCCAAAGTTTCGAGACAATCTGCGACAAGGCAAGGACTATGAACATCCAAACACTTAACTCCCGCTTCTCTTAATTGTTTCATCATCTCAACCGTGCTCGGTTCAATCCATTTGTCTCTCCCAAACTGACTTTGAAAACTGCTATAAATCTTTACATCCTCTCCCAAAGCCTGTTTCATCAATTCACTTGTTTGTAAGCAATCATCGTAATAAGGATCACCTTGATCGATATAACGTTGCGGAAGCCCGTGGTAGCTAAGTAACAAAGCTTCTGGCTTTCCGTTCTCTTGCCAAAAACTGAGAATCTTATTTGCTGTCGCTTGAATAAATGCAGGATGGTCATAAAAACGTTTAACATAGCGGATCTCCGGTTGATTACGCATTTCTTTCAATGCTTCACCAATACGATCGATCACCGTTCCAGTCGTTCCCGCTGAAAACTGAGGATACATGGGCAATACCAGAATTCGCTCATACCCCAATTTAAAGATTTCTTTTACTCGTTCCTTACAATCAGGCTGGCCATACCGCATGCCCACAAACACCCCTATATCTTTTTGACGAGCTTGGAATTCCTTTTCGAGTAAATCTTTTAAACGTTCGCTATACACCATCAAAGGAGAACCCTCATCCATCCATATAGAACGATATTTTGGGACTAATTTAGAGGGTCTAAAGGTCAATACAGGACCATATAAGATCGGCTTCCATAAAAACGCTGGTAACTCCACTACTCGTTTATCAGATAAAAACTGCTTCAAATACTGACGTATAGCTGATGCAGTAGGTTCACTAGGCGTTCCTAAATTAACCATTAAAACCGCTTTTTTAGTCATGCAATAGCTCTCACTTTTAGAATAATTTATAATAAACAAAATCTATTTTGCAGTTTATCATATTAGGCAACCCCTAACCCGCTACACCACGGACGATCACACCATGATAAACTGCATATCATTAATTTTATGAGAATATTATGAATTTTCCAACGATTGCCATTGTTGGTCGTTATCAAGACTCTGGCATTACACAGGCTATTAATCATCTAGCCAAATATCTTTTAAATAAAGGCAGAAACGTGCTTATCGAGCAAGAAACTGCTTTGCATACAGGCATCACTTATTTTCCTAGCATCTCTTACGATGAAATAGGCAAAAAAGCCCAACTCGTTATCGTGATGGGAGGAGATGGTACTATGCTAGGAGCGGGCCGCAAACTGGCCAAATATGGCATTCCTTTATTAGGGATTAATCACGGAAATCTTGGCTTTATCACAGGCGTTCCAAACAAAGACACCCTAGTGGCGTTAGAAGCAATTTTGTCTGGTTCATATGAAATTGAAGGTCGTACCATGCTAGAAGCCAGGATTATCAGAAACGGAAAAGAGCTCATTCGTGATTATGCCCTTAATGATGTCGTACTAAATCGATCCGGACGTAGTGGGATGATTGAAATCAGCGTACTTTTAAACGGTGAACTAATGTACACCCAAAAGGCTGACGGCGTCATTGTGGCCACTCCCACTGGTTCAACAGCTTATTCTGTGAGCGCTAATGGCCCCATCTTACATCCACGTGCATCCGCATTTTTAGTGGTTCCCGTCGCTCCCCAAACACTCTCTAGTCGCCCGATTGCAGTGTCCGACAAGGACGAACTAGAACTTCGTCTTTCTGAAATCAGTCGTCGTCCTAATGCAGCGAGTGTTCAGTTTGATATGCAAACTTGGTCTGATTTACAGGTAGGTGATCATATTTCCATTCGCAAAGCACCTTACAAAGCTTTTTTCATCCATCCCCATAAATTTGAGTATTTCTCGGTATTGCGAAAAAAATTACAGTGGAATACACTGTATGAACAATTTAACTAGAATAGCTTTATGTTACAGTCTTTACACATCCGCGACTTTGTCATTGTGAATAAACTTGACATCTCCTTTGAATCAGGATTTACCGTTTTTTCTGGAGAAACTGGTGCCGGCAAGTCCATTCTTATCGATGCTTTATCGCTTTGTTTAGGCGGTCGTGCAGAAAGTTTTTCTATCCGCGAAGGAGCTGATAAAACCGAGATTACAGCTGTATTTGATAGACCTGCATCACTCAAGACATGGTGTGAAGAACAGGACATCAACGATGAGGAATTGGTTATCCGACGCACGTTTGATTTAAAAGGAAAAAGTCGAGCTTGGATAAATGGTATTCCCAGCACTTTATCACAGCTAAAAGAGATTGGAGAACATCTGGTCGATATTCATGGTCAGCATGCCCATCAGAACTTATTAAAGCCTACTGAACAGCGTGTCATGATCGATGTCGCCCATAAAGATCTTTCTAAATCTGTTTCACAAGCCTACCAGATTTGGCAAACCGCCCTAAAAACCCTTGAAAAAGCCACTGCCGAACAGGCACTTAGATCGGAAGAACGCGATCGTCTCGAATGGCAATTATCCGAACTTAAAAAGTTGAAACTACAAAAAGGCCAATGGGAAGCACTGAACGAATCACACAGCCGTCTATCTAATGCAGCACAGCTCATTGATTTAAGTTCATCCACATTGAACCTTATCGATGGCGAACAGAACAGTGTATTACATCTACTGACCCAAGCATGTCGCCATCTTCAATCCCTATCAAAAATTGACAGTAGTATTGAACCGATTTTTAACACGATTGAATCCGCTCGCATTGAATGTCAAGAGGCATCTTCAGATCTCAATCATTATCTGAATAATATCGACATCGATCCTGATACATTGGCTGAGATGGAATCTAAAATTTCAGCGATTTTTAGTGCTTCAAAACGATTTCATTGTTCTCCCGAAACGCTTTATTTAAAAGTTATCGAAATCGAACAATCTCTTGAAACACTTGAAAAGATGGCCGATCTCGAAGCACTTGAGAAAGAGGCTAAAGAAGCCGAGCAACACTACCTAAAACAAGCTGCTACCTTAACGCAAGCCAGAAAGAAAGTGGCCCAAAAACTTTCAAAAGCAGTCACCACCGCTATGCAAGATCTCGCCATGAAAGGTGGACGTTTTGATGTACAGTTATCCCCAACTGAACCTAGTCAACACGGTGTAGAAAGCGTGGAATTTTTAGTAGCGGGACATGCTGGCACCACGCCTCGAGCATTGCACAAGATCGCGTCAGGTGGTGAATTAGCACGCATTTCTTTAGCTTTATCCGTCATGGCTAGCCAAGCCGAACGCGTACCCACTTTGATTTTTGATGAAGTGGACAGCGGTATTGGCGGTGCGGTTGCCGATATTGTAGGAAAACTCTTACATGATTTAGGACAAAAACATCAGGTCCTTTGCGTCACACATTTACCTCAAGTCGCTAGTTATGGCGATCATCATTTCTTGGTTGAGAAACAGTCGGAAAAAGATAAAACCATCTCTCGCATCACCTTGATGAATCAAGACGAACGTATTCGTGAAATCGCCCGCATGCTGGGTTCTGCAACGATTACGGACACGACGTTAAAACATGCTCGTGAGATGTTGGGGCATTAGACGATGGGTATATTTGGTTAGCTGTCGTCATGATAAAAATATGGCTACCTGTATAGAGCCTTATACACCACATTCCTCGTGATACCTAACCAACTTATAAATTACCACGTACAAGCCAATATGCCACGTTCTGCAACGATTACGGACACGACGTTACAACAGGCTCGCGAGATATTGACGCACTGATAATCATGATATTTACAGGTGTCTGGTCGATAGCTTAAAACACCCATAAAATCGCCCGTATGCTCGGTTCTGCGACGATCATCAGACCCTTTGAACATAAAAAACGGTGCTGAGATTACTCACCACCGTTATTGATACTTACACATGATTTAAATCACGCCAATCGCCCATGTGGCCAGCAACAAAGCAAGCGATAATAACCATACCCACATAAACGAATAGCGGATATGCTTACCCATTGACAAATTAGCTAACCCTAACCCCATCCATAAGGCGGGTGAAAATGGCGTTACAAAAGTACCCACAATACTACCAATCATAACAGCATAGCCCGATTGAGCAGGAGGCACACCTGAAGCCATAGTAATTTCATTAACAATAGGGAATAAACCAAAATAATACGCATCGGTACTAAACACCAATTCTAGAGGCTGACCCAAGAAGCCGATAATCAAATGCAAATTAGGTTTCACAAAATCCGGTAAGAATGCCACCAAATCCTTAGAGATAGAATCTAGCATTCCCGCATTTTTTAAGGTACCCAAAAACAATCCTGCAGCTAAAATCACCGTTGCCATCATAATAGCCCCACCCGCATGACTGCTGATACAAGCCATCTGTTCTTTCGGCGTTCGATAGTTAACCAACAAAGCAATGCTAGTGGCAACCATGAAGGCAAAAGCAGGAGGCATAAACCCACCAAATAAGACCACCATCGTAATCAAAAATAACACCACATTTGTTTTGAACAAAGCAGGTTTTTGATGTCCTGCTTCCAAAGCATGAACGAAGTTATTCCCATCCGTTACCAAGGCTCCATGCTCTGCTATAATGCGACGTTTTTCACGAATACCTAAAGCCACGGCTAATAATGCTGTCAATCCGATACCAATCACCTGAACGAGAATTAAGGGACGATACAACACTTCCACATCCATATTTAGCACCGTAGCGACTCGTCCAAGAGGACCACCCCAAGGTAGCATATTAGTAATCCCCGCACTGGCTGCCAATAACAAAAACAGTAGGTAAGGACTCATTTTCAAACGTTGGTACAACGGCAATAAAGCAGGCACCACCAATAAAAATGTTGTCGCTCCTGCTCCATCTAACTGAGCAACTACGGAAATAAAGACCGTTCCAACTGCAACAGCCACCACGTTTCCACGTGTCAATAAAATTAATTTATCAATGACAGGCTTGAAAATACCGGCATCGCTCATGATGCCAAAGAACAAAATAGCAAATACAAACATGATGGCGATTTGGACCACCGATGACGTGCCTTTGAGATAAAACTCTTTGACAATCGTGTCTAAATCAAAGCCTAAACATAAGGCCCCCACAAAAGGCACCAATACCAAAGCAATCACTGGTGATACTTTCTCACTAAGCAATAACGCCACAATGATAAAAATAATGGCTAAACCAACTATCGTTAACATACCTACTCCGATGTTTAATCCTATTTATCGAATATCAACGAATGTTCACTAAGAAATTAATCAATACTTTTTCAATATTTTTATTACTTTCCAAGAATCAAACCACTCCATTCCGCTAGAACCCGTGTTCCGTCTATACCGAATCAGTGTTACATTCATTTTTCCTGTATTTTTCTATTTTTAAAATGTCTGATTCCTTGCTATACCGCAATATTCAGCACATTCAAAAACGAGGTAATACCTTATCATTATTTCTTCAAAACAACAACATTCTTTTCGTGAAAGGTACTAGGGATAAACCCTAATATCTGTTGCATTGCTTCAACAAGACCACTTATAAAAAAGGCTTTTAAAACGTTTTTGAAAAGCTAATCAATACGGTCGATTCAGAACGATCATATAAATCGCTGAGATTGCTTTTTATGCGACGATAGGTGTAATTAATGGTAGGCTGTATGCCTTTCCATTTAGCGCTTTTATGCCATAAAGATACGCTAACATGACGTTCTTTGTCTTTGCGTTTGAGATCAAAGATCACGTGTTCCCGATCAAAATGTCGCCAACCATAATAAGCGCTGAGATGAGCTCCCCAATCTTTTTCGTAATATACCCCTGCTGAAACTCCCTTTTTACGGGAAGATAGCGACGGATCAAATGCATATTCTCGAGTATAGTCCACCCCTGCCGATAGCATCCAGTAAGGATTTATCAACCAGCGTTGATTCATCAAGATCCAATGCTGACGAGCATTATAACGATCGGCAATCACTTCATCAAAATAAGCTGTTTTTCGATATTGATAGCTACCTGATACCCACCACTTAGGTCCTAATTTTTGAAACCACCCCATTCTCACACCATAATAACGGCTGTATGCGTGCCCACCTAAGCGATTATGGTCCCAAAAAGGCAATACTCGCCATTCTTGCTTTATATTTTTGTACACATAGCCCAATACCGTCTGCAAACTCTCTTCGCGATAGTCTTTGGCATCCCAATAATAAGTGCCATTCGCCCCCAAAGAAGTGTAAAAATGGTGATGACCTATTATCTGATAACGACGTGTCGCACCGATTGTATAAGATACGCCATGAGCTGATTTCGGTCTGCTTTCTTCATCTCTGACAAACGTTTTACCATTAATCACAATCACAGGGGAAGTCGCTGCATTATTCACATTATCCGTTTTTACGTATTGAATATCAAAAAACGGTTGCCATGATTGTTGTTTTTCAATATGCCGTAAACGTGCATAAACCCTTTCTGACAAGGCTTCATCTGATCGTTTTATTAATACTGTCAGCAACTTTTTGGCTTCTTGATATTGATAATCCTCCATTAACATTAAGGCTAAATCATATTGAGAATAAATTAAGTCAGAACGATATTTCGTCAAAACCTGATATGTATGAATCGCTTGTGATTGCAGTCCTTCCGCTCGTTGCAAAGCACCTAATGCATAATAGTACAAGGCTATATCTTTATTCGGATGCTGTGCATATTGGTACAATACTGCTATCAATGCGTCCCATTGTTTGGATCGAATGAATTTTGTAATCTGTGCCTCGACAGACGAAAGCTGATATTCAGCTAGAGGTAGGGTATCGTTGGATAAGCTCATGTTCGCCTCTACCCATTTTTCACGTTGATAGTCGATCGACTGAAAATGAATCGGCTCAACTGTCAATACTTCTGCGCGGACTACTCCCAAACAGAGACTAACGCATAATCCCATCTGAGCTATCACAACCCGAACTTTACTTGGTCTCATCATTTTTCTACCGCACTTATTTTAACATAAAGAAAAAACAGACCATTCTGATGAATAGCCTGTTTACAGGTTACTATATCGATTATCATTCCGATATTATCGGTGATTAGCATTACTGCTGCTTCTTACCACCAAAACCAATGACATCCTTGCCAATGCCCTTACCTTCTTCTACTTCTTGAACTTTGCCTAACACTTCTTCTCCATCATAACCATATAAAGCAATGCTATACTTATAGGTCTTATCGTCAACGCCATTAGCGAAAGTAACCTCACCTCTACTATCATTACCTGTCTGATAGCCCGCACCATAATAGCTTTCACCAGTTAGAAGGTTTTTCTGACCAGGAGCCAAATTCACTTCCTTTAAGATAATATCACCATATGATGACATATCAGTAATCTTACCGCTACCTTTATTTTTATCAAAATCAATAGTGTAAGTAAATGTACCTGATCCTAAAACGGAGTAGGAGTCACTTCCTGAGTCAGTTCTTACAACTACAACTTGCGTATCTTTATCAAAAGCTTTACCTGTATAAGTCACCTTACCTGAAAGAGACTTCAATTCATCCCGACTCGTAAACTGACCTTTTTCTAGAATCATAAAATCATCTATCAGGCCAGACCCATCCCCAACAAGATGAGTAACCAAGGCACCTTCAATCATTGAGTAATTTTGATTGTACAAAAGTGGAGCATTTTCCTGATCATAATAAATACGGTGACTATCTGATGACCGTATCCAACGTTTTTGAGCCGTTTGAAAGCCTTGTTTCTCTGCATTTCCCTTATTAGCTTGAAAGAATGCATCACGTCCTACTTTTCCCTCATCTAAATAATACGCTACATCATCTGCATTCTCTACGCCTAACCCACCCTCAGTGACAGGTGTTGTTAGCCACTCTTTAATCGCCTCTTTGGTGGGTGGAGCATATTTGTGCAAAGGAGCGGCAGCGTTTTTTTCAGCTTCCTTATCAGCAACACGAACCTCTTCTGTAGTCTCATTATTTCCTCCTGCTTCAATATCGGTAGCATCAAAAGTATTATCATCGCCTTCTTTCTCTGTAGGAGGATGAAAATCACTATTCTTACTATCGCTGGAAGCATCGCCATCTGCCACAGCCGCTCCATTATCTACTTCTTGAGCATTTTCTGAATTTCCATTATCACCCGTTGATGACCCTGCACCATCCTGTTTTGTGCCATCACTCGATCCAGAACCTGAAGCACCTGTTCCACTGTTATCCGGCTGTGACTCGATGCTATCCCCCTGATCTGAACCGTTAACTTGCGATCCCTCGGAATTTTCACCACTTGAACCACCTGTGCTGGGAGATTCTGTTACAGGAATATTCGGATGAACAACTAAATTTGACGATTTATTCCCAGAACTGCTTGAGCAAGCGGTCAATAACGCCACAAATAAAATAACTCCTAAGCTTCTCATTTCCTTTCTCTACAAAATTTCATTTATCTATAATATGATAACACAAACAACCATCAAAATCAGAATTTTCACATGAAATAAAAAATGCTTTTATTCATTAAAAGCATTTTTATTTCTTTAACTTTATTTGAGCAAAAAGCGTTAAAATCTTTGTTTTGTATCGGATAAATGTATGACTATAAGACGCATTTTCTTTTCTCGCCTTTCCATTAATGCACGAATAGGTGTGCTAGAACATGAATTACGTGCCACCCAACCTATCGTGATTGATGCCGAACTAGATGTCAATCTAAGCCAAGAAATTAATGACAAAAACATTGATACTGTGTTGGACTATCGCTATATCCGTCAAGCGATTATCGATGAATGCACTAGAGAACATATTCATTTAATCGAAGTCATGGCTGATCGCGTGAATCAGAGAATTTTGAATGAATTTCCTCAAGTCAGTCGTGTTCATTTACGTATCAGTAAGCCTCTAGCTTTTTCTGACTGTGCTGCGGTGGGTATTGAACAAACAAATACACGAGAATCTTAATCCATCATGAAAGATAAAACACAATATAAACATAACAAGCTAGAAAAGCGTATTGTTCGCTCGGTCGGACTAGCCATTACAGATTACAATATGATTGAAGATGGCGATAAAGTCATGGTTTGTGTCTCTGGCGGTAAAGATTCTTTTACGCTTTTAGATGTGTTGTTAAAGCTACGTCAACGAGCTCCTATTAACTTTGATATCGTAGCGGTGAATCTTGATCAAAAACAACCTGGCTTTCCTGAAGAAGTATTACCACAATACTTCCAATCCATTGGTGTGGACTATCACATTGAAAATCGCGACACATATAGCATTGTCAAACGACTGATTCCAGAAGGGAAAACGACTTGTTCACTATGTTCTCGTCTAAGACGAGGTATCTTATATCGCGTAGCAGAAGAGTTAGGAGCGACAAAAATCGCATTGGGACACCACCGTGACGATATTTTGGCCACTTTTTTCTTAAATTTATTTTATGCGGCCAAACTAAAATCCATGCCACCTAAACTCGTGTCTGATAATGGAAAACATATCGTCATTAGACCTTTGGCTTATGTTCCTGAAAGCGAGATTATCCAATATGCTGCAATCGAGAACTTTCCGATTATCCCTTGCAATCTATGCGGGTCTCAAGAAAATTTAAAACGCAAAGAAGTTGCCACAATGATTAAAGCATGGGAAAAAGAAAGCCCTAAAAAGGTCTGGAATGCGTTTAAAGCCCTTAGTGCCATCACTCCATCACACCTTATGGACAAGTCACTTTATGATTTTATTAATTTGTATCCCACTCATATTGCCGATGACAATGGGGACAAAGCTTTTGATGACGAAAAGTTTCCTGATTTAGAAGAAGATACCATCATCAATATCACTCATCTGTCTCGCCAAACCTAATTAAGGAGTTTGCTATGGAAAAAAATATGTTTCAACTTTACAAAGAATGTTGGAAAAATTATTTTAATGTCAAGGGAACATTAAGCAAAGAAAACTATTGGAAAGGCTGTATTCCCGTTAGTTTTTTCTGCTATTTCTTTCATATACTGTTATGGGGCATTTGGTTAGCACCTATTGCTGAAGACCTTAGTGAAACAAGGAGCATGCTATATGTCATATCTAGCAACCTATTTCTTATTATTTTCTTTATCCCTTGGTTTACCGCTTCAGTTCGTCGAATGCGTGATATAGGTGTCAGTCCATGGTGGGCTTTATTATCATTTGGGATTTTTTTCTCGTTTTTAAGTTTTTTAGTGATTATTGTCCTAGTCATCTGTGGCAATGATAGAAAGTCTTCTTAATATTTATCTCAAGTCGATCAGTGATTCATGTCATTAGCTGATCGACTTATTTTTATGACCTCACGATTAACGTGAGTGAAGCCTCGTCTAATATTTCACACACTCCAAAACAACACATAGATGATACGTCTGCACACGATCAACGTATCATCTATCTCATCATGGATAAACTCACAATCAGCAGCACTACATCGCTAATAAACACCAAACCACATGTATGAATCCCCCATCAACGCATCTTTCATTTACCGCGTCACGTAACGATCTTGTCTTCGTTCAATACGTTTTTGGATATAGAACAATACCCAGCAAAAGCCCCAATACACTAAGGCTGCTTCAATAAATACGGGCAAGAAATCATAGCTACGATTTCCCTCTTGCTGAGCCACTCTAAACAACTCCGTTACCGTCACCACCGATGCCAAAGACGTATCTTTAAATAAGCTAATAAATGTATTCGACAAAGGTGGTACGGCTACACGCGTGGCTTGAGACAAAATCACATACAAAAACGTTTGAATATAACTCATCCCCAATGCAGCACTAGCTTCCCACTGGCCTTTGTGAATTGACTGAATCGACGCTCTTACTGTTTCAGAAGCATAAGCCCCTACATTCAAAGAAAACCCAATAATCGCCGTAGGAATTGGATCCAGTTCAATCCCCACCGCTGGCAAGCCATAAAACACGATACACAACTGCACCAACAAAGGCGTACCGCGAATCATCGCCACATACAGGTTCAAAAATTTCAATAGGATTTTGTGCCATACGTGGGTGACAGGCATTACCTTAAAAAAGGCCACCCCTACCGCAATCAGCAAGCCAAAAATAAAAGAAATAATGGCCAACGGTAAAGAAACCAGAAAACCCGCTTTGACCATCGGCCAAAACGCATGAGCAACCATAGTGGCTCTGGCTTGATCCATAAAAGGCAAGTGACTGAGTAACTCAATTATCATTGACCATGATTCCTTAAACAGACATTTACTCTACCGAGACATCTTCACCAAAAAACTGGATTGAAAGTTTTTTCAGTGTGCCATCTTCACGCAATGAACGAACAGCTTCACTGATTTTTGCTAAAGCATCTTCCTGTCCTTTATTGGCGACAAACCCCGCTCCATTTTTCTCTGATGAACGCCATGCAATCTGTAAAGAAGCATTAGGATGGGTATTCAAATAGTCCAGCAAAGCCAAAGAGTTATTAATCGTCAAATCAACTCGCTTTTGATTTAATAAGGTCAATGCTTGGGCCATGCCATCCACAGGTACAATAACGGCCTCATTATCGCGAGCCAATTCACCATAATTACTACTTAACGTCTGTGCGGCTTTCAACCCTTTAATTTCTTTGATATCCTGAAATACTGGCCCATCACGATGGGTTAAGACCATCGGACCAGAATAATTATAGTTTTCAGATTTATCAAATGTCGCACGACGTTCTGGCGTGGTTAGGCTAACTTGATTGGCGACCAAATCATAACGCCCTGCTTTCAAGCCTGCTAACATAGAATCCCAGCTCGTTTCACGAAATTCAATTTTGAACCCTAAACGATCAGCCACTGCTCTAGCCACTTCCACATCATAACCAGTCAGTTTACCCGTTTCATCGTGATACGTAAATGGCACATACGTACCCTCTGTCGCAATCGATACCGTTCCACCATTTTCAATACGCGTGAGCAAATCAGACGCTTGTGCTGCTACCGTGTTGCCACTAGCCATAACGATTTTTTAAACATACTTGACTCCCTAATAAAATCTTTATTCTAACGATAAGTGTATCAGTTTTTATTTAGTATCGCTTAATAATCGATTCAGCTATATGGCGAATAAGTACCCTGCACACCGTGTTCATCGCTTACCTACTTTAGTTTAGATGGCTTGATAAATGCTTACGGTAGTAGCTAACTTGCCCATTAAAACTCAATTCAGCAAGTCTAAGCAAAAAGACATTTACGATAATTTAATATCCTGTCCTTGCAAATCTTTTCTTGTCAATGCTGATAAATATTGTTGATGATATAAATTGCCATTACGTTCATCACACACTTTGGCAAATTCGCGAGTTTTTTCAGCCGTCTCTTCATCGAACAATGACAAGGCAAAGAATAAACGTAAAATATCATATTCATCACTGGCATCGATAATCGTTTCTTGATAGCGATCGATCATTTCGTTCAAATACTCATACTCTTTTAAACGGGCCGCCGCTTCCATTAACAAGGGGATTTGATTCAATATACACAAAGACTGTTCATTTACCGCAGCAATGGCTTTCGGCAAGAGTTTCTTAGCTTCTTGGATACGACCCAATTCAATTAAACTAAAAATCACGCTCGAGTAGGTAATATGCGGTACTTCGCCACATGATAATTCACCGTTCATTAAAGGAACCGCCATTTCAACCGCTTTTTCATAATCTTTGATAAAGTACAGATAATATACGTGATCACTAAGCTCGCAAGCAGGGCAATCCTCCATCTCCTCATCTTTTGGACTATCTTGCCATAGATGATAATATTCTTTGGCTTTCGCTTCATCTCCCATCAAAATCGCTTGCAACATACCCACTTTATAAACAGGCACAGAAGATATGCCACCTAATTGTTCATAAAAATCTTTCATCTTAGCGATATTGGCTTCTATTTCTTCTCTAGAAATACTAAAATCCCTGGGCAAAACCGCTACTACCCATTTGAAACGCCAGAGAATATGCATCAATTTATCGTGATACAAGAATTTAGCCAAAGGAGAATCATCTTTACCATTGACCAAACGAGACAATAAATATTCCAAACAAAATAATCTAAGATGAACGCGATAAGGCTGTCCTTGTTCCTCTCCCACGATAAGTAAAGCAATCTTTTCTGCCAAAGCAAACTCTTTTGCTTCAATCGCTTCATTAAAGTATGCAATCAATCTTTGCTCTTGTTCAGCAATAGACAAAGGTTTTATTTCCGCTTTAATTTCATCAATACGTTCTGTCATTGTTTTACCTCATTTCATTTTTACGCTTCACGTTTAGGCGTACCTCTTACAGGTGCACCATTAGCCACATAGTAAGGGGCTGTTGAACGTGGCAATGGATCGCGACCACGAATTTTGTCTGCAATTTTCTCGGCCATCATAATCGTTGTAGCATTCAAGTTACCAGTGATGATATTCGGCATAATCGACGCATCCACTACACGCAAACCTTCTAAACCATGCACACGACCTTGTCCATCTACTACTGCTTGATTGCCTTCGCCCATCGCACACGTGCAAGAGGGATGATATGCCGTTTCGCCATGCTCACGTACATAAGCATCTAATTGTTCATCAGTCTGAATATCCAACGTAGGGGTAATAGGCTTACCACGATAAGGATCTAAAGCTGGCTGATTCATGATTTCACGCGTAATACGAATCGCTGCACGGAATTCTTCCCAATCTTGTTCATGGCTCATGTAATTAAACAGAATACTTGGATGCTCTTTCGGATCGCGTGATTTGAGTTTCACACGACCACGGCTTAAAGAACGCATCGATCCGACATGAGCTTGGAAACTATGTGTCTTACTAGCACTGCGTCCATCATAACGCACCGCTATCGGTAAGAAATGATACTGGATATTGGGCCACTCAAACTTATCATGAGTACGGATAAAGCCACCTCCCTCAAACTGATTGGAAGCCCCCAAACCTGTACCTTTGAACAACCATTCAGCCCCAATCGCAGGCTGATTCCACCAATAAGTAGCAGGCGTAATCGATACGGGTTCTTTACATTCATATTGAATATACAATTCCAAATGGTCTTGCAAATTATTCCCCACTCCAGATAAATCCAATACTTCAGCAATACTCAGTTCTTTTAACCACTGTCCAGGCCCTACACCACTACGTTGCAAAAGCTGAGGTGAAGCAATCGAACCGCTGGAAACAATCACTTCTTTCGCCGCATAAGAGATCTTCGTTTCACCTTGATGGCTGTAACGCACGCCTACACAACGTTTCCCATCAAATACTAAGGTATCCGTCATCGCACCCGTTAAAATAGTTAAGGTATCTCGTTCTTTGGCAACGTCTAAATAGCCTCTCGAAGTTGAAGATCGACGACCCTCTTTGGTCACAAAACGATCCATAGGACCAAAGCCCTCTTGCTGATAACCGTTCAAGTCTTCTGTTCTCGGATAACCTGCGTCCACGCCTGCTTGAATCATCGCTTCAAACAAAGGATTCGTACCAGGTTTTGCGGTAGTCACCTCAATTGGCCCATCACCTCCATGATAATCATTTGCTCCCGCATCACGACATTCGGCTTTCTTAAAATAAGGCAGACAATCCAAATAAGTCCAATCTTCTAAACCTTTAATCTTTGCCCAGTGGTCAAAATCCAAAGCGTTACCACGGATATAGCACATACCATTGATTAAAGAAGAACCTCCCAAACCCATACCACGACTACAATCCATACGACGATTATTCATATAAGGTTCAGGATCAGTTTTATAACCCCAGTTATACGTTCTTCCTTGTAAAGGCATAGCTAAACCAGCGGGCATCTGAGTACGAAAATCCAAACGATAATCTGGACGACCTGCTTCCAACAATAATACACGAACGCCCGCATCTTCTGTTAAACGTGCTGCTAAGCAACTTCCAGCTGAACCTGCGCCCACAATAATGTAATCGTATTCTGTTTTCATCTTATTTCCTTTACATAGTATGTTCTTTGGGTCAACGATAAATATCTATCTTCTTTAAAATCCAATATCCGCACTGCTTTTCATTGAAAACGCCTATTCATCAAGCTTTCCATACGCGATCCATTCATGATTCAAAAAACTTACCCAGCCAATCATCGTGTTTATCATCACTCATCAAACCGCCCCAAACCAAGCGTTCATCGGCTGTTCGAGCGCGATTAAAGCACGGAGCGAAACTCACCTGATAAGCATCGTTTCCATCACCACTCATCAAACCGCTTCAAACCAAGCATTCATCGGCTGTTCAAGCGTGATTAAAACACAGAACGAAACTCACCTAGATAAGCATCGTGTTTATCACCACCCATCAAACCGCCTAAAACCAAGCATTCATCGGCTGTTCGAGCGTGATTAAAACACGGAGCGAAACTCACCTAGTTCTACTTGAATGGATTTAGTTTGCGTATAGTGCATTAATGTTTGGATTCCATTTTCACGTCCTACACCTGAGGCCTTATAACCACCCACAGGCATTTGGGCAGGCGACTCTCCCCATGTATTTAACCAGCAAATACCCGCTTGAATCTGAGCGATAATACGATGAGCAGTTTTCAGATCAGGAGATACCACGCCAGCAGCCAAACCATACGTCGTATCATTAGCTCGACGAATAACTTCTCCCTCTGTTTCATAGGTCAACATACTCATCACGGGACCAAAAATTTCATCACGCACAATACTCATCTCATCATGACAATCCGTAAAAACTGTTGGAGCAACATACGCACCTTTGGCATATTCTCCATCCGTCACACGAGTGCCTCCTGCTAGCAATTTTGCCCCTTCTACTTTGCCTTTTTCAATATAAGACAATACTTTTTCCATATGAGAAAAACTGACCAAAGGACCAAAATTAGTCTCTTCTTTTTCAGGGTTACCCAAACGAATACGTGCTACACGTTCTATGATCTTTTGTTCAAATTCAGCGACTAAGGACTTAGGCACAAACACTCGTGTTCCATTTGTGCAGACCTGACCAGAGCTGTAAAAGTTGGCCATCATCGCAATATCGGCTGCCAGATCCAAGTCTGCATCGGGACAAATAATCAAAGGAGATTTACCACCCAACTCCATGGTTACTTCTTTCAGCGTAGAACCTGCCGCTTGTGACATCACTTTCTTGCCTGTGCTGACCCCACCTGTAAACGATACTTTAGCAATATCTGGATGCAAACTTAACATTTCACCCACACGCCAATCTCCTTGTACTACATTGAATACGCCATCAGGCAAGCCTGCTTGAGTAAAAATCTCAGCCAACTTCAATGCACTGCATGGTGTTACTTCACTGGGTTTAAAAATCATAGCATTTCCAGCTGCCAAAGCGGGAGCTGCTTTCCACATCGCAATCTGAATAGGATAATTCCACGCACCAATACCTGCCACCACCCCCAAAGGTTCTTGACGTGTATAAACAAAACTACTGTCTCTAAGCGGTATTTGACGACCTTCAATCGCTGCCACCAACCCAGCGTAATACTCAATGACATCCGCCCCTGTCACAATATCAACATACAAGGTTTCAGATAATGGTTTACCTGTATCACGTGTCTCCAATAAAGCCAGTTCGTCATTTCGTTCACGTAATAATGCTACTGCCTTTAATAAAATACGACTTCTTTCGACAGGTGTTTTGGCCGCCCAGATTTTTTGTCCCTCTTTAGCTGACCGCACCGCAAAATCCACTTCATCACGATCACTTTGCTGCACCTTAGCCAACACCTCACCATTAGCTGGATTGATCGTTTCAAAAACATAGGCAGATTCTTTTACTGGTACGTAATTACCTTGAATATAGGATGTTAATAATGTCATTTTGAACCTTTAGATTTAAAGCAAATGGTGTCACATTCTTGATGAGCAGACAATGTAACACAGCACATATTAAAAAATCAATTTACGTGCGGATACAGTAAGATAGCGAATTCTTATGATCAGCCTGTTTGATACAAACACTTTAAAAAAGATTCAAACAGGTAATGACTCGTTTCATGCTGAATTAACGCTGTCACGCATCATCAAAACTAGGTATCACTTTACAAACCTATCTAATTAACAGTTTTAACGATGATTTTACAAAAAAAGGAAAATTGAATAGGCATAAAAAAATCCCAGAAAGCATGAGCTCTGGGATTTAATCGTTCGAATCTTACAGATGTTTCTGATGAGATGTCTGGGTATTTGCTTTATAAGCCAATCCCTTAAAATCTAATTCAGGAGGACATACTGCATTCGCTGGGGAAAGCGGTTTCCAATAAAAACCTCTTGCAATCTTGGGTTCAAAACGTGGCGACTGATAGGTAACCTTTAAGATACATACCGTGTCGTTCTCCAAGTTATCATCTTTCTTAAAGCGTAAGACATAGTTCCAGTCAGTAGAACGCCATGCCCCCACATAGTCTGGCGTACCGAGTATGTAGTACAAATTATCCTTGGTCATACCACCTCTTAGTGTAGCCAAGCTTTCTCTTGGTACTACTCTACCCACTCGACCTGAGTCGATGTCACTTTGGGATACTTCTGGCCACTGTGGGTCGTCTGTCAACCCTGTATCAGGATTAACATTACTAGTACTGCATGCTACCAACATACCAGCAACCAACGTCGTAGCAGAGAAACGAAAAAAACGATTTAAATTCACTTTATCTCTCATTTATCATTAAGTTATCATTCACATAGTGAAAAGCTAACACCATTTTAGCATAAACACTACCCAAAAAATGGATAATGTTACAAAATTTATAGCTAATCTTCTATTTGTTTTATCTTTTTTCAAATAAAGTTTTATTCCAAACTAAAATTTTTATTTGATTGATGCCTTGCATCAACAGCACAGAAGCCCATCTTTAATCGCAAAGCCATCCTATCATATGGTTTTGAAGTGTTGTTTTTATACCCACAAAAGTACCTTATTCTCAACACAAGGATATAAATCAAAGAACAACTTTTTTATCCTTATTAAAAAACAATAAGATACCCATAAATATTGGCCTCGCCGGCGGGAATTGAACCCACATCAAGAGCTTCGGAAACTCTTATTCTATCCATTGAACTACAGCGAGTTTGATATATCTCAACGATTGTTAAGGTTTCTAATGCGTTTTAAGCCATAACAGTTTATCATTATAGCTTTGTAACCATTAACTTTTTCGTTATAATAGCGAATTATTTTTTGCATAAGGTTTATCCATGAGCATAGAACAACAACCCCAACACGAAGAAAAAACCAGCACTTCTTTTATTATCGCTGTGTCGATTCTTGCTGTCGTGACACCTGCTTTAATCATTGCAATACTTGCATTTGCATTAAATAAGGAACCTGTATCTGAAGAGTTTTCGGATGATGCGATTACATTAAGAATTGCACCTGTTGCGTCTTATAACGTTCTGTCTCCTGTTGCTGCGGCACCTGTTAAAACGGGTCCTTTGTCTGGCGAACAGGTTTATAACGAAACCTGTCATACCTGTCATGGTGCTGGTTTAGCTGGTGCTCCGAAAGTAGGTGATAACGCCGCATGGGCACCTCGTATTGCAGAAGGTGCTGAGCAATTATTCACTCACGCTCTAAAAGGATTTAATGCCATGCCTGCAAAAGGCGGTAATCCTGATCTAGAGGACTTAGAGGTTGAACGTGCCGTTGTGTACATGATTAATCATTCAGGTGGCAACTTGCCTGAACCTAAATAATTTATTCATTTTTATTCTTCCTCCCAAGCTATTTTTCTCGTAAAAATAGCTTTTTTTTATCTTTAATTTGACCCACCTAAAACGTTTTCCATCGTACGCGACACAAAAGGCGTAGGCACTTCTTAACGTTTCAACAAGCTACTCTCAAGCATTTCCCATCAGCACCAAGACAAAAACCTAGGCACTTCCTCAGATTTTCGTAAAACACTCTCAAGCATTTTCCATCACCACACAACACAAAAGACGTAGGCACCTCCTAACGTTTCCACAAGCTACTCTCAAGCATTTCCCATCAGCACCCAACACATATTCTATTCAGGCAACTTGAAGATCTGAGCACCCATTTACTCATCACATCTTTTCATCAAGACAGGCATAAATCCAGAGATTTTTTGGGTTCAGCAAGAAATAATTATTTAGGCCAACGATTCTAATAGTTTTTGCAATCGCACGCTTGCAGGAAGATGTTCTTCATCTTCTAACAACGCTCTTTTGCTTGGATACAAGCCCATTTCACGAATAAAGCGTGAGGGTTCGCGATTAATCTTCGTATTTGCTCGTCTGCCTTTTCTCGATTTACTCCAAGTCAACGCCAGATAATACTTGGCCCTAGTGACGGCTACATACATCAAACGACGTTCCTCTTGAACTCTTTTGGCATTTTCATTTAACTGTTCTGTCTCTGAAATATCCAACTCATCATCTTCTTCATTGCGAAAGAAAGGTAAATAGCCCTCTTCGCACCCCATAATAAATACATAGGGATATTCCAAGCCTTTGGACGCATGAATCGTAGAAAGTTTAATGGCATCGTTTTCCAAACCATCGTCAGACTTTCTTTCCAACATAGTGATCAAAGAAACGTATTGCAAAATTTGCGATAAACTCATGTCCTCTTCTTGGGCTTTATCACCAAGGTTTTGAACTAAATCCAACACATTCTGCCATCGTTTTTTAGCCACCGATTCATCATACAAACCATAAAGCCATTGTTCGTATTGAATCTCTTTGATCGTTTGTTCCAATATATAACGAGTATCTAGATTTTCTTGATTATCTGCCAACGATTGAATATGAAGTACATAGGTCACAAAACGTTGCAATGCATTCAGTTGTGCGGGTGCTAACTGATCATGAAGTTCACCATCTTGTGCAGCTGTTAAGAATGATTGCTCCGTAGCTCGAGCATAATCACTTAACATCGTTAACGTGCGATTTCCCACGCCTCTTTTGGGTGAGGTAATAGCTCGCACAAACGCCATATCATCATCTCCATTTGAGATTAATCTTAACCATGCCAAAATATCTCGAATTTCACTTTTCTCAAAAAAACTTTGTCCGCCCGAAATACTATAAGGAAAGGTAACGCGTCTGAGTGCTTCTTCTAATTTTCGCGATTGGGCATTACTGCGATAAAGTATGGCAAAATCACCCCATGTTAAGTTTCTGCTTTCTTTTAAACGACGAATTTCCTCACATATTTTTCGCACTTCTTCTTGATCATCAAAACAGTCAAACACCTCTATCGGCTCCCCCTCACCCAAGTTTGACCATAATTTTTTCTGGAATAATTTTGGATTATCGCGAATAACATTATTTGCAGCGGTAAGAATCGTCGAGACGGAACGATAATTTTGTTCTAAGGCAATCACATTTAAGTCAGGATAATCGACTTGCAAATTCTTCAAATTATCTAATGTCGCCCCTCGCCACGCGTAAATAGCTTGATCATCATCCCCGACCAAAGTAAATTGACGACGCGGATTCGTTAACATTTTTATCCATTCATACTGACAAACGTTTGTGTCCTGATACTCATCCACCAATAAGTACTGCACTCTTTCTTGCCAGCGATGAAGCACGGATTCATGTTGTTTTAAAATCTTAACAGGCTGAGCGATCAAATCATCAAAGTCCACCATCCCCAAACTTTCTAATGTTTTCTGATAACTTATATAAGCACTCACTGCAGTCTTATCATCATCGGAAACAATCTGTTTTTCAGCCTCTTGGGGGCTTATCATGGCATTTTTCCAAATTGAGATTTTGTGCTTCACATAAGGCATCAACCCCACGGTTTCATTAGTCAACACTTCTTTTAAAATCGTCTCTACATCTTGACTATCTAAAATCGTGAAATTTCGCTTGAGTCCGATCAAATGGCCTTCTTCACGTAAAAACCTTACACCAAGCGAATGAAACGTGCATACAGTGATACGTTTTGATTCGCGAACAGGCAGTTGCTGTTGAATACGTTCCACCATTTCTTGAGCGGCTTTATTGGTAAAAGTCAGTGCAAAGATACCTTTCGGATTCATTCCTAATTCTTTGATCAAATATACGATCTTTTGGGTAATGACCTTGGTTTTACCACTACCTGCACCAGCCAAGACCAAGCAAGGGCCTTGCATATACTGCACCGCTTGTTTTTGTTTTTCATTTAACGATTCAATCATATTCAACCCCTAAAGATCGGTATTCAAAAGAATACTCAATGCTTATTTTACCTTTAATCCATACTTTATAAACTGACTTTCATCACACTTAATCGCAAGAAAATAAGCGGTTTTCAGCATTAAGTTCACTTATACTGTGTTAACGTCATGCCCCCTATTTTCTAAGGTATCACGGCACTAAATACTCTGCGGATCCACTTCCAACACATATTTGACTTTATGTTTTTTTGCCAATTTTTCGATGGTTAAAATGAATGACGAGAAAAATGTTTGTAACAAAGGGCGAGACATAGATTCTATCAACAATTGTGCACGTTCAATATTATCCACACGCATCAGTTTTAGCGGTACGGGATCATAACATTCAATCTTTGCAAACTCACCCACCGCCTCTTGTTCAAACGATTGTTTTACATCTGTCAAAAATGCCAAGACTTTGTCTAAATGTTTATCTTGGGACAACAACAAACATTGATAAGAAAAAGGAGGTAACATTGCCTCTTCTCGTTCTTCCAACAACGTCTTTGAAAACCCAACATAATCATGTTTGATTAAGTTCTGATATAACATATGATGAGGATAATCTGTTTGAATCCAGACGTTAGAACCCTGTTGATGTCTTCCTGCACGGCCTGATACTTGGATTAGTTGATCAAAAAGTCTTTCTGAAGATCGAAAGTCTGCACTGAACAAACCAAAATCCGCCCCTAACACTATCACCGCTCCAACCGTTTTAAAATCATGACCTTTTGTAATCATCTGAGTGCCGACCAAAATATCCACTTCATGATGATGAACCTGTTCAAATAGGGCTTGAGCACTGCCTTTTTGACGCGTACTATCTGCATCAATTCTCACGACTTTTGCTTGGGGATAACGTTGTTGTAAAAATTCAGTTACTTTTTGAGTACCGTAGCCCAATGTGATTAAATCAATATTCCCGCAATCAGGGCATTTAAATGGTACTTGTTGACGATGACCACAATGATGGCACTGTAAATACTTGCCTGAAGACGACTGATGTAGCACCATATAAGCCGTACAATTAGGGCATTCGCTCACCCACTCACAGCTTGAACACGTTAATACAGGGGCATATCCACGCCGATTGATAAATACCAGCACTTGTTCTTTTCGCGACAAACACGCATCTATCTCATGCAAACACGTTAAAGAAAAACCGCCTTGCATCTGGTCTTTACGAGTAGGCACCAACTTAATTTCAGGCAAACAAGCCGATACGGCCCTTTGTTTTAGTTCCAATAATTGATACTTCCCCGTCATCGCATTATGCCACGATTCCAATGAGGGAGTTGCAGAACCCAACACCACTGGAATGTCTAATTGCCTACCGCGATAAACCGCTAAATCCCTAGCTGAATAACGTATCCCCTCTTGTTGTTTGTAAGACAGATCATGTTCCTCATCCACCACGATTAAACCTAAATTAAACAAAGGTGAAAAAATAGATAATCTCGTGCCTAGTAATAACTTAATATTGCCCCTTTGTGCATCCGACCATGTTTTAACCCTTTGTCCCTCAGAAAGATTACTATGCAACACCGCAATTTCATTTTGTTTGACGATATTTCCCAATCTTTTTCTTAACTGGCTTTCAAATTGAGGGGTGAGATTAATTTCAGGCACTAAAAACAAGGCCTGCTTACCTTGTTCTAAACAGTTTTGGATTAATCGCAAATACACCTCTGTTTTACCGCTTCCTGTCACGCCAAACAAAAGATAAGTATGGGCATTTTTTTCTTGTAGCACGACATTCACGGCACGTTCTTGCTCATCATTCAAAACAAACGCTGGTGCCGTTTCTGTGTAGGTCTGGATTAATTGTTTAATCTTTTTTTCTTGCGATTTATCCGCACGGTAAACAGGACTTTTTTCAGCTAACTTATCTTGATAAGCTATCGCCTTTCTTAACGGTGCTGGCAAGCTAGAAACCATCACCTCGCCCAAAGGACGTTGATAATACTTCGCGGCAAATTTTGAAAAAGCGATCCAATGATGATCAAAGGGTGGCAAATCCGTGATCACTTGAATCACATCTTTAATCTGATCTTCTGGGAAGTCAATCTGCGTAGGCATATCCACAATAATACCCACCAGTGTTCTGTGTCCAAACGGCACCAATACTCGATATCCCACCGCCGTTCGTTCATCACTGCAACGATACACAAAGCGATTTCTTAATGGCACATCCAGAACGACTTCTACCCACTTCATTGGCAATTCTCAATATTATTCATGACAGCCTGTTTATCTTGAAACCAATGTATTACCTGTCGTTTTTACTTGTGCATCGCACGACTATACTCATGAACCTCGTCAATCAATGCGGCTACTTTTTCTGGATCGGTATGTTGAGAAATGCCATGTCCCAAATTAAATACATGTCCACCTTTGCCTACCACACCAAAATCATCGATCACACGGCGTGCTTCAGCTCGAATAGCCTGTTCATCAGCAAACAAGCACATCGGATCAATATTTCCTTGTAAGGCGACTGCATCTTGAACACGTTGACGTGCTTGAGATAAATTAACCGTCCAGTCCACACCAATTGCATCACAACCTGATTGTGCAATGTCTTCCAACCATAGGCCACCACCTTTGGTAAATACAATAACAGGAATAGTTTGCCCTTGATAATGACGATCCAAACCATCGACAATTTGTTTCATATACGCCAATGAAAACTTCTGATAATAGGTATCGGCTAATGCACCTCCCCAACTATCAAAAATCATGACCGCTTGAACACCCGCATGAATCTGTGCATTTAAGTATTCACACGTCGTTTTTGCTGTAATTTGTAAAATTCGATGCAATAAATCTGGCCTTGAATACATCATCGTTTTAATCGTTGCGTACTCTTTTGATGAACCGCCCTCAACCATATAACAAGCGACTGTCCAAGGACTTCCTGCAAAACCAATCAATGGAACACGACCGTTTAATTCGTGACGGATAAGCTTGACCGCATCAAAAACATATTGCATTTCTTGCATATCAGGCACCGCCAGTTTCGCAACAGCTTCTTCATGATTAACAGGGTGAGAAAATTGGGGGCCTTCGCCTGCCACAAATGATAAGCCCAAGCCCATGGCATCAGGAATCATTAAAATATCAGAAAATAAAATAGCCGCATCTAATGGATAACGTTCAATAGGCTGTACCGTCACTTCACAAGCCAATTCAGGATTTTTTGCCAAACCCAAGAATGAACCAGCTTTAGCACGTGTTTCACGATATTCAGGTAGATAACGTCCTGCCTGACGCATTAGCCATACTGGCGTATAAGGTACAGGTTGGCGTAACAAAGCTCTTAAAAAAACATCATTTTTAAGCTGGGTCATAAACTCTTTCCTTATCGTTCTATTCTTCAAAAGAGACTATTTTAACCGTGATTTAAGATTCACGCAGAATTTATCGATAAAACATACAAAGCTGAACCACACTTTTATTACCACCTACAATAGTTGTCCCGTTAAGGCATCCACGTGATTATTAAAAGCTCACCCCTCCTTTTATCACTACCTACAATAGTGGCCCATTCACGCCTACCACACAGCTTATCTTACCTACTTCAATCACTGCAATTTTGTTAAACCTCTTCTCCTTTTTACGATAACTCGCGATTATGGATAAACGCACAAAGCTCCTCCCTTTATCTCCACCTACAATAGTGGCCCATCCACACCTACCACACAGCTTATCCTGCCTATTTCGATCACTGCAATTTTGTTAAACCTCTTCTCCTTTTTACGATAACTCGCGATAGGCTTGCCCATCAATTTGATATTTACGCATCAATTCCCAAAACGCTCGTCTATTCTTGCCTGCATGGATAGCTGCTTGAGAAATATTTCCTCTTTGCCAGCTCAACATCGCTGATAAATAACCTCGATCAAAACATTCTATCATCTGCCTTTTTGCTGAATTATAGTCATGTTCACGGCATAACACATCGTAAAAATCTTGTGATTGGTGATAGGATAAAGAGTCTTTAAGATGTAATGACTGAGACGACTCAACTTGAGTTTCAATCGTTTTTGACTGAACATGATAAGACAAGCGTTGCGAGGTATTTTCATATCCTGGACCGAGAAATACACCGCGATATTTCAACACCTTTAAACGCACTTTTATCTCATTGACTTGAGTACCATCTTGAATAAAATCCGCAATACCATACCGCATTAAATCTTCAAAAACAGCACTTGACACACCAAAACCCAAACAAATCAAAGGCGATGTCAGGGGCGACGAACGATAACATAACTGTGTTCTGATATATGACAAATCGGCAATCGTCACAGGTATTAATACAGCTGTTATTCCATGCAAACTCTGTGAAATGCAAGACACCATATCATCATCTTTTGTGGTTTCGACAAAAATAACACGACAATTATTTTTTCCTAAATGCTTCTCCAAAAACCGCACAGATTCTTTATTATTGACGGTTTGAACAATTGCAATCATCCCTTGAGTCATAAGCAAACTCCCCTTTTTTCTCCTTTTTATCAAAGTGACTTTTCATCATATCGCATCACTTTTATGACTGACATCATCAAAAATCCTCATTTTGTTAACGTTCTATAAACTTATGCCTAAATCAAGCCCCTTACCTGCGTGCAACTACGCAAGTAAAACTACTTACTTTTCCTCTATCAGATCATTCAGTTATCCATGAGAAATCAAGTGCCAAACCCCATATTTTCAGGTCCTTTTTTGCCACACCATCACTTTCTCATCCCATCTTTACAACAATGCCCTTTTTCTCATCTCACCCTTGCCACACCATCACTTCCTCATCCTATCTTTACAACAACGTCCCTTTCCTCACCTCACCCTTGCCACACCATCACTTCCTCATCACATCTTTACAACAATGCCCCTTTCCTCACCTCACCCTTGCCACACCATCACTTCCTCATCCCATCTTTACAACAACGTCCTTTTTCTCATCTCACCCTTGCCACACCATCACTTCCTCATGCCATCTTTACAACAATGCCCCTTTCCTCATCCCACCCTTGCCACACCATCACTTCCTCATCCTATCTTTACAACAACGTCCCTTTCCTCACCTCACCCTTGCCACACCATCACTTCCTCATCCTATCTTTACAACAACGCCCCTTTTCTCATCTCACCCTTGCCACAACGACATTTAGGCAATGCTTAATTATTTACTGGCTGATATGGACATGATTCATTTTGATCATCCACATAACTCATGAATTATTCATCAATCGTTTCTACTGTTTTTAAAAATATTTTTAAGTGCTTATCCGCTTAGAAAATCGTTTTTATAAGGCTTTTAAATGTTAAAATATTCACAGTTTTTTTGTATAAAGGGATAAACTTCATGGCTCGAGTTATCGTTGTCACATCAGGAAAAGGTGGTGTGGGAAAAACCACCACAAGTGCTAGTTTTTCAGCTGGTTTAGCTTTACGAGGTCATAAAACAGCGGTTATCGATTTTGACGTTGGTTTGCGTAACCTAGATTTAATCATGGGTTGCGAGCGTCGCGTTGTTTATGATTTTGTGAATGTAATTCAAGGCGAAGCAAGTCTCAAACAGGCACTGATTAAAGACAAGCAGATCGAAAATTTATACATTCTTCCCGCTTCTCAAACACGTGACAAAGATGCACTCAGTAAAGAGGGTGTAGGACGTGTAATCGATGAATTGAAAAAAATGGGCTTTGAATATATCGTTTGCGACTCACCTGCTGGTATCGAAACAGGTGCATTGATGGCTGCTTATTTTGCCGATGATGCACTCGTGGTCACGAACCCTGAAGTCTCTTCTGTACGTGATTCAGACCGTATTCTTGGTATTCTTAGTGCTAAAACAAAACGTGCTGAAGAAGGTGTCGAGCCTGTCAAAGAATTCCTTGTGTTAACTCGTTATAATCCTAAACGCGTTGAAGACGGTGAAATGCTTTCAATAAAAGATATTGAGGACATTCTCCATATCGATTTAATCGGCGTTATTCCAGAGTCTGAGAACATTCTTTTGGCTTCTAACACAGGGACACCTGCTATTTTGCTGAAAGATACGGATGTATCTGAAGCCTATTCGGATATTGTGGCTCGCTACCTTGGTGAACAGCGTCCAATGCGTTTCACTGAATACGTGAAACCTAGTCTGATGAAACGAATTTTTGGAGGTAAATAATGGGACTATTTGATCTCTTTACTTCAGGTCGCAAAAAGGCATCTTCCGCCCAATCTGCAAAAGATCGTTTGAGCCTTATTCTTATGCAAGAACGTTCAGATAGAAGTGCTCCCGATTATTTGCCTGCCATGCAAAAAGAACTGCTTGAAGTCATTTCTAAATATATCAATATTAATCCAGAAGATATTAGCGTAGAAGTGAATAAAGACGGCAATATCGACCTTATCCAACTAAAAGTCGAATTACCCGATCATCACTAAATAACAAAAACTTCCGCATCATTGAACATTCGATATGCGGAAGTTTTTTTATAAATATTAAAAAATCTTTTTCGTATAGTCATACAATAAATTAAAAACCGCAACATTTAGCATACAAAATGAAGATGATTAAACAACTGTACCCATTACCTGATGTTGGTTTAAGAAAGCAAAAAACGAAAAGTGGCATATACCTCTATAAACGAGGAAAGTGTTATCGAGATGAGAATAAAAAAGTTAAAAGGACGAATGACACGTTGATTGGGAAGTTAGATGAGGAAACAGGGTTTCTCATTCCCAATAAAAATTATTTTGTTATTTTTGATAAGCCAATGCCTAAGACAAACAAACTTTAGTCACAGAATCTAAAGGCCTCGATCTGGCGTATGAACCAAACAAGACGAGGTATCGAACTTGACCGTAGCTACAATCTAAAGGCCTCGATCTGGCGAAATGAACCAAACCACGAGGCCATAAATTTAACGACAAATCGATTAAGGTTTATTGCATTAATCCTTAGAATGCACAAGATTCTTAACAGACTCATTCGATCTGCACGATGCCAACAGATATTTTTTCAGCAATATCTCCGATCGCACTTTAAAACGAGTTTATGCTAAATCACTTGGCGAATTTCTAATTTACTTTGTTTTAATTCCACCATCACAGGATGATTGACTAAGTTAGGATCTAGCTGACTATCAATCACTTTATAAACCCCAGCAATCACCAGCATTTCCGCTTCCAAATGCGTGCAGAATATTTTCGCTTTTTCATCGCCTTTGGCCCCTGCTACTGCTCGTCCTCGCAAGGCTCCATAAATATGAACATTACCATCGGCAATGACCTCTGCCCCTGCACTAACGGTACCAATCACGATCAAATCAGTGTTTTTAGCATAGACTCGTTGCCCTGATCTCAAATGACGTTCGATGATCATTGGCGGAGCAGGCACATCGCCTCCTGAAGCAAAACTAGCGGGAGCGGGTTCTGGCGTACGAGGCGTTGTTGCACGTGGCACGGGTGCTGGATCAGCGGGTTTTGGTTGAGCTTTTTCAGTAGGCTTGGCAACCGTTTTTGCTTCTTTAACCGTGGCGGGCGCCTGTTTATCAAAGTTCAAAATAGGCAATCCCGCTTGTTTAATGCTATCGAACAATGATACAGGTGCCGTCACCCCCAGCAAATACAAACCATGCTGTTTCATGGCTTCTTGCAATAACTTCCAATCAGGTGCTTTTTGAATCAGATTGGCATCCAAAACAATCGCTTCATTTCTAAAAAAATCGCCCGATTGCTTCATTTTTAAATCTAATGCTTTAATCAAAAGATTCGTATCAGCATAATGCAAGACCCAACGCAATACGAATAAGTCGCCTGTCTTAGCTTCAATAACCTGATTATGTGTTAAGCTTGCCATTTACTTCTTCCAATTATCTTTCAAAGTCACACTACGATTAATAACCAGTGTATCAGTTTGTCCTGTCGCCTTAGCTATTGTGCGATCTGCTTTGTCCAAGCAGAAATAGCCTAAACGTTCAAACTGCCATCTATCTTTCTCTAAACGAATGCTTGGCTCTAAATAAGCATGAACTGTTGTGATGGACTCAGGGTTAATATCGTCCAAGAAAGAACGATCATCACTGCCAGGTACAGGCTCTTTGAACAAACGATCATACAGTTTCACTTCTGCTTGAATCGCTTCTTTCTGTGATACCCATGTAATCGCACCTTTTACCTTCACACTATCTGCACCGGGTGTACCACTCTTGGTATCTGGAATATATTCAGCAAATACTTCTGTCACTTCACCGTGTTCATCTACCTCATAGCCTGTACATTTCACCACATACGCATATTTCAAGCGAACTGTATTACCTGGGAATAGACGGAAATATTTCTTAGGTGGCTCGATACGGAAGTCATCTCTTTCAATCCACAAGTGTTTCGTGAAATGAAAGTTTCTTACCCCTGCCGCTTCATCATGCGGATTATACGGAGCTTGACATAATTCAGCATGATCATCAGGCAAATTCGTAATCGTGAGTTTAATCGGATCTAATACAGCGACCGCACGGTCTGCCACAGGATCTAACACATCACGCAAAGACTGTTCTAACACACTATAGTCAATCGTCGAATCCGCTTTGGAAACACCCAAACGCTCACAGAATAAACGAATCGCTTCAGGCGTGTAACCACGACGACGTAAGCCTGCAATCGTTGGTAAACGTGGATCGTCCCAACCTGAGACATGACCTTCTGTTACCAGTTGTAGTAGTTTACGTTTACTGGTCACCACATAATTCAGGTTCAAACGTGAGAACTCATATTGATGAGGCAAAGGACGTGCCAACTTACCCAAATCGGCCAAATGATTCAACAACCAATCATAAAAAGGTCTTTGATCTTCAAATTCAAGTGTACAAATACTATGCGTAATCCCCTCGAGTGCATCTTCAATCGGGTGTGCATAAGTGTACATCGGATAAATCTTCCACTGATCGCCCGTACGATGATGATGAGCATGACGAATACGATAAATCACAGGATCACGCAAATTAATATTTGGTGAAGCCATATCGATCTTCGCACGTAAGCAAGGACCGCCATCTGGGTATTTACCTGCTTTCATATCCTCAAAGATACGCAAAGACTCTTCTACAGGGCGATTACGCCATGGTGAATCCTTACCTGCTTCTTTCAATGTACCGCGATTTTCACGAATCTGATCGGCATTTTGTTCATCAACATACGCCAAATCCGCTTGAATCAATGCACAAGCAAAGTCATACATGTAATTAAAATAATCACTGGCAAAATAAAGATTATCATTCCATGAATAACCTAACCAAGCAACGGTATCTTTGATCGAATCCACATATACCTGATCCTCTTTCTCAGGGTTTGTATCATCAAAGCGTAAGTGACAAACACCCGCATAATCTTTGGCTAAACCAAAGTTCAAACAAATACTTTTGGCATGACCAATATGCAAAAACCCATTAGGCTCAGGTGGAAAACGCGTACGAATCTTCGCCGCATCCTCTGGTGCTGATGATAGACCTTGAGCATCAGACGGATGACCCGCCCATTTCTTTCCCGCATAAGCCTGTTCAGCCAAATCACGGTCAATAATATTTCGCAAAAAATTAGACGCAACAACAGTAGTATCTTTTTCACTCATGATTATTTCAACGCTTTATAACGAATACGTTTAGGTTTAGCCGCTTCCTCACCCAAACGTTTAATTTTGTCTGCTTCATATTCTTGATAGTTACCATCAAAGAACACCACTTTAGAATCACCTTCAAAAGCAATGATATGCGTGGCAACACGGTCTAAGAACCAACGATCATGGCTAATCACTAATACCGTGCCAGCAAACTCCAAAATCGCATCTTCCAAAGCACGCAATGTTTCAACATCTAAATCGTTCGATGGCTCATCTAGCAAGAGTACGTTACCACCTTTGATCAAGGTCTGTGCTAGGTGCAAACGTCCACGTTCACCACCTGATAACTGTCCGACCATTTTACCTTGGTCCGTGCCTTTAAAATTAAAACGTCCTAAATACGCACGAGCAGGCATCTCAAACTTACCTACCGTTAATAAATCAGCACCACCCGAGATAAAATCAAAGACAGTTTTATCGTTTGCTAGGCTTTCACGCGACTGATCGACAAAAGAAATATTTACGGTTTGACCAATCTTCACCTCACCTGAATCAGGCTGTTCCGTACCTGTAATCATACGGAACAAGGTCGATTTACCAGCACCGTTCGGTCCGATAATACCAACAATCGCACCCGCTGGAATTTTAAAACTCAAGTCATCAATCAATACGCGATCACCAAAAGACTTCGTCACATGATCAAATTCAATGACTTCATTACCTAAACGCTCTGCCACAGGAATAAAGATTTCCTGTGTTTCATTACGACGTTGATATTCGTAAGAAGACAACTCTTCAAAGCGATTCAAACGTGCACGAGACTTGGCTTGACGACCTTTAGGATTCTGGCGTACCCACTCTAATTCTTTCTGAATGGCTTTTTGACGAGCAGATTCTTGGGCTTCTTCTTGTTTCAAGCGATTTTCTTTCTGTTCCAACCAAGAACTATAATTACCCTTCCATGGAATACCATGTCCACGATCCAGCTCTAAAATCCATTCTGCCGCATTATCCAAGAAATAACGATCGTGTGTAACCGCTACTACTGTACCTGGGAATTTTTGTAAAAACTGCTCTAACCAGTCAACTGATTCTGCGTCTAAATGGTTCGTCGGCTCATCTAATAACAACATATCAGGCTTTGATAAAAGCAAACGACATAAGGCGACACGACGTTTTTCACCACCTGATAAATGGGCAATCTTCGCTTCCCATGGCGGTAAACGTAAAGCATCTGCCGCAATCTCCATCTGCGTTTCTACATCATCACTACCTGAACTTGCCGATGCAGCAATAATCGCTTCTAACTTTTCCTGTTCAGCTGCCAGTGCATCAAAATCAGCATCGGGTTCACTATAAGCAGCCCACACCTGTTCTAAACGTTTTCGCGCTTCAAACACATCTCCCAAACCCTCTTCTACAGCCTCGCGAACAGTATGTTCAGGATTTAACTGTGGTTCTTGTGGTAAATAACCGATCTTGAGGTCTGCCATCGGAATGGCTTCACCCTCAATCTCCTTATCCACACCTGCCATAATTTTCAAAAGCGTCGATTTACCTGCACCATTCAGACCTAAGACACCAATCTTAGCGCCAGGGAAAAAAGACAAAGAAATATCACGCAAAATCTGTTTTTTAGGGGGTACAATCTTACCCACGCGATTCATCGTAAAGACGTATTGAGCCATAAGTTTTTATCTATAAAATTCACTATCTAACATTGTACAATATCCCTAGCAAAATGCCCTTGCACAAGACGGATACTGTGGTTAAAGAAGCACACTTATTTAAAATAAACACACCCCACCGCATCAAATACCAGTGGGGTGCGATACCAACTTAACGAGATGTGTTTAAACGTTCTTAGGGTTACGCAAACGAATATGTAACTCGCGAAGCTGTTTTTCATCGACAGGTGATGGTGCTTGTGTTAATAAACATTGTGCACGCTGTGTTTTCGGGAATGCAATCACGTCACGAATCGACTCTGCACCTGTCATCAATGTAATCAAACGATCCATACCAAATGCAAGACCACCATGAGGAGGTGCGCCATATTGCAAGGCATCTAACAAGAAGCCAAATTTCGCTCTTGCTTCTTCCTCACCAATCTTCAAGGCACGGAACACTTTAGATTGAACATCTTCTTTATGAATACGCACTGAACCGCCACCTAGCTCCCAACCGTTCAACACCATATCATAAGCTTTGGCATAAGCTTTTTCAGGTGCCGTCTCAAGATAGTCTTCGTGACCATCTTTAGGGCTGGTAAATGGGTGATGGCAAGCCACATAACGATTCTCTTCCTCATCATATTCAAACATGGGGAAATCAACCACCCACAATGGCTGCCAACCTGCTTCAAAAAAGCCGTGAGATTTGGCAAAATCGCTTTGACCCAACTTCACACGCAAAGCACCCATCGCATCATTTACAATCTTCGCTTTATCTGCACCAAAGAAAATCAAATCGCCATTTTTAGCACCTGTGCGTTCGATAACGGCATTCAATGCTTCATCGCTCAAGTTTTTCACGATCGGTGATTGGAGTCCATCGCGACCTTGAGATACGTCATTCACTTTAATGTAAGCTAAACCTTTAGCACCATAAATCGCCACAAATGCCGTGTAATCGTCAATTTCTTTACGCGTTAACTCAGCACCATTTGGAATACGCAAACCCACGACACGACCGTTAGGCATATTAGCAGCGGCATTAAAGACCTTGAATTCAACCTGCTTCATCACATCGGTCAATTCTGTAAACTCAAGTTTGACGCGTAAGTCAGGCTTATCAGAACCATAACGAGCCATTGCTTCATCCCAAGTCATCACAGGGAATTTTTCAGGAAGCTGGACATCTTTGGTTTTCTTGAAAATATGACGAATCATATCTTCAAATAATTCACGGATCTGGAATTCATCTAAGAAAGAAGTTTCGCAGTCGATCTGGGTAAATTCTGGCTGACGATCAGCACGTAAATCTTCATCACGGAAACACTTCGTGATCTGATAATAACGATCAAAGCCCGCTACCATCAATAACTGCTTAAATAGCTGAGGTGACTGTGGCAACGCATAGAACTCACCATCATGTACACGAGAAGGTACTAAGTAATCGCGTGCTCCTTCAGGCGTACTCTTAGTCAACATCGGCGTTTCAATATCGATGAAGCCATGTTCATCTAAGAATTTACGAGCTTCTAAAGCCACCTTATAACGCAACTTGAGATTTTCTTGCATCATTGGGCGACGCAAATCAAGCACACGATGAGCCAAACGTGTCGTTTCGGACAAGTTCTCTTCGTCTAACTGGAACGGTGGCGTAACAGAAGCATTCAAAATCTCTACTTCTTTACACAAAATCTCTACCTGACCAGATTTCAACTCAGGGTTTTCTGTACCAGCAGGACGACGACGCACCACGCCAGTAACCTTTAAACAAAATTCATTACGAACCGTTTCTGCTACTTTAAAACTTTCAGGATAATCTGGATCAAATACAATCTGAGCCAACCCTTCTCTATCGCGTAAGTCAATAAAAATCACACCACCATGGTCACGACGACGATTCGCCCAACCATATAAAGTCACTGTTTGATCTAAATGATCTAAGCAAACCTCGCCAACATAGCAAGTACGTTTCATGAGTAAACACTCCAAAAATAAATCAACGATTAATGAGCATTTCCAGTATTCGATTCTGTTTTCGGTGACTTCTTACCACTAAAATCAGTCGCATACCAACCATTACCTTTTAGCTGAAACCCCGCAGCGGTCACTTGTTTTTGAAAATGACTTTTATGACAAGCAGGACATTCAGTCAGCACTGGGTCTGAGATCTTTTGTAACACATCTTTCTCAAAACCACAGTCTAAACATTTATAAGCATAAATAGGCACAATTCTTCCCAAAAGAAAATGTCTATTTTATCCTATCTACATCAAGGTCATGTGACTTATGAGGGAATTAATAAAACTATTTGTCCATAATACAACAGGACCAAAAATCACCCTAAAAGCACCTGTTACCACCAAAAATAAGATAATAAACAAATTATATTGCTTCAAACCCGCATATTGAATGGCATAGCGAGCAGGCAACAGGTTCATCACAATGTAAGAACCTGGTAAAGGCGGAATCGGCAAAAGATTAAATAAAATTAACACAACATTAATGATCACGCCCAACTCTGAGGTCAACACCACAAATTGTAATAATTTTACATCGATGGTATCCAGCCTCAAGTAAATAGCCAAACACAATATCAGCATCCACGCCACTGCCATTAAAAAATTAGCAAACGGACCTGACAACACCACTAAAGCGAGGCCTTTATTAAAATTCTTAAATTTATTGGGATTAAAAAGAACAGGTTTTGCCCACCCAAAAAAGACAGGACTTCCTAACAACATCAACCCCAATGGCATCAAAATAGTACCAATGGGGTCAATGAATTTTCCTGGATTGAGACTACAAAAACTAGCTGTTAATGCAGAGTCATCTCCAAGCATTCTAGCAGTGAACGCCTTTGCTGCTTCCGACAACGTCAAAGCAAAAATAAAAGGGATCGCCGCACATACCAAAATTTGAATCTGATCATTAAAACTCATGTCTTAATCACCATACATTTTCTGGCGTTTCTCACGTCTTTCCTGAGCCTCTAATGATAACGTTGCTGTCGGACGTGCCAATAAACGTGGAATACCAATCGGATCACCTGTTTCCTCACACCAGCCATAATCCCCTGACTCAATCAAAGCCAATGACTGTTGTACTTTTTTCAACAACTTGCGTTCACGATCGCGAGTACGTAACTCTAAAGCATGTTCCTCTTCAATCGTTGCTCGATCGGCAGGATCCGCAGCAAACTGAGTTTCACGTAGTTTTTCAGTAGTCACGTCGGCATTATTTAAGATGTCTGCCTCCAGTTTTTGAAGACGATCTTTGAAAAAAGCAAGCTGTGCTTCATTCATGTAATCATCTTCTGACATTGCCAAAAGCTGTTTTTCTGTTAATAGCTTTTCTTCTGTATTTTTCTGTGTTTTAGCCATACTTCACTCCTTACTGCTCATCAGGCAAGACATTGGTCCAAACCTGCTTTTAATACATCTTTCGGTAATTTACGACCAATAAAAACCATTTTGGTTTGTGGTTTTTCTTTAGCTCCCCAAGGCTGTCCTGGCTCCGCTCCCATTAGCATATGAACGCCTTGGAATAAAATTTTCTGACGCATCCCTTTCATGTAAATGACCCCCTTATAGCGAAATAAATCTGGACCATACACCTGAACAATACCTGACAAAAAGTTCTCCAAACGTTCATGAACAAAAGGACGATCTGAGGTGTATAAAAATGCACCAATATCATCGGTATGGTGATGGTCGTGATGATGACAATGTTCATCGCACTCATGATCATGATCGTGATGATGGCAATGCTCATCGCACTCGTGATCATGGTCGTGGTGATGGCAATGTTCATCACACTCGTGATCATGATGATGGTGGTGTTCATCCTCTTTTAAAAAGTCAGGATCAATATCTAACACGGCATTAAGATTAAACCCGCTAATATCAAGAATCTGTTTTAAATCCACTTCACCAAAGTTTACAGGCATCATCTGAGCACGCGGATTAATCTTCACCAAACGTTTTCTAATGCGATCATATTCTTCATCCGTTACCAAATCACGTTTTGAAATCAAAATACGATCGGCAAACCCCACCTGTTGTTGAGCTTCTTCACGTTCATCTAAAGTGGTCATACCATGTTTAGCATCCACGATACACACCACCGCATCTAAACGATAATAACGAGCAATATCGTCATCCATAAAGAAAGTTTGACAAACTGGTCCAGGATTAGCGACACCTGTTGTTTCGATGACCACACGTTCAAAATTCAGCTTACCCGCTTCACGTCTAATTTTCAGATCCAAAAGCGTTCGCAACAAATCTCCTCGAACGGTACAACACACACAGCCATTGTTTAACTCAACAATTTCTTCACTTTGTTCCGATACCAACAGCTCATTATCGATACTTTCTGGTCCAAACTCATTTTCAATCACAGCAATACGTTGACCGTGATATTCAGTCAATATACGTTTCAATAATGTTGTTTTACCAGAACCTAAAAAACCTGTTAATACGGTAACGGGAACCATTTTTGTCATCATTGCACTCTTTAGGATAAATAAACTTTACAAAATAGCCAATTATCATAGCCTATTTTCTTCTTTTGATTAAAACATAGCGGCTTATTGCTGTAAATATTTTTATCATCTTTTGTCACAAACTTAAACTATTTTTTTACCCCCTCTTAAAAATACCTAATCAAAATCCTCATGGACAATGCCTACAACACCCTATTGTCCTACTTCTTACTCTATTTCAATATAGAAAAAAAGGAGCACATGATGCTGACACTGATTTTCTTTTTGATGGCTTTTTGTTGTTTTTTATTTCTTTTGCCCAAATTACCTTATAGCTCATTGCCAATATGGGCGTGGTTGGGGCTTCCTATATTTTTTATCATCGCTTATTTCCTGCATTTACCCGCTTCTGATCAAATACTGGTAAGCTTTTTGTACATCCTATCCCTTATTGACATCCAATACGCCAAACTTCCTAACCTATACACGATGGGTTTATTGTGGCTAGGATTATTGCTAAAAAGCTATAATCCATCCGTTTATTTATTCCCACATTTATTGTGTTGCAGTATTCTATATTTAAGCCTTAACCTTATTAATCTCATCTTGTTTAAGCAAAAAAAGAAAATCGCTATTGGAGGCGGTGATATTAAACTACTTTGTGCTATTAGCTTATGGTTAGCCCCTCACCAGCTGATCAACGTGTTTATCTTTTGTTCTTTGCTGTCACTTTTATACAGCTTGTGTTTTAGAACTTCTTATATTCGTTTGGGCCCCTTTATTGCAGCACCCACATTATGCATTTACTTTTTTTCATCCTGATTTTTTACAAAAAAACTTTGAATAATAATTATTCTTATTTATAATTTAAAATTACCGAATGTCGATTTCAGAAACTTGAAATGTTGGTGATGTTTTATGATGAAAAAAAGATTATTTACCCTTTTTGCGACTTTATTTTTTGGCATGGCTAGTGCCGACACCCTAACGATTAACACGGCCAGAGGTGAAGTAAGCTTAAAGACACCTATCCAAACAGTAGCGGTCTTTGATCTGGCTACCGCCGATACACTCCAAGCGTTAGACGTACCGATTGCTGGTTTACCAGAACGTACTTTTACCAAATATCTAGCACCTCTTCACGCTCATGCCAAAAGCGTAGGGACTGTTTTTGAACCCAATTTAGAGGCTTTGGCTGAATTAAATCCTGATCTCATTATCGTGGCATCACGTAGTAGCAGCAAGCTAAGTGAGGTTCAGAAAGTTAGTCAGAGTATTGATTTAACAGACAAAGGGGCAGACCTGCTCAGTGATGCACGTAACCGCATTCATACTTTGGGAAAAATTTTCCAGAAAGAAGCACAAGCTCAAAAATTAGATGATCAGCTCAGTCAACTCATTGATGAAACACGTGCAGCGGTCAAAGATAAAGGCAAAACACTCATGGTAATGGTCAATGGTAACAAGCTATCTACCTTTGGTCCTAAATCTCGTTTTGGTTGGATTTTTAATAACTTGGGGATTACGCCTGCTGATAACGACAATGTCGATGCCACCCATGGTCAGCCTATTTCCAATGAATATATTCAAAAAGTCAACCCAGATTGGTTAATTGTATTGGATCGTAGTGCAGCGATTGGTGAGGAAGGTCAGGCCGCTGCACAGACTTTGAATAATCCTTTGGTAGCAAGCACGACGGCATGGAAAAAAGGACAGGTTATTTATCTGGACGGTGCATCGTATGTCGCTTCTGGGGGCTACACACAAATCACACAAGATTTAAAAAATATTAAAAACGCTTACTCTCAAGCACAATAATGGTGACCAAACTGCCCCTCAATACACTGAATGTCATACTACTTGTCATACTGACCACCCTCAGTATGACCATTGGTGTGGCAGACTTTTCTTGGGCGAATATTTTCACGCAATCACATGATTTACAATTATTGCTCGTAAGTCGTATCCCTCGAACATTAGCGATTATTCTCACAGGAGCTAGTCTTTCTGTCGCAGGTATGGTGTTGCAGATTGTTTTACGCAATCGTTTTATCGAACCATCGATGACAGGGGCAACACAAAGTGCTACTTTGGGTATTTTGGCTGCCAGTCTATTATTACCTGCTTCCAGTTTACTGCTAAAAATGAGCATTGCCACAATAGCCGCACTGATGGGTATTGTACTGTTTATGGGCTTGCTCAGTCGTCTACCACCCACACAAAAATTATTAGTCCCCCTAATAGGTATCATTTACGGCAGTATCTTGGAAGCATTAGGCACTTTTATTGCCTATGAAACCGATACATTACAGTTAATCAGCGTTTGGTTTACAGGTGATTTTTCTAGCGTATTGGCAGGACGTTACGAGCTACTTTGGTTAAGTGCTATTTTGGTCGTTGTCATCTACTTCCTAGCAGACCGACTAACCATTGCAGGCATGGGAAAAGAAATTAGTACAGGACTAGGTGTCAGTCATGAAAAAATGCTTTGGATCAGCCTGATTGCCGTTGCCTTAATTTCTGCTGTAGTAGTAGTCAGTGTGGGGGCTATTCCTTTTGTTGGACTGGTCGTACCAAACATTGTTTCACGTATCGCAGGTGATCGATTGAGAAAAAGCCTACCTTCAGTCATCTTAATGGGTGCAAACTTACTGCTAATTTGCGATATTGTTGGTCGAGTGATTAATATCCCCTATGAGATCCCCGTCTCAACAATTTTTGGCGTGATCGGTACGGGTGTATTCCTATATTTATTGATGAGAAGAAAATATGCTGGATAAAAAGACCCTCATCTATTCATTCATCTTACCTTTGATGATTTTATTAGCTGCCTGTTGTTTTTACTTATTTTACGGGATCAAGGGAAACTGGTCTTTTATTGTAGGACTACGTGCAAACAAACTGGCTTTATTGCTGCTTGTCGCCTATATGATTGGCATGTCCACCCTCTTATTCCAAACACTCACTAACAATAATATCCTAACACCTAGCATTCTGGGCTTTGATGTTCTCTATGTACTGATGCAGACTATTCTTGTCTTTTTACTCGGTAATAGTTTTGTTTTACTAAATATTTATTGGAAATTCAGCGTGGAGGCCCTTATTATGGTGGGTGCTTCGATTGTTTTATTCCGAACGCTTAATCGATACAGTCAACACGATCTCACCAAAATGATTCTTATTGGTGTGATTATGGCCACTTTTTTACGCAGTATCAATAGTCTATTACAACGTTTAATCGACCCCACTGTTTTTGCCATTGCACAAACTCGAACATTTGCAAGTTTTACTTCAACCAAACCAGAATTACTGACGATCGGCGGGATCATCGCTCTATTAAGTTTTATCTGGATATGGCAACAAAGACATCGTCTTGATGTGCTAATGTTAGGCAAAAATCTTGCGATTACATTGGGTATTGAGTATCGTCAATTTAGTATCCAGATCCTAACTTGTATGGCTATTTTGGTTTCTGTGGCAACGGCTTTGGTAGGACCTATCAGCTTCTTTGGTCTATTAGTCTGCACTTTAGTCAATATCCTCACACCTAGCATGCAACATTCCGTTCGTATTCCTTTTACTTTTCTAATCTCCGCCTTAATCCTCGTTCTTGGACAGTTGTTATTTGAACAAGCATTAGGCATGAAAGGCGTGCTGGGCGTTGTGATTGAGTTTATCGGTGGATTGACCTTCCTTGCTTTGGTTTTGAAAAAGAGAACATTATGATTACCACTCATCAAGTTAATTTTGATATTGCACAAGAGCGTATTTTCAGCGTTTTAAAAGTTTTGAAACGACCTACCAACCACCGCTTATAATAGGCGAGCTGGGCGTTGTCATTGAGTTTATCGGTGGATTGACTTTCCTTTTGCTTTGGTTTTGAAAAAGAGAACATTATGATTACCACTCATCAAGTTAATTTTGATATTGCACAAGAACGTATTTTGAAGGATATTAATTTGGACATTCCCGAAAAAGGTATTGTGGCAATTATCGGTCCAAATGGCGCAGGAAAATCCACTTTGTTCTCACTCATTGCTCGTTTACAAGGGCTAGAAGTGGGGGATATTTTGATTGATGGGACATCGATTAAAGTCCAAAAATCAGCTCAAATTGCCAAACAACTGGCGATTTTGACCCAGCAGAATGACCTCAACCACCGTATTACCGTCCAAGATTTACTCATGTTTGGGCGATACCCTCATCATCAAGGACGACCTACCACTCAAGATACGCACGTAGTCAATGAAATGTTAGCTACCTTTGAACTAACGGCGTTGAAAGACCGTTTACTCAGTACCTTATCTGGCGGCCAAAAACAACGTGCTTTGATTGCCATGGTCTTTTGCCAAGATACGCATTATGTTTTGCTAGACGAACCTCTGAACAATCTGGATATGTACCATGCTCGTGAATTGATGCGTACTTTGAAAAAGTTAAGTGACGAAAAAGGACTGAACACGATTATGGTGGTACATGATATCAATATTGCCGCTGCATGGGCAGACCATATCATTGCCATGAAAGACGGATCTATCGCCATTCAAGGAAATCCAAAAGACGTCATTACCAAAGAGAATCTCAAACACATCTTCTCCATGGATACGGAAATCCTACTGTATCAAGACAAACCGTTGGTTATTACACATTTGTGAATTTAAAATACTTCAAAACATCTAGGTCGGTGTATCTTAGGGGGTATCTTGGGGGGTGTCTTAGGGGGTAACTAGGTCGGCAAATAACTATCAACAAACACAACCAATTGATTTTATTAAAATACTTCAAAACATCTAGGTCACCATCTTAGGGGGTATCTTGGGGGGTATCTTAGGGGGTAACTAGGTCGGCAAATAACTATCAACAAACACAACCAATTGATTTTATTAAAATACTTCAAAACATCTAGGTCACCATCTTAGGGGGTATCTTGGGGGGTGTCTTAGGGGGTAACTAGGTCGGCAAATAAACTAAATAAACCTAACCTATTGATTTTAATACAAACACCCTTACACATCTAGGTCGGTATCTAGATCGGTGTCTTAGTCAGTATCTTAGTCACTGATAGACATGATAAACATAACCAATTGATTTTATTAAAATACTTTAAAACATCTAGGCCACCATCTTAAGGGGTGTCTTAGGGAGCAACTAGATCGACAAATAAACTAAATAAACGTAACCTATTGATTTTAATACAAACAGCCTTACACATCTAGGTCGGTGTCTTAGTCAGTATCTTAGTCACTGATAGAGATGACAAACTTAACTAATTGATTTTATTAAAATACTTTAAAACATCTAGGCCACCATCTTAAGGGCTGTCTTAGGGAGCAACTAGATCGACAAATAAACTAAATAAACGTAACCTATTGATTTTAATACAAACAGCCTTACACATCTAGGTCGGTGTCTTAGTCAGTATCTTAGTCACTGATAGACATGATAAACATAACCAATTGATTTTATTAAAATACTTTAAAACATCTAGGTCACCATCTTAGGGGGTATCTTGGGGGGTGTCTTAGGGGGTAACTAGGTCGGCAAATAAACTAAATAAACCTAACCTATTGATTTTAATACAAACACCTTTACACATCTAGGTCGGTATCTAGGTCGGTGTCTTAGTTAGTATCTTAGTCACTGATAAAGATGACAAACATAACTAATTGATTTTATTAAAATACTTCAAAACATCTAGGTCACCATCTTAGGGGGTGTCTTAGGGGGTAACTAGGTCGGCAAATAAACTAAATAAACCTAACCTATTGATTTTAATACAAACACCCTTACACATCTAGGTCGGTATCTAGGTCGGTGTCTTAGTCACTGATAAAGATGACAAACACAACCAATTGATTTTAATAAAATATTTTTAAAAATATCGAAGTCGGTGCTAAATATATCAAACAAGTTCATTTTGCTCTTGTTTATAAAATAAGAGACAAAATTCATTATTTTTTATCATTTTTCTTTTTTTAATTGTCGCGTTAAGTATTCTTTTCCTAACTGTGTTAATCGGTATTGTTGATATCGGCTAGTGGGCTTTTCTGGTAAGGTTCTTTCAACAAACCCTTGTTCTAAAGCTGGATTCAGATATCGTGATCTAAAATATTTTCTGTCACCAATGTTCATATTCAGCATTAATTGCTTTACTCCTAAAGATTCTTTTTCCAATGCTACAAGGAAATATTCTATTCTGCCAAAATAATCTTCATGCTCTTGGTTAACCCCTTGATCTGCACCACTATGAATAGGCAAGCGAATCAAAAAGTAGCTGTTTTCTTCATCCGTTTCAAAAGTTGCTTCTGGTGATCCGTTGTTTTTCATGGCTCGAATAATTTTAGGTACTCCTGTAGAGCGTCCTTCGGTTAGGTCTAAATCTTTTAAAAACTCTCCTATTCTACGATTTCGATAGCGTCTACTCACTGCTTTACCAGCCTGTAAGTCGGAAAGTTTTATGGAACGATCAGGTCCTGGATAACTTAGGATTTCAATAGAAGTCGCATTAATCCGCACTTCAATGGGTTCACGAATTTCATAAGAACGATGATATACGGCATTTATCAATGCTTCTTCAATGGCTTCAAAAGGATAGTTCCAAAAGCGTTTGGCTTTGGCTTGATTGGGAATTTTAATAATGGTTTCTTGTAAATAAAGATTTTTGATGTATTGCAAGGCTTCTTGGGCAATGCGAGCCAATGGACCTTTAAAAATCTTTTCATCAATACGGTTGGCACCTGTACCTTCTGGAAAATGCACGACATCAATTTGTGTATAAGGAAAAAATCGATCGGGATGACTATTAAAGAACAACAATCCTACATTTTTAGGAAATAATGCTTCACTACTACCTCCTACAATATTCATTCGTCTCGCTAATTGTTCCACAGAAAGTTGATAAGCTTCTGATGCTAATTCACTTTTGATTTCAGTTAAAAACTCCCTAATCAAGTGTGGTTCTAAATCTTCAAGTTTTGCATTTAGACATAGACGGTCATCAAAAGGGATTTTATTAGCTAAAGATAAAAGTTCTTGTTCTATTTCTCCTTTGGCTTCAATGCTACTGGAGTGCTGACGAATGTAATACGCCCAATTTTCGGTATTTTTACTTGATAAAGATTTTTTGGCACGATAAGGACGCATTTCTCCTGCCACTGCCCATAGTACCAATATCAATTTCCCTTGAATCTCATAAGTTGCTGTTAATACATGAAAACTAGGAAAGATAGCACTCTTTTCAAGTTGTAATAATTCTTTGCGAATATGATCAATTTGGTTGGCATTTAATCCAACGGGTGGTAATACTGGCATTCCATGTTCTTCTTTAACACCAATGATGACATACCCACCACCAAGATTATGAAAGTCATTAGCAAAAGCACAAAGAGTATGCAAAATCGCTTCTGGATTCCAATTGGTTTTAAACTCAATTCGCTCATCCTCAATCGTTTTTTTGCTTAATAAGTCGTGAATATTGATAGGTAATTTATCATTCATATTCTTTCTCTTTAAATCAAAACGTTCACTTTCATAAATTTTACAAACTTTTAATATGCAATTTTATACTCTAACATATTATGAATAAATAGATGATTACTTTATTTATCCTCATAAAAAAGCCCCAGTATTTTTGACTAGGGCTAATTATTATTCATTCATGGTTAAGTTTTTTTACGTAATTTACGAACTATATCTCGAATTTTATGAGCCATTCTTTTCAGAGGAAATGATTTACGTCGTAAATAATTCACATCTTGTTGTATTTGATAGATCTGCCAACCCAGACTATCTATATTACTTTGCATCAATAAGCACAATATTCCATAATTTCCAATATCACTTTGCAATGCTTGGCATTACGATAAGCGATTTGAAATTCTTGATGCTTATTTGCACCAGCAATAACAACAATCGCCAACTAAGTTTTCATTAAACTATTAAGAGATTAATGAAACTTATAAGAAACACCTAGCATCCATTGGTAATTTCGATAACTATTTTTACCG